>NZ_KQ236688.1:0-326403 GCF_001183545.1 Cellvibrio sp. pealriver
TAATACAAAATCCCTGTCAGACCTCTGACAGGGATTTTTTATTTCTGTTTTTTCCCAGCTGCATTAATCCAAACTTGTTTCATTCTGCTTTTTTATCTCTTCAGACGTTATACTGTCATTCAGATCAGAGTGATTTAGACCATGAATGAACTGCAACGACAGACCTATTTATCTTTGCTTGGGATTGAGAGTTATATGCCGCGCTGGCATCTGCCCTCAGCGCAAATGTCCACTGCTTGTGTGTTGCCGGTTGCGGAGGTTTCAGCGGTATGCCCAGATGTTGGACTAGTATTTGATACTGTTGCAGATCTACCAAAAAACGTAACCATCTCACCGTCTTTGCTGGACTCGCTAATCAAATCTGACAAACCAGTAAGTTCTGCTCCCTCAGCGGTTAATACGGCATCTATCCTTCAGCAATTAGAGGAAAAGAAGGCATCGGTTATTAAGCCTTTTTCTCTGAGCCTTTGGCGGCCCGTGCCTGGTTTTTTAATTGTGGATGCACGTAATTCGCAATTGGCCTTACCCACAGAGTTATTGCTGGGAAATATTTTGCGCACTTATTTAGGCGCGGTATCTTTTACTCTGAATGAAGAAGTGATGCACTGGCCGATGATTGAAAATCGCTTTGTTTCGCATACTGAAGATGATGCGAGAAATGAATTGCAGACTTGGTTGGCTGTTGAAAATGAATTACGCCCTCTAAATAAACTCTGGTTAATGGGAGAGAATTCTGCCAATTATTTTTTACCAAAAGATGCTGCTTGGATTAATTGTTGTTGGAAAACGGTTGACCTTGATAATTTATCTATTCGGGCTTTGATTCTTCCTAATTTAATTAGCTTGCTACAGCAGCCGCAGCAAAAAGCTAGGTTATGGGCTAGTTTGTAGTGATTTTCTTGATGGCAGCACTTTCTTAGTAACAAAATGATTAATTCTCCTGCCTTATCTGATGTAACTGATTCAGGTTTATATCTGCACTATCGTTTACTTGATGAAAGCGACATTCCGCAAATAATGACACTGGAGCGAAGTGCTCATTCCCATCCTTGGCGTCAATCTAGTTTCGAGGATTGCTTAAATGGGCGGCAGAAATGTTGGCTGGCTGAGCATAAAGGTGTTTTGGTTGGTTACGTCGTTGTGACTCACGGCGGCGGTGACGCGGAGCTGTTAAATATTTCAGTTTCGCCTGCGTTTCAACGTAAAGGAATAGGACGGTGTTTGTTAAAGCTTGCTGTTGAATGTGTAAAAGAAAAAGCGGATATGCTATTTTTAGAAGTGAGAGTATCTAATCGTAAGGCTATTGCTCTTTATGAGAAGGAAGATTTTTTTGAGGTTGGTCAGCGGAAAAATTATTATCCGACTGTTAATGGCCATGAGGATGCGCTACTGATGGCTCGTCAGCTCTAATTGATAATATTGATTTTATTGTTTTACAGGGCGTTTTTGTAACTTTCGTTGTAATGTTCGTCTATGCATGCCAAGTACTCGCGCAGTAGCAGAAATGTTCCCTCCCTGCTCTTGTAGCACTTTCTGGATATGTTCCCATTCGAGGCGATCAACAGATATTGGCGTATAACTTTCAGCAGTTAATGGTGTTGTATTGTGCGATCCAAATGCCGCAAGAATGTCATCGATATCTGCCGGCTTGCACAAATAATTTACTGCTCCAGATTTTACGGCTTCCACTGCAGTTGAAATACTGGAATAGCCAGTTAGCATAACAATAGCTAATTTGGGCTGGCGTATAACCAACTCCTTTATTAATACCAAACCTGAATCTTTTCCCAGCTTTAAATCCACAATCGCTTTGGAAAACAAAGTGTCGCCTGTTAGCTGTAATGCTTGCGCACTATCACTTGCAATACGACAGGTGAATCCACGGCGATGCAAAACTCGCGCAAGCATTTCCGCTAGTGTGGGATCATCGTCTACGATTAGAAAGTCGATTAGCGTTTCATTCATAAGCATCATGTTTTGATGAGATCTTGGTTATTTGGGTTGACTAAAAGGAATTTCTAAATAGGTGCGAGTGCCTTTTTCTTTGCGATTTTTTAATTCAACTGTTCCTCCATAACGGTTGATAGTTGCTTGTGTTAATAATAAACCTATTCCCAATCCCTTGGTTTTTGTTGAAATAAATGATTTGCCAATGTGTGCGGTAATTTCCGCTGCTACGCCTGGTCCATTATCATCAATAATCCAATTTATTTTTTGTGCATCCCAGAAAATATGAATGCCAATATTGTCAGGGCTTGCATCAGCTGCGTTGTTTAGAAGGTTTATGATGGCTTGCGCAATTGTTGGATGAAACTGTCCATTAATACTTGGCAGTTGATCAGAAATAGAAATGGTTGCAGTGACATCTGGTCGCATGATTTGCCAGCGCTCAAGCAATGTGAGGCAATAGCTCCGTATATCCTGATCATGTAATTTTCCCTCCTTTCCCTGTTCCGCTGTGGCAACCAGCTCATGCAATGTTGCGGCACACTGATTGACTTGATCTTGTAAAATTTTTAAATCGTTCTGTAGTGCGGGCACATGAGCATAGTCTGTTTTTAGTTCACTCAGTAGCAGCTTCATGGTTGATAGTGGCGTTCCTAGTTCATGCGCTGTTCCTGCTGCCAGTGTGGCAACTGCCATAACTTGTTCATCTCGCAATTGATCTTCTCGCCAGCGATTCAATTGTGCTTCTTGTGCACGTAAATCACGCGCCATTTTTACAATAAAATAAGTAATCAAGCAGGCACTGATAAAAAAATTCAACCACATACCCAGCACGTGCAGGTTAAGTGAGTTATCGGCCTGATGGTGATGAGGCGAAAGAATCGGTAACGGAATATGAAAAAAAAGTAAGAGTGAATAGCTGACGACTCCCAGTATTGTAATCACCAATGCGTAGCGGCCATTTAGTGTTGCCGCACATATACAAATTGGGACAAGAAAATAAGAAACAAAAGGATTGTTCGCTCCACCACTGTAATAAAACACCACACTGAGGGCGATTAAATCCATCAGCAAGTGAATGAAAAACTCCATCTGCGTCACAGGTAAAGGGTTTTTCAAGCGGACAAAGGTGAGCAGGTTGATGCCCGTTAACACGATAAGCGCGGTCAGAATTTCTGAAAAAGGCAGATTTATAGTGCCATTCAATAAGAAAATAACAATTGCAGCTCCAAGACAAATCAAAATGAGTGTCCGGATAATGACCCAGTAGCCTAAATGCTGCGCATGACCGGCAAGCGTAAGTGAAGCAGAAAGAGTGGTGTTGTGGGACATGTGAGCCAAATAGGGAATAAGGTCAGGGATGGACGGATTATAGCGGACTCAGGTTTGATCGCGGCCGCCATATGAGTGATTATCCTGCGACACTTTGTCGCGGGATTAACGGCATCGTCCGGGGTAAAAGGCTCGACTGGTGTATACTGCTCGCCATTTTTTGATCTGGGTACGGCCCGGTTTCTCTGGATCGCTTCATTCGAACCACAACAATCGGCAGTGTTTATGGCAACCCCCTTACAAGCAACCCTTACAGAAGGACGGGTTTCTGAACAGCTGAAAAATCTGGCATTGCCTTTGGTGTGGGGCCTGATGGCGACTATGTCGCTCAATGCCATAGAGACATTTTTCATCGCCCAATTAGGGCGTGAGCCTCTGGCGGCGCTAAGCTTTACCTTTCCGATTATCATGGTACTAACTAGTCTGGGAATCGGTCTTGGAGCCGGTACGTCGTCTGCTGTTGCCAGAGCAATAGGAGAGGGTGATTCCGGCAAGGCACGTAGGCTCGCTACTGATGCGATGAGTCTGACCTTCATTATATCTGCGAGTGTGTGCTTGCTTGGCTGGTTTACTCTTGAACCTCTTTTCCTGGCGTTGGGTGCTACGCCCGATTTGATTCCCCTCATCCGATCCTACATGTCCATTTGGTATTTCAGTGCACCTTGCTTGATGGTGCCGATGGTATGTCTGTCTGCATTGCGTGCAATGGGCATGAGCCAGGTGCAAGGCTATTTGATGGGCGGTGCGGCACTGCTAAACGTAGTGCTGGATCCCATCCTGATTTTTGGATTATTGGGGATGCCCGCCCTTGGGTTACAGGGTGCTGCTGTCGCTACCTTGATTACCAGAGTCCTGATGCTGATAGTGGCACTGTATATTTTGCATGCCCGTGTACACATGTTGGTTAGTCCATTTTTACCTTGGCAAAAGTTAAAGCACTCCTGGCAAGCAATTATTGAGGTGGGCATTCCGGCGATGGTTGCGAATGTGATCATTCCATTTGCCAGCGCTATTGTTGTCGCTATGGTTGCTGCCTATGGCACAGATGCAGTTGCTGCCTTGGGTATTGTGATGCGCATCGAGCCTTTGGCTCTTATTGTTTTTTATGCATTATCCGGTGTTGTTGGTCCATTTTTTGGACAAAATTTTGGTGCAGGAAAGTTAGTCAGGCTTAACGAAGCATTGCGGGTTTTAACGGTGTTTTGTTTAGCTTTTGGGATCCTTCTTGCGCTGATTCTCGGCTTTTTTGGTGCGGAAATCGCCGGTCTTTTTGGTGATCATGGTGAAGTTGTCACTATTGCCGCAACCTATTTGATGATTGTGCCTGTGAGCTATGGTGCTTATGGCTTGGTCATGTCAGTTAATGCGGCGTTTAATGGATTGGGCCGGCCTTGGCCTGCGATGCTGTTATCGGCAGGGCGCGTTTTGTATATTTACTTGCCTCTCGCGTGGCTGGGGCAATATTGGTGGGGGATGACAGGGCTTTTTATCGCGACTGCGCTTGCCAATATTACGCTTGGACTCTGGGCATGGTTGTGGCTGAAAAGACATATCCATCTTCAGGCCGTATCTGCAGAGCCATAGCCTGTTAATTTGCATTGCCTGCCTTCAATTCACTCCGAAAATAAATACCGGAGTATAATTCCGCCAACTTTTTCTTCTTTTATATAGCGCGATATTTCTATGAGTAATTTGACTACTGAACTAGCCAAACGCCGTACCTTTGCGATTATTTCCCACCCTGACGCCGGTAAAACTACCGTCACAGAAAAACTGCTGTTGTGGGGTAATGCCATTCAATTAGCGGGGTCGGTAAAAGGTAAGCGCGGTCCACATGCCAAGTCCGACTGGATGACAATGGAGCAAGAGCGCGGAATCTCTGTAACATCGTCAGTAATGCAATTTCCTTATAAAGACCGAGTTGTGAATTTGCTCGATACTCCTGGTCACGAAGACTTCTCTGAAGATACCTATCGTACGCTGACGGCCGTTGACTCTGTATTGATGATGATCGATGGCGCTAAAGGTGTTGAAGATCGAACCATTAAATTGATGGAAGTTTGCCGTTTGCGCGATACGCCTATTCTGACATTCATCAACAAAATGGATCGCGAAAGCCGTGATGCAGTTGAGTTATTGGATGAAATTGAAAACGTATTAAAAATTACCGCCGCACCTATAAATTGGCCGTTGGGGAGTGGTAAGGAATTTCTCGGTGTTTATAATTTTTACACTGATGTAATTCATGTATATGAGCAAGGATTCGGCCATACCATTCCCGATGATGTTCAAATCAAAGGGTTGGATAGTGCTGAAGCTACCGAATTTATGGGCGCTTACGCGGATGATTATCGAGAGCAAATTGATTTTGTCCGCGGAGCAACCCATCAATTTGATCTGGAAGAGTATCTTGCTGGAAGAATGACCCCAGTATTTTTTGGAACAGCTTTAGGCAATTTCGGTGTGCGTGAAATGCTGGATGGTTTTGTTGAATGGGCACCGACTCCGCGTGCACGCGCTACGCATGAGCGTATCGTAGAACCGGGTGAAGATAAATTCAGCGGATTTATTTTTAAAATCCAGGCCAACATGGATCCTAAACATCGCGACCGTATTGCGTTCATGCGTATTTGTTCCGGAACCTATTCGCAGGGCATGAAAATGAAACATGTGCGTTTGGGTAAAGATATTAAGATTGCCGACGCAGTGACGTTTATGGCGGGTGATCGCAGTGCAGTTGATGAAGCGATAGCAGGCGATATTATCGGTTTACATAACCACGGTACTATCCAAATTGGTGATACTTTCACAGAAGGCGAAAGTTTAAAATTTACCGGTATTCCACATTTTGCACCCGAGCTTTTCCGCCGTATCCGTTTGAAAGATCCGCTTAAAATGAAACAGCTCCAAAAAGGGTTGCAACAGCTATCCGAGGAGGGTTCAACACAAGTGTTTTTCCCCATAAACAATAACGATATTGTTGTTGGTGCAGTGGGTGTGTTGCAATTTGAAGTGGTCGCCTATCGCCTTAAGGATGAATACAAAGTGGAGGCGATTTACGAACCTGTCAGTGTTAATACTGCGCGTTGGTGTGAGTGCGATGATGCGAAAAAACTGGAAGAGTTCAAGCGTAAATGCGCTGAAAATCTCGCGCTTGATGGCGGCGGCCATCTGACTTATCTGGCTCCGTCGCGGGTAAATTTATCCCTAACCCAAGAGCGGCACCCAGAGGTTGTCTTCCGCGCAACGCGTGAGCATTGATCATGGTGGTTTTCATTGTAAGTTTGCTGATATTCCTGAGTGTTATCGCAGTCTTACTATGGGTTAAAACCCCGCATTATCAAATGAGTAAGGGCGATGTTGTCCGGCTGTTGCAAAAGGTTTTAGTTGGGCAGGCAAGCGAGAATGATTGGGCAATTTTTTTGTCCTCTTCATTTCGCCACTGCCCTGAGCTAGAGCCTTTGCGAGATATATGTGCAGCAATCGATGAAAAGGAATATCTGGGGCATACCCGCTCTGGTTTTTTATTCAGTGAAAGCGGGCTTGTACAAATTCGCGAGGTTCTAAAACAACTTGAACAAATGGATTGCTGACGAATAGGTGAGTTGTTTATTGCTCGTCTATAATAATTACCTATTCCACCATCTAATATGCAGGCGCAATCTTGACAACACCCTCTGATAACAAGGATTTGATTTGGGATTTGGATGCCTTCAATCAACGCCAGCGAGCAGTTGATTTCGTAATGGGCTTTGAAAACAAATTGTGTGTCTATTCCAGTTCGGTGGAGCAACTCTACACCAATTACAATATCTTCTTTCCCAAAGAAGAAGCGCGCAAACTGGTTATTTTGCCTAACCCCTATATGCCACACGATACCTTTAACGGCATCAGTGAAACAGCAGTTACCCCCACCGGCATGGAAATTATTCCTGGCATTTATCAATCCCGCCCCTGTTTATTTTTACGTATTCCCTTTCGTAGCGGTACAGTGAAGTATCGCGCATTACCATTGCAAATGGGGTTGGATATTGTCAGAAAAAAACTGCCCCCTAATAAACCCTTTCTGCCTGTGTTGATGAAAGGGGATTTGCGCGAGCTGGACGCATCAACTCCTTGTTTACATCTACATGCAATACATCTGGATCGATTGGTCGAACATTCGGTACTGGAGCGTGGTGGAATTCATAAAGTGATTGAGCAACGATTGCGGCAATTGGGATAACCATTAATTACCAGAATGCTGGACTCAATAAAAAGCCACCCATGAGGTGGCTTTTTTATACGTATCAAGCGCGGTGTTTACTCCGGCAATGCCCAGCGCATGGGCACAGTAAACTCAAAGCGTGCTCCTGCAATTTCTGCGGGTAATGCAGGGAAGGGAGCTGAACGTTTAATCGCATCGAGTGCCTCTTTATTCAGCATATCGTACTGGCTCTTTTCCAATAAATCGGTGTTGAGGATATTACCTTGGCGATCAATAACAACCGCAACACGAACGTTTCCGGCATAACCACGATCGAGCGCCCGCTGTGGATATTTTGTTTTGCTCCGGATTTTTTTGATGGCATCAGAAACGTAAAATTGGCGTGCGAGAAGGGTTTGGGCAGTCAATGCAGGGCCTTCATCTTCTTCGGCTTCTTCCGGTTTTACAGCAGCCACAGCAACGGGTTTGGCTGGTGTGCTGCTAGCGGTAGAAGTTGATGAGGCGGTTGGTGCACTCGGTGCTGGAATATCCAAAGCAGGTTTTTCAATGGCAGGCACATCCAGTTTTGGCACCTCGACTTTGGCAGTCGGCTTTTCTTGCACCGCAACTTCTTTAGGTACTTCAGCAACTTTTGCCTCTTTTTCTGCCGCCACCGGTTCAGACCACGCTTTCACTTCTGCAATCCGTGCGCTGTCCGGGTTGATACTGTTAAAGCGGCTGCGTAATCCAGCATCAACATCACCCACTTTCAGCAAGCTATCGCGGTAGTCTGATGACAGTGGAATTTTTCCAATCCAGGTAGATAACAGCATAGAAAAGAAGAGGTTGTCTTTAATATTACCAAGCACTACACCATTGACTGCAATATCAACACCTTTGCCAGGAATATTAGTAAAGCTGACAAAGTCACCATTTAAAAAGCGCCCTTTAAACATGCCATCAAATTTCACCATGTTGTCAGCTTGGGCGGTCAATGCATCTGTTTTGCTGTTTACCGCCATACCTTCGATCCACATGCGGCTGAAGCGGCGGGGTGTTAAACCATCAGGTGCAACTATTTTGAGCTCCATCCTCATAGGTTGGATGTTATTAATAAGGGTGTCGGCATCATTACTGAGTGACTCGGAAAAAAGTGCTCCAATAAACACCTCTCTTCCTAACTCCTGATGCACGCCAATCCCATTGAGCATAGGTTCAGCACGGATAAATTGGCTGGATAAAAATAAGAAAATACTGATGAGAACTCGGAATAGATGGTTGAAGCGCATAGTCTTGCTACTCTCTATTTTTAGGGACTTTGTTGTGGTGTGATGTGTTTGTCCAAAGTTATAAGCTGGTCTTGTTATGACACATCAATATGATATAGAAAAAATGCGCAATAGCGTACTTTGCTGATAACTTGGCTATAGTTGTTCTATACATATTCGGTAGTATCATACCAGCCTAGGGATTTTGGGCGGTAATGGCACGTTTGGCTGCGTGCGTATAACAAATTATTAATAAAAAACACATATTACGGGTAAATGATGGAAACGAAACCTTTGCATAAGATACCTCGTGAAACCTTAGAGCATTTATTGTCAGGTATCCCCTTTTTCAAAGTTGTCAGGCAGCAAGATCTAAAACAATTTGAGTTACTGCTGCAAGCATCACGAGTAGTCTCATATCTACCAGGAGAGGTCGTTTTACAAAAAGGAGAGACAGGAAATTGGCTCTATTTTTTATTAAAAGGAAAGCTGGCCGTCTATGTTGACCAGGCATTAAAAGGGGATCTCATCAATTACGTGACACCGGGCGAAGTATTTGGCGATTTGGCCCAGCTGATGGGGCAGGCGCGCACAGCAACAGTTATTGCGGATTCTGGTGCGAAAGAGTCGATGGTGTTAGCTCTGGATTTTAATGTTTTCGGACCACTTAATTCGGTAAGTCCCATCTCTCGTCAGACCAAACTTGCATATTATCGGAATACTGCGCACAACTTGCGCTGGAAGCTGGAAGTATATCGCTCGCAACATTTACACCATGAGTTGGCCAATAAGCATCGGCAAATCAAGCTGTATGTGGGGCCAAAAGATACCTACGAAGAGCTGGCTTCACTTTACCAACAGTCGCAGTCGTTAGCGCTTTTGTTGTTGGAGTGGAACAAAGAATTTGGTGTTCTTTCCGCGGATGTATTGACCCAGACAAACGCCTCGCTGATGTCGTCTCCAGGTAGTCATCAGCTTGGATAGCAACATATAAAGCATTTGTTTTTTCTGCTGCTACACTTTCTAAAATAACATCCAATAATTGGTGCAGCCCTCATAATGAGATTCGAAGAATTAAAGCTGGCTTACGGTTATCCGTTGCAATTACAAACGACCTCTGCATCGGGTCAGCCAGAGCGTTTTTCTTGCCGACTCATTGGTTGCTTGCCTGGGCGCAGTGTTCTTTTATCTGTACCCAAGCAGGCTGGAAAATTACTTAAGTTCAGACCCGGCCAAAAAATCGTGGTTCGTTTGATGATTGATAATGGTATCGGTATCTTTGCCAGTATTGTCGAGATCCAGACCCAAGAGCCATATCCCATTCTGCATTTGAGCTATCCAGAATCAGTTACCTTTAAAGGTATCCGCAATGCGACCCGTGTTGCTGTTCGCGAAAAAATGACAATCGTGAATATCAGTATGGAAATAAAACCTTCAACCACAGGTTTTATTTCCGATATTAGCATCAGCGGTGCACGTATCGAGTTGGGAGACGATATTGCTGAGATAGGAGATATTCTTGAGCTTAGGGCTCATGTAGATATTCGTGGTATAGCGAAGGAATTAGTCTTGGTTGGTGCTATTCGCTCGCGAGTAGATCCAACTGATAATCTGGATGATGGTGTTTTGGTAAGTTACGGATTGGAATTTGTCGAGCAGACTGATGATCAGCGTTTGATAATGTATGCCTATGTGTTTAATCAAATGGCGCTCCAAGAGCACCCAAGCAATTGAGTTTGAAGAAATAAGTGTCCAGTCCTGAAATAAGTTGACACTGATTTATCCAAACGCCCGATGCACCTCATCGGGCGTTTTGTATTCTAGGGATAGATGCGGACGACGTTCGTTGTAGATCCGAATCGACTCGGCCACCATCACTTTTGCTTCTGCAAGATCCCTGGGTTTCCTTATCAAAAACTCACTTTTCAAAATACCATTCACACGCTCTGCCAGCGCATTTTGATAGCAGTCGTAACCATCCGTCATCGAACAATGAACACCGTATTGATAATGCAATTTCTGGTATTGCGCTGAACAATACTGAATACCCCGATCTGAATGGTGGATGAGCTCATCACCACTGCGTCGCTGCTGTAGTGCTTGTTTATACGCACCGATTACTGACTCAGCCTTCAGATTGTCATGGACGCAATGCCCCACAATCTTGCGCGAATAGGCATCGGTCACCAAACTCAAATAGGCCTCGCCCTGATGCACGGGTAAATAGGTAATGTCAGCCACCCAAACATGTTCTGGTCGTTGCGGAATCACTTGATGTTCACCAGGCTTCAGAAGATTGGGATGTTTGCGAAAGCGATGATGGCTGTGCGTTGTTTTGTGATAAGCCCGCTTGGTGGGAACCAGCAGGCGATGTTCGCGCAGCAAAGCAAACAGTCGATCTCGCCCCACAACCAATGCGGATTGTTGTAACAAGCGCTGTAGTTTGCGCGTTCCGATGCAGGGTTGTAATGCACGTTCACGCTGCACCGCATCAAGGAGTATCTGCGTGTGCACTTCTCGTTGTCGCACCCGCTTACATTGTTGATACCAGGCTTGCCGACTGATGCCGAGTAGCTGGCAACCACGGACAACGGATAAACCCGCTAACGTTTTCGTTTGGATGATGTTCCGTGCGGCTTTTTTACCACGCTGACTCCATAGTCGCGCTTGAGTACATCAACCACCGCTTCGAAAAAATCCGCTTTTTGTTGGGTTAGAGCGAGCTGCTGTTCCAGTTCTTTGATGCGCTGTTCTGGCGTTTGAGGGCGAGGATTATCGGACATGAGGAGGCCTTTTGCTGGTAAACCTAATGACCAATCCAGTTGACCATGCTTGCGCAGCCAACACAAGACTGTAGATCTGCCTTGTATACCGTAGCGAGACTGGGCTTGTTTATAAGTCATCTCTCCTTTTTCGATTTGATCGACAAGAGCCAATTTAAAGGCGAGAGAGTAATCACGCTGGGTGCGTTTAATAACGGGATTCATAACACTTTCCTCAGTAGAGAGTAGAAAAGTGTCAACTTTATTCAGGACGAGTCAAAGCAAATAAAAAAGGCACCCTGGGGTGCCTTTTCTATTTCATGCCAGTAATTAAGCAGCTGTTGGAGCAGCAGCTTTTGGCTTACGGCCACGTTTAGCTGGTGCTGATGCAGCAGGCTTTTTAGCAGCAGGTGCTTTTTTAGCTACCGCTTTTTTGGCAGCAGGCTTTTTAGCAGCAGGCGCTTTTTTAGCTACCGCTTTCTTGGCAGCAGGTTTTTTAGCGGCAGGCGCTTTCTTAGCTACTGCTTTCTTCGCGGCAGGTTTTTTCGCCGCTACTTTAGCTTTAGCCGCTTGCTTTTTTGCTGCTGCTTTAGCTTTAGCTGCTGCTTTCTTGGCTGCTGCTTTAGCTTTCAGCGCTGCTTTTCTATCAGCAATTTTCTTTTTCAGAGCTGCTTTCTTTGCAGCTGCCTTAGCCTTAGCCGCTTGTTTTTTCGCTGCTAATTTAGCTTTGGCTGCGGCTTTTTTTGCTGCCAGCTTGGCTTTGGCTGCAGCTTTTTTCTCTGCGGCTTTAGCTTTTACTGCAGCTTTTTTAGATGAAGCTTTCAGGCGTTTGGCAACTGCAGCTTCTGCTTTTGCAACAGCTTTGTCGTGAGCAGCTGCAAGCTTGGCTGCAGCTTTAGCTGCAGCGGCAGCTTTCTTGGCGCTAGCAACAGCAGCTTTAGCAGCAGCAGCATCTTTTTTGGCAGCTGCAACAGCGGCTTTAGCAGCAGCAACTTGTTTAGCAGAGCCAGGGGTTTTCTTTTTAGCAGCAGCGGTCAGCTTGCTTTGAGCAGCTTTCAATGCAGCAGCTGCTTTTGCAGCGTCTTTAACTAAACCAGCAACAGCTTTAACTGCGTCAGCTGCCTGAGCTGCACGAGCTTTTGACAGTTGGGTTTTCAGTTGGGCTAATTGCTGTTCCAAACTTGCAACAGTATTAACAGCGGTTTGTTTACGTGCAGCCATGGTGTGCTTCCTTTATAGTTTTCGAAAAGTCGTAAATGGATTAAAAAGTCCAACATGTATAAGTTAAAACTTTATTAAAAAAATTCAAGTTTTTTGCGCAAAATACTCAATAAAAATGCGTTTTTTTGACGGTTTTTAGTAAAAAAATGTGTTTTTCTGAGCTTTTGGGAAAGTTTTTCCATTTCTTTTTATCAATCACTGAAAAACACATATGAGTTTCATCTGGTTTTACCGATGGATGTGCAGGTGATTTTTAATTTTAAATTGCACTTTTATGTATTCGGTTAGTCGGAAAAGTTGTTCTTTAGCTTCGTAGCTTACATCTCCTTACAGCGCTTAATCTTCATGACGTATTACGTTTTGGGTGTTGCGTTTATGGTTTCTACCCGTCTTACGGAGGGCACAAAAGGAGATTTTTCTACGTAGGTAGAAAAATTGTCGTTGGCTGAATGCTGCTTTGGTCTTTTTGTTTGGGTTTGAATGGTGATGGTTTGCTGCATTAAATCTCCCGCCTTGATCAGAGCGAGATAGTTTTATGATTTCCTGCGGAGAAAGCTGACTCATTCGATGCGTATATTGTGTTTGGAGGTGAGGAGCGGATCGAGCACATCTCTATTACATGAGTTGAGGCGGTGTTTAACCGTTAATGTCCATTGGTTTGAGGTGTTTAATCTTCTGCTTAGGCAGAGTCAGGGCGTGTTGATTCGTTATAGACGCTCGAAAACAAATTTACCGCCAGCGTTTGCCTTGAGTAATTACGGCGAACAAATTGGTTGCGGGTGGTTTGTCTTTTGGAGCGTAAAAGAGAGGCATGTATTCGTTGTTTATCATCGTAATGTTTGTGAAAAATTGTCTGGGACTATTCAGAAGTGATGATTTGATTTTACGGTAAAGATGCAAGGCCTTTTTCTGTATGGTCAGTGTGCCGATTATTGGAGTTGAAAATAATTGTCTCGCCGATGCTTTTTTTGTATTGGACGGTGGATCTACGATAAGAAAATTATTCCCGCCTCATGCAGCTTATTGGTTTGATTGGGGGGCTTTGGTTTTATTGTTGTATTTGCTAGTCCTGCTCCTGGTATTCGATTTATTAGCAAGGAGGATCTCTCATTCAGAGTATTTTTATTGTGAGAGCTGAGATCGTTAATTCTTTAAGTTAACGTTTTGCTCGGTGTCAGGTGTGGCTTTGATGATTCTCTGTAAAAGCTTCGATAAAGATTGTTAGGGTTGCCTGAGGGGGCTTCAGCCGGTGGTTATTTTTCTGTATTGGGCTGAATGAGGTATGAGTTTCGGTTGATAGTGAAGGGGTGACTGATTATTGACGGATTTGATGCCCTTCGGTACCTGTAATGCGGCAGGCTCAAGAAATGAACATTCGCCCGTATGGGGTTGAATATTTCACGTAAATTCCTGTGGTGCGGGGCGATAAAGGTTGGTTTTTGTTTTGGCAAAACTGCTAGAATTGGTGTTTTACCCCCCTAGACTGACTAATAACGTTTAACACGAGGAGTACCCACAGTGAGCCGCAGAAAAAAAGGCCAAGCCGGTGATGATGGTAATGAAATTGACTTGACCCCCATGCTTGACGTGGTGTTCATCATGCTGATTTTCTTTATCGTAACTGCATCTTTCGTTAAAGAAGCCGGTTTTAACCCTAATGTGCCGGAAAAGAACGATAACCCTCCTCCAGAGAATGCTGATCCGAACATTCTGGTGCGTATCTCGCCTGATGACCAAATCTGGTTGATGGAAAAAGAAGGGGAGCGCCGTGTTGATGCACGTTCTGTTCGTTCAAATATTGAGCGTTTGCGTGCAGAGCTACCAAAAGCTGCGGTCATTATTCAGGCTAGCGGCCGTGCCAGTACTGGCACCTATGTTGTAGTGGCAGATGCTGCCCGTGAAGCCAAGGCACCCAACGTGGTACTGGTTCCAATAGAGTAATTATCCCCACCTGGGACTAAAAAGCCGCTTGGTTGCCCAAGCGGCTTTTTTTATGCCTGATGGATGGTTGGATGTGAGGGGTTAAAATTCGTATTCCTGCCGTACGTACTTTTTGGGGAGCTTGCTATGGCGATGGCGGTCCGCACTAAAATGATCGTGCAAGTGGGATTGCATCAGTTGCACGAAGTCGGGCTGCTTCAGGCGAATCAAATGACGATGATCTCCCGCTTCTACATAGACTTCTTCTACGCCCAATAATTCTTCATCCCATATAACATCCAAACCATACGCTTCACCTAAAGCGGGTATTGCCCCTTCGGCACAGTCTTTAAAAATTTCTGCCAGCTCTTCCTCTTCGACCAATTCCATATGTCGGTCAAAAATTTGATTGAGTGTATGTCGAAGAATTTTGTTGCGTGAAGGTAATACACAAAGTGTGTAGTGAAAATCTTCATCGCGTAAGAGAACGCCTTTTGCGAGACAGTGATCATCGATTCGTGCAACACGTGCAGTGTTGTAAGAACCTTCGCAATAGTCATGTTCCAGTAGCGTGAAGTCGATTTGCTTTGCTTTTAAATATTTTTCTACTGTTGCAGCGACACCCATACAAATATCTCCTATGGCGATAGCGCAGAGAAAAGGGTTTGATTTTATTTAAAGCATTACTCTCTTTTTTGGGTGATGGTTAATAGTTGAAAAAAATTTATATAAAGGTAAAAAACCTCTACTTATTCGAGTATAGAAAGGATTTTGATAAATGCGCCAAGTGTTTTGGAATTAATCCTGAGTTATTAGAACACTTGGTTGTGAAGCTTTTTGCAAGATGAAAGGCAGAAAAGCAAAAAGCCGCTGATGACAGCGGCTTTTGTGTGCGGTGACTAAGATATTAGCCTATGTTGGCAAGCTGCTGTTTTACTGATGCCAATTTCACGCAGGTGACAAATACTTCCATTGCGCCGACAACTTCCGGCACAGTGGGAACCGAAGGTGCGATACGAATATTGCGGTCTTCGGGGTCTTTGCCGTAGGGGTAGGTTGCGCCGGCAGGAGTTAACTTCACACCGGCTTCTGCAGCAAGGCGCACGGTTTCTTTTGCGCAGCCTTTGCGGGTATCAAAAGAAACAAAATAACCGCCGACAGGTTTTTCCCATGCACCTAAATCGGTGCCATCAAATGCACTGCTCAATGCGCTGAGCACAGCCTCAAAACGTGGATTCAACAATGCAGCATGTTTCTCCATATGCGCCATCAATGCTTCTTTATTGGGGAGCAAACGCGTGTGGCGGATTTGGTTTACTTTGTCCGGCCCAATGGTGCAACTGTTCAAAAACTTTTTGAAACCGGCCAAGTTGGCTGCGCTGGCAGCAACAAACGCAACACCTGAGCCCGCGTGGGTAATTTTGGATGTTGATGCGAATTGCACGACAGAATCTTCGGTGCCGTTGCGACGTGTTGCCTCCAAAATGCTGGCGAGTTGCGGTGCATTTGGAATCAAGTCATGTACTGAATAAGCGTTATCCCAGAATACACGGAAGTTCGCGCTGGCGATTTGGCCGAGTTTGGCGATACGCTCTACGGTTTCATCGCTGTACACAACACCGGTTGGGTTTGAGTATTTGGGTACGCACCACATGCCTTTAATAGAGCTGTCAGCTTTGATCAAAGCCTCGACGGCATCCATGTCCGGGCCGGTAGAGGTCATGGCAACGTTGATCATTTTGATGCCGAGTTGCTCGCACACTGTGTAGTGACGGTCGTATCCCGGTACTGGGCAAATGAACTTGACTTCACCTTCGTTTTTCCAGGCGCTTGCGCTGTCTTTCAAACCAAATTGATATGCAGTCAGCATCACCTGAAACATCAAGGTCAAACTGGAGTTGCCGCCGACCAGTACATTGGCAGGCTCAACACCCATGATATGCGCACCCAATTGTTTGGCTTCTGGCAGGCCGTCCAATCCACCGTAGTTGCGGGTATCGGTACCATCGGCTGCAATGTAGTCGCCTTTCAAGAATCCATCGAGTGCATCGGAAAGATTCAATTGCTCGGCGGATGGCTTGCCGCGGGTTAAGTCGAGGTTGAGTTTTTTAGCGAGGATAGCCTGGTATTGGGCGGTCAGTTGGCTTTCCCATTCGCGCAGTTGAGCTACAGATGCGTTGTCCAGTTGCAAGGTAATTACCTCATTTGGTTAGCGGAATTTTCAGTTAGCGAGATTGTTCAATTGGCAGAATAACGTGCGGCGCATTATACCCGTTCATGACGGTGTTGTTGTAGAGCGATTGGCTGTAAAGGCGTGCTTAGTTGGTGGCCCGTGGAATGAGTGGCGGGATTGGGCAGTCAAGGCTATCAGCGATAGCGCGGAAGATTTCTGTTTCAACAGTACTGACACGGCCGTCGAAATGAATGCAGGCGCTCATCGCTTTCAGTAATTGGGGTTTTTGTAATGGTTTAACCCGATTCAGTTTTTCCAATGCGATGTCCGCATCGGCCAACTTGATTTGACCGCGAGGCAAAAGCGTTTGTGCGGAAAATGGCAGCAGTGTTTGTGAGTGTGCAAATGCGGCATTTGCATCTAGATCACTATCGGCTCCTGCATAGGCAAGTAGCGATAACAAAAGTTGGCATTCGGTATGTAAATCGCGCAGTGACAAGCTGCGCTGGATATTGGGTTTGTATTCGAGATTGTGCTGCACTATGCGATAAAAGGACCACTCCAACAGGCTCACTTTTTTATCGGAATGAATCAAGGTATTCAAACCAGCGAGAAATTGCTGACGTTGGCTGGATGATAATTCTTTTAATGCGGGCATGCAGAGCTCAAGCGCAGGCAAGCGCAAATGGGTTTCCAGCATTGCACTGTTATTGATGACGCGTTGTAAATTATCCAGCTCATCGTCAGATACATGGTTGTTGAGCAGGGCGAGTTGTTGCGTGCGTAAGTCTGGTTGACGGTCAAGTAATAGGCCGAACACAACCGCGCGAGCACTGAAGGCTTGAAGTGTTGCTTCTTTTATATAGTGTGGGATTTCACTTAAACGCTCTTGCGCTACGCCAATCTGTTCAACAGTTGGCTGCGCGATTTGCTGGAGGGTTGCATCTATATCGATAGCGGCGTTATCGGCAGTACTGTCGTGTAATCCCATCGCACCTTCAGCAGCATCCAAAGTCTTCCTTCCTTTATATGTATTTTCTGCAAAGCGACCATCCCAATAGGGATTAATGCGTTTGATTCGCTCTGCTAATGGCGGATGTGTGGCCATTAAATTGAAAAACAACTTTACGCCTTGGCTGAAATACATATGGCTGAATTCGGCTGCATGTTCATTATGCAGTTCCGAACCATTACTACTCCCACCAATTTTTTTGAGCGCGCCGGCGATGCCATCCGGATTGCGCGTGAATTGCACGGCCGATGCATCCGCTAAAAACTCGCGCTGCCGACTAACGGCTGCTTTGATCAGGTTGCCAAAAAAGGTGCCGGTGTAGCCGATAATTAATAATCCCAAACCCAACACCAGCATTACGAAAGGCGAGTTATCTTTGCTGGAGCGGCGAATATTGCGGTTGCCAGCATGACGAATGAGAAATTCCCCGATCAAACCAATAAGTAAAATACCGTAGAGTAGTGCGATCAAGCGCATGTTCAGGCGCATATCGCCATGAAAAATATGGCTGAACTCATGGGCGATCACCCCCTGTAGTTCATCGCGCGTGAGTTGGTTGATGCAACCGCGGGTAATGCCGATCACGGCATCTTGTGGTTTATAGCCTGCAGCAAATGCATTGATTGCATCGTCTTCAATTAAATAAACGGGTGGGACTGCAGTGCCTGAGGCAATTGCAATCTCTTCAACAACATTCAGGATTTTACGTTCATCCGGATCTTGCGTATTGCCATGCAAAAGGCGTCCGCCCATCGCTTCTGCAACCGCTCTGCCACCGGATTTCAATTGAAGAAAGCGAAATAAACTGCCTAACAACACAACACTGGTAATTCCTATAGCAATCCAGACAATAGCTTGCGGAGATAATGCGTGAGAAACCCCTGCCCAAAAACTTTGCGGCGATGCGTTGCCGTATGCATCGGTATTTCCGTGTTGCGAAATGTAAATCAGCGTGGCAAATAACAAAACGGTTATGGCCACTAATGAGGCGACCGCAACAGCGAGAAGAAAAATGAGCTGTTTGGATTTGCGTTTGGCGCGGTCTTGATGCTCAAAGAAATTCATTCGGGCACACCCCAAAAGAAAAACAGAGGCAGGCTTGCAACACGAGTGGTTGCAAGCGCTGAGTAATAGTTGGCGAGTTAAAATTGCACTTTTGGAGCAGCTTGAATCTCTGCGCTATCAGCGAATACCAATAAGCTTGCGTCGTCGATGTGACCAAAACTCTTCGCAAAAACGACGGGAGGGAAACTTTGTTTATAGGTGTTATAGGCAGTTACTGCATCGTTAAATGCCTGACGTGCAAACGCGACTTTGTTTTCTGTGCTGGTTAATTCTTCCGACACTTGCATCATATTTTGTGATGCTTTCAAATCCGGATAAGCTTCCATCACGACATTCAAGCGGCTCATCGCGCTAGTCAGCAAGCCTTCTGCACCAGCAAGTTCGGTCATTGCTGCGGCGCTGCCAGGGTTTGCAGCAGCGGCTTGCAGGCCGGTCATTGCCTGATTGCGCGCACTGATAACGGCTTCCAATGTTTCGCGTTCGTGTTTGATGTAACCTTTGGCAGTTTCAACCAAATTGGGAATCAGGTCATAGCGGCGTTTCAGTTGTACTTCAATTTGCGAAAACGCGTTTTGATAGCGATTTTTAAGTGCAACCAGCTGGTTGTAAATCCCGACTACGTAGAACACCAGTACGGCAGCAATCACAAGAATAATGACGGTAGAAATCATGAGTGGTTTCCTTTGCGTGTATGGAGCAGCCAGCGTTGCTTATCTGTTTTGCATGATACTAGCAGGATGAATCCAGATTACCAGTAGCGGATTTAATCAACATACTCAAATACTTTGATGACTTGTGCGACGCCGCGAGTATTTTTCGCCACGTTAGTAATGCGCTCTGCCTCATAGCGAGATACCAAGCCCATGAGATAAACAGTTTTTGCTTCGGTAATGATGCGAACCCGACGGCTCTGGATGCTGCTGGCAATCAGCTTGGTTTTGATTTTGGTGGTAATCCAACTGTCTTTGCTTTTCGCTTGGAGATCGCTATTGGCGGCGACCGATAGTTCATTGTGCACTTGGCGGACGGGATTGATTTTCCCCAGAATTTCGCCCGCCTGCTGTTTTAATTGCTCACTGGGGACTTGTCCGCTGAGCAGCACTATGCCGTTAAAACTATCGATATTGATATTGGCTTCTTTCAGAGCATCCCCACCTTTATCGAGGTTGACGCGTGCCACCGTTTCTATTTGTTGGTCATTAATTTTAGTGCCGAGAGTACGTTTATTATTGTTGATTTGGATGGGCTCGCTTGTGGTAACACCAATAATTTTGGCGCAACCTGCCAGAGTCATTGCAATGACAAGTAACACAAACACATAGGTGAGTTGGTGAAACGTCTGGCGGAAGTGGCGCATCTAGAATCCTCCAAATAATTGCTGATCGATAAGATCACACAGGCAAAATAGACTGAGTAAGTGCACTTCATGGATACGGGGTTTGGCCACTGAAGGAATACGAAGTTCCATATCCCGCTGATCAAGTAGTGCCGCTACATCACCGCCATCACCTGCGGTAAAGGCAATAACGTGCATATCTTTATCGTGTGCAGCGCTAATCGCTTGCAGCAAATTTGAGGCTTTGCCCGTGCTGGTCAGCAGCACCAGAATATCCCCGGGCTGGCCAAGTGCACGTATTTGTTTTGCGTAGATATCATTAAAGCTGTAATCGCTGCCAATCGCGGATTGGGTAGTGAAATCGGCTCCCAAATGGAGTGCAGGTAAACTGGGGCGCTCTTGTTCAAAATGATTGACGAGGCAGGCGGTAAAAATTTGCGCTTGCGCAGAGCTGATACCATTGCCGCAGGTAAGTATTTTCTTTTCACTTAACAATGCGTGAACTATCAGCTCGCTGGCTTGTGCGATGAGTGGAGCCAGTTCTTCTCCTGCCTGCATTTTAGCTTCAATACTTTCGTGAAACAGGGTGATGACGCGTTGTTCCATAGCAAATTAACTTCTGTGTCTACAAAGATAAAAGAGTTGCCAATGAATTTTATGCACCAAACGCATTTTGAATCCATTGGATGGGTGGGGCAGTGCCAGTTTGGTCTAATGCTATCACATCAAAGCGACAGGCGACCTTATCGTAAAGCCGCTGTTCCTGTAAAAAGCGCATAGCTGTTTTTATAATTTTTTGCTGCTTGCGGTAATCGACAGTTTCAGTGGCGGGTGCAAAACGCTTGTTGGTGCGTAAGCGTACTTCAACAAATACCCAGGTTGTACCCCGGGTATTTTTGTGCAACATAATCAGATCAATTTCGCCCAGTTTGCAGCGATAATTTTTCATCCGTGTGATTAAGCCTTGCTGGTGCAAAAACGCTTCTGCTTGCGTTTCAGCTTGTACCCCTAGCGTGAGGTGAGTTGGGCTATCGCTGGGGGTGGCATCCTTGTCGCGGTTATACATTCGTACTTCCTTGATTTAGCGTGTTTTTAAAATTTTTTAAAACCGACGGAACTTAGTAAGCCAATTCGTTTTCGTTAATCACCATGGGCAAGGGTTGTGCTTCGCCATTGCGGAATCTTACCCATATTTGTTCGCGCTCGATGCGCCCATCACCCAACATATGCAGGGCTCCGGTCGCGCCATAAATACGCATATTGGGAACCTGCTCCAGTTGCGGTAAGCGTGCATAGAGACGAAATGCATCGGCACCCAACGCGTGCAAACGGCCGTAAACAGCAGCGGATTTGGTGTGTTGTGCAACCGCTTGTTTTTCACTACTGGTGGTATCGAACAGCCAGGGCATAGTATTAAAACGCACGCCGTTTAAATCGCGATCCGCTTTGGGATTCGGCTGCCCAGAATACACTTGACTGGTGGCGTATACGGGAATATTGCCTGCATAGTGAAATGCAAATGTGGGTTTGATCTGCCGCGCTTGTGCGGGGTCGGCGATTAAAAAAATCATATCGACATCACCGCGGCTGCGCGGTGATGATTGCAGTTGCACACCCAACAATTGTTGTAATTCACGCGTGCGGATTTGGCTTTGCTCAATGAGCATTGCATCTTTTACCAGCCCGGAATAATTCGCGCCGGCCTGAAATTGTGTGCGATTAACAACAATGCCGCCGAGTTTTTCCCACTCATCTGTGAAGGCGCGCGCACTGCGCTCACTCCATTCTTGCGTAGGGATAATAATCATTGCCTGACGATGCCCTTCCAAAAATGCTTGCCGTGCAACTTGTCGCGCCTCGTCTTCTACTGCCAATCCAAATTGATAAAAACCTTTCAGTGGCTGTGCAGGTGGTGCATCCGGATAATTCAGCGAGAGCATTGGCACTTGAAGTGAGGGCATTAAACTCAATTCAGTCACTTTTTCTTTATCGATGGGGCCAATCACTAAATCAGCGCCCTCATTAACTGCTTGTTGATAAGCAGCAAGAGCATCGGAGCTACTATCGTATTGCCGTACTTCTGGCGTGTGGCGGCCATTACTTAATGCTTGGTAATAGGCGGCAAAAAAACCATCGCGCACCGCTTCGCCTGCTTCGGCAAGCTTGCCTTGCATAGGTAATAACAGGGCGATTTGTTTGGGTTGTTGGTCGATCAAACTTTGCAGCAAGCGCAAATCACTGGGCAAATTACCGTGCGCAGGATGGCCGCGCCATTCACGCAACCAGTTTTGCAATTGCTCGCGCTGTTGCTCCAAATCAATTTGGTTATTTTTATTGATTGCCGCGAGGCTATACCAACCACGCGCTGCTTGTCCGTGTTCGTTCTGGCTCAGTTGTTGTAATTCGGCAAAGGGGATACTCATTAAATTTTGCCAGAGTGCATCCTGATTTTTTTGTTGCTGCGTTTTATTGTCGATGAGCCCGGCTAATTGAATCCGCTCGTTTACGCTTTCTTGCGCTTCACCTAAAAGTGCAAATACTTGCGCACGTTTTTCACGCAATGACACCTCCATGAAAGGTTCCATGTTTTGCCATTGTTGTTCCAACCGTGGCTTGGTTAAAATGCCGTGCGCTAAAAAGTTGGAGCCTTCATGCAGTGCAATCGCACTCAATAAATCGGTGTGTTTAATATAGGCCTGGTCAGCAAGGATGTCGGTATCCATATCAACCAGCAAATCGCGCGCGCGGTTAAATTTTTGGTTTGTGATGTACACTTGCGCCGCCTGCAGCACCAAACTTTCACGTTCAGGTGAGGGCGCTTGATTTGCCATCTCCAATAGTTTGCTTGCACTGATAGCCTCGGTCTGGGTTTTTGCCGGAGGCTGTTTAGGTTTGTTTGGCTGGGGAGGGTTACTGCCACAAGCGGACAGACTTAGCGCCAGTGAAACTGCCGTCAGGGTGATGAATGAATGGGTCGATAAAGTGCGCAACAGTGGCCGTATCGGCATGAAAACCTCGGTAAAAACCTGCGTAAATGTGTAATGTCACGGCCGATATCGCTGGCCTCAACCTGATCTTTTCCGGAGCCTCTTATGACAACTGTAGCCTCACATTCAGGCATTCTTTATGTCGTGGCGACCCCGATTGGTAACTTGGGCGATATGGTACCGCGAGCGGTAGAAACTCTACAAACGGTCGCATTAATTGCCGCTGAAGATACGCGACACAGTTCCCGTCTATTATCCCATTTCGATATCAAAACTCCCTGTATCGCCTATCACGATCACAGCGATGAAGCGCGGGTGGAGCAACTGGTAAAACGCCTGCTTGCGGGTGAGTCCATCGCATTAATTTCTGATGCAGGCACGCCGCTGGTGTCTGACCCAGGCTATCGGCTGGTGCGCAGCGCGCGTCAGGCTGGTGTCCAGGTTGTTCCGATTCCGGGGGCTTGCGCCATGATTGCAGCGCTCAGTGCAGCAGGTTTGCCCTCTGACCGTTTCGCGTTCGAGGGATTTCTGCCCGCTAAACAAGTTGCCCGTTGCGCCCAGTTGCAATCACTTGCGGCTGATCCGCGCACCTTGATTTTTTACGAAGCGCCGCACCGTATTCTGGAGACGCTGCAAGATATGGCGCAGGTGTTTGGCCCGGAGCGGGAGGTCGTCATCGCCCGTGAAATCACCAAAACCTTTGAAACTATAAAGGGCGATCAGGTTGGTGCACTGGCTGCTTGGGTGGAAGGTGATAGCAACCAGCAGCGTGGTGAAATTGTGCTGTTGGTGCATGGTGCCCCCAAGATTGAAAGCGGTGCCATTACACAAGAGCAAATCCATATCATGACCGTGTTGCTGGAGGAGTTACCGGTCAAACAGGCGGCAGCTATAGGGGCGAAGCTGACCGGTTTAAAAAAGAACTTTCTCTACGATTGGGCCTTGCAACAGGGTGATAAGTAACGCCTTGTTTCCTATTTTTGCTTAGCAGAAGGGCGGTCAAGTGGATGTATATTTGATGTAAATTATTCTTATTTGTTATAGTGGCGCATCTGAAAAATTTTTGCGTGTGTATCTGATTGGCATAATCAATCCCATACGGCGCGCGTAAAAGGTCAAATCACTGTAACTGAAGGAATCTCTAATGCATCATTTTCCGCGTTCTGGCGCTATTACCAGTCATTCTTTACCTGCCTCTTTACGTAATCCCTTGGCTGTCGGCATTGCGCTGGTATTTGCTGGTAGCCTGATCACCGCCGTGCCTGCGATTGCACAGGCCGAAACCAAAACCTTGCCGAAAGTGGTTGTTGTGGGCACGGAAGAAGGTGATGCCGAGCGCCAGCCCGGAGCGGTGGCGATAGTGACCGAAGAAGAGTTGCAAATTCGCCAGCCGCGTTCCACTGAGGAGGCACTTAGAGCCGTTCCAGGTGTGGCGATCAAGCCTGAGGAAGAGAGTGCGATTGTGGCCAATATCGGCATTCGCGGCTTGAGTTCAGCGGATTACAAAACCTTGATCCTCGAAGACGGTGTGCCCATCGCGCCGGGCTTATTTGTGGGTAATGGTCGTTACTATAACCCTCGTATCCAGCGCATGGAGAGCATCGAAGTGCTCAAGGGTGCGGCTTCCCTGCGCTATGGCCCCAGCACGATTGGCGGCGTTATCAACTACATCACCAAACAACCGGAAGATGGCGTACAAGTCGAGGCGCGCGCCGGTTCGTTTAATAGCCGTGAAGCGACCTTGGAAGTAGGTGGCTCAACCCCATCGCAAGAAGCGCAATTCGGTGCCTTCATCACTCATGCAAGCAGCGATGGGTTTATGGACAAAGGTTATGACATGACCGATGTGATGATCAAAACCGGTTTGGCGTTGGGTGATAACCAATGGCTGAGTGTGAAGTTTAGCGATTACGACAGCGAGGCCAATATTTCGTATCGCGGCCTTTTCCTGCAGGAATTCAAAGACGGTGCAGACTATAACCCTGCGCCGGATGATTATTTCATCAGTGGCCGTCGCGCGCTGGACATCAACCACGAGTGGGACATCAATGCGACTGCCAAACTCAGCACCCTGGTCTTCGGCAGTGAAACCTATCGCGATTACTGGCGTTACAACACCAACAATGCGGCTTCTGCCGCCGCAGGTCAGTGGGTCTATTTGGATACTCTGAACGGCAATAATCGCAGTTTTGATCGCTTTGGTGTGGATAGCCGCCTGAAGCTGCAACATCAATTGTTCGGCATTGCTAACGAAGCAGAAATTGGCGTGCGCGTGATGAGTGAATCCATGGATGATGTGACTATCGCAGCTACCCGTGCGACACCGCGCACCGGAACCATCAGTAAAGATGCGGTAGAGTCTGCGGACAGCCTTGCGCTCTACTTGCAAAACCGCTTTGTGGTGACGGACCGCTTGGCTGTGACAGCCGGTTTACGTACCGAAAGCTACGAGCAATCCAGCAAAAACAAACGCGCTGCCACTAACAACGAGGCCGACAGTTCAAATACCGAGGTGTTGCCGGGCATTGGTGCTACCTACCAAATCAACACGGGTTTGCAAGCGTTTGCCAGCGTGTACAAAGCCTTCTCGCCTGCATTGAATGGCGATGCACTGAATGGATTGCAGGACCAAAAGTTGGATGCAGAGCGCTCTATTAATATCGAGACCGGTGTGCGTGGTGCTGCGGATAAGCTGAGCTATGAGTTGACCTTCTTCCGCATGGATTTCGATAACCAGATTATCCCTGCCAACTCCAACAGCCAATTCCAGCGCACCAATGGTGGTGAAACCTTGCATCAAGGTTTGGAAGCAGCATTGGCGTGGGAGTTGGGTGGCGGTTTTACCGTGAAATCCAGCGCGACTTATATTCCGGATGCGGAGTTTGTTGGCGCGCGTCGCGATGCCAATGGCAACATCACCACGCCGGATGGCAATCGCGTGACTTATGTGCCTGAATGGGTAACCAACTTGAGCCTTGAGTACAAAACCGGAAAGCTGCGCACAGCGCTGGCGTTGCATCACACCGGCGAGCAATACACGGATGTGCTCAACACCAAGCCGATTACTGAGAGTACATCCGGCTTCTTTACCGGCCAGATTGACAGCTACACGCTGTTGGATCTGAATGCGATTTATGAACTCACCAAAGATCTAAGCTTCAGTGCCAGCGCCAAGAACCTGACCGACGAACGCTATATCGCCAGCTTGCGCCAGGGTATCTACGTGGGTACCGAGCGCAGCCTGGATGTGGGCGTGAAGTTCAAGTTCTAAGGTTCGCTGTCAGGCGTTTGCAAGCTAACAATCCCGCCCATGTGCGGGATTGTTTTTTTTAAGGCGATTTTTTTAAGTGCGAGTGTTTTTAGGTGCGATTGTTTTTAGTGAGTGGCTGAGTTGTAGCGAGCTAATGATTAGCGTGATTTAAGCGCGATGATCAGGCCGGACGCCGCTACGACTGCCATGCCTAACAGGCTCATGCCGTCGGGAACAGTGCCAAAAACCAACCACCCCAATAAACCTGCCCAGATCAACTGCAAGTAAGTGGTCGGTGCCAGCATAGAGGCTGGAGCATGGCGGTAGGCAAGCGTGAACAAGTAGTGCCCAAGCCCGCCGCTGATCCCCATACTCAGCAGCAATATGACTTCAAGCTTGCTGGGTGCATCGTTTTCCCAGAACCAAGGCAAAGCAATGCCAAAGGCAATCGACCCCACCAGAGCGGTATAAAACAGCAATGTAATCGCTTTTTCGGTGCTGGCTAACAAGCGCGACAAAAGTTGATAAGTCGCATTTGCGGCAGCGGCTCCCAGCGCAAATAAAATGCCGATCGTATCCAGCCCGCCACCGGGGCGCGCGATCAGCAATACCCCCATAAAACCGGTGATGATCGCCGCCCAACCCCAGCCGCCAATTTTTTCATTCAGCATGGAACCGGCAAGCAAAGCCACTAGCGTCGGCGCAAGAAAATTAATGGCCGTGGTTTCGGCGAGTGGCATCCGGCTCAGCGCCATTCCCATGCAGAGTGATGCAATCGTGAGTACCAGCCCGCGTGCAATCACAAGCCCGGTGCGTTGTGTATGGATCAGCTGTGTGGAATGGCGCGGCGCGAGAATGATGAGCATCAGCACAAAATGAACGATATAACGCATCGCCACTACAAAAGGCACGTTGTAGTGGGTGGTCAGGTATTTGGTGGTGCTGTCCATACAGGCGAACAAAAACAGACCGGCGGCGGCGAGCAGGAATCCTTTGAGGGCATTGTGCTGCAGAGGGGTGATGGTATGCGGGGTGCTCAGAGGTGATGCTGGTTGCCCTGAAGGGGAGTCGCTCATTGCCATTGATCCGATAGGTAAAGCCTAAAATAAGTCATATTAATGGTAGCAGGAATGTGCGAGCTCGGCACGAATAAGTCTGACAAATGGGGTGGCACCAATAAAAAAGGCATCCAGTGGATGCCTTCAGGGTGAATAACAGAAGTTACTTAGAAGCGGATCGTACCTTGTACTGCAATGCTTCTTGGGCGCTCGTAGAAGGCGTAATAACCCGTACCGCTGGAAACGGTGGTCGCTACCGGTAGCCCGTTTGCGTAAGTCACAATGGATTCATCGCTCAGGTTTTTACCGATCAGGGCCAGTTCCCATTTGTCGTCCTGATCGCTCAATGCGATGCGCGCATTGAGTTTGGTGTAGGACGGTTGTTCAAATTTGGGATCCAGCGATGGTGTGGTCAGGTACTCTGCGCTGTAAATAACATCCAGCGTGTTCACCAGTTTTAAGCCGTTGCTGAAGTTGATGGTGTAATCGATGCCAGCATTACCTTGCAGTTCCGGCGTGAACTCGCGGCGTTTGCCGGTGGCATCGCACACGGTTGGATTGTCTTTATTGCGCTCATCATCCGGCTGGCCGAAGTAGCACTGTGAATTTTTGAAATCGGTGTATTCAAAGTCGATATAAGCAGCGCCGCCGCGAACCAGAATGTTATCGGTCAATGCCCAGCGGCCATCGACTTCCACGCCTTGCACCACTGCCTCACCGGCGTTGGTGACATTAAAGCTCAGGCTGCCATCGAACTGGCTGGTTTGCATATCGGTAAATTCCGAGCGGAAGAGGGCGACATTCAGTTCGGCTGATCCCCCGGCCAATACGAACTTTCCGCCTAATTCGTAGTTTTTGACTTTTTCTTCTTCAAACTCCCAAGTGCCCTCAATATTGGTCACGACACCTGTTGGAAAAAATGCATTGGGCGTTATGGTTTGGCCATTATAAATACCGCCTTGCTCATTAGAGGCGGAGTTGGCGCGCACATCAAACCCTCCCGACTTGAAACCAGTGGTAAAGCTGGCGTAGAGCATATCGGTATCGTTGATGTCGTATTGGAAGGTGAATTGTGGCGTGAAGCCGGATTCATCTCTATCGCCTTTTATCCCATGCGGGTCAATCTTGAATTGGCTCCACAAAAAGTTATTGGGCTCGGTTACTGCGGTTGATGAGAGTTCAACACCGGCATTGCTGACATGATACTGGCGACGGTTCGCCTCTTTGGTCTCTTCGGTATAGCGCGCACCGACAATCGCGCGGGCAGAATCGGTGAAATTCCAGGTCACTTGGGCAAATATCGCCGCCAAATCCGTGGTTTGGTCGAAATCGCGCTGGGTTGATGCTCCACGCAATACGCTTGCTAAAGAGCCGCCAAGCCGTGCGCCAAGAGCTGTAGGGATGAAGCTGTCGGCGGGTACGCGGACGGTGTCATGGAAGTCCAGATCACTGGACTGGAAGAACAGGCCGCCGAGATAACTGATGGTGCCATCTTCCGGTGATGTTATACGCAGTTCCTGACTGACCTGGCTGTAATCCTCATCAGACAAAATATTAAAGCCGGATGCGCCGGTGAAATCACAATCGCAAAGCTCTTGGTAGGTATAGGCGTTATAACCTGTGACCGAGGTCAGGGTGTGCTCGCCAATTTCCCGCTCAACTGTCAGGGTCGCGTTTTTGGTGTCGTTGTAGCTGTAGTCACCGTTGGACTGACGTTTCCAGTCGTGGGTGGTATCGAGCTGGTATTGGCCATTGGTAAAGAATGACAAGGCATTGGCATAAGAGCCGCCGACGGGTTTAACCACTTCAATATTGCGGCCATCGCTATCAAATGAGCCGTCTTCCATCTTCAGGATAATGTCCCACAGATCGCTTGGTTGCCATTGCAAGGTGGCGCGCACTACACGATTTTTATCGCCCGATTCATCGCGCCCCAGCGTGGTGTTTTCCATGAAGCCATCAATGCTGCTATCCAGCACCGCCAAGCGGATGCCGACGGTGTCACTCAAGGGGCTGGAGAACACGGCACGAATGTCTTTTTCGCCATGCTCAGGCTCATAAAGCGCCGTGATCTTGGCCTCGGTTTCATCGCCGGGTTTGGCGGTGGTGATGCTGATAGCACCAGCAGTGGAGTTCTTGCCGAACAGAATACTTTGTGGTCCACGCAGAACTTCTACGCGTTCAATATCAAGGAAGGGTGCACGCGCCAATTGCGCGCGGCCGTAATGGATACCATCGATAAATTGCGCTGCCGATTGTTCGAACCCCTGGTTTACCCCGGAGCTGATGCCGCGAATCGCGATATTGGTACCTATGCCCGTTTGGGTCATATTGAAGCTGGGAATGTAATCGCCCATGGTTTCAATGTTAGTGATCCCGGCGGATTCAATTTTCTCGCCCCCCAATGCATTTACCGACAAGGGAACATCGCGCAGGCTTTGTTGACGTTTTTGCGCCGTGACCATGACCTCTTCCAGCGCGGGGCTGTCGTCTGTTTGTGCATATGCAGGTACAGCAAACGATAAGGCGATAGCCATTGAGAGAAGGTTAACTCTGTACTCTTTCACGGAAACTCTCCTGAGCTTTTATTGTGGGGGGCGTGAAATCTTGGATGTCCAAGTTGGGGCAATAAATACTTGTTAATTAATAGCGTAAAGTGGCAAAAATACCAGCTCCACGCATTTTTTGCCCCAACTTGGCTATAAGCCTGCCACTTTTGGTGACGTGGTTAGCAAAAGCAGACGATGTATTGCGCTTGCGCTATCAGTCACTGGCGAGTAATGTGCGCGCCGGAGTTGGTCAGACAGTCGCTCCGCGCATACCTTCCCGCCGCTGGCAACAGCGCAGGATAAGGTGCGTCGGGGAGGAAAGTCCGGGCTCCATAGGGCAGAGTGCCAGGTAACACCTGGGAGGCGCGAGCCTACGGAAAGTGCAACAGAGAGCAGACCGCCTAAGTTCAAGGTGCCGGATCACGTTTGTGCGAAGGCAAACCAGAACCGGTAAGGGTGAAAGGGTGCGGTAAGAGCGCACCGCGCAACTGGCAACAGGCTGCGGCATGGTAAACCCCACTCGGAGCAAGACCAAATAGGAATCCATTGGTGCGGCCCGCACTGGATTCGGGTAGGTTGCTTGAGGCTAGTGGTGACACTAGTCCCAGATGAATGACTGTCCACGACAGAACCCGGCTTACAGGCTGACTCCGCTGAATTACAAAAGCCAAACGGTATCCAGTATCGTTTGGCTTCTTATTTTGCGCGACAACTCCATGTGGCGAAATTTTTATCGAAGAGTACGCAGCTAACTATTGTTTCCTGCATTTGACTTGCGTTAGTCTGCGCCAGCTGTTTTAGCGAGGGAGGTTTGTATCTGGCTCACTCGTTGATTCCCTCTAATTGAGATATCCGCTGTTTGTTTTTCTGCTGTATAGATCCAAAGCTTCTATTAATTTCACCTTATTACCGCAAAATAATTTCAAACTTAATGTATTACATTAAGTTTGTGCTCTATTGCTTTGTTTTTGTTATTTAAGTTGTTTTTCATGCTCTTTGTCTCGCGCTTTTTCCCTTCCTGTTTGACGAAATTTCCCGATTTTTCCTGTGATTTTCCGCGTCTTTCGGCAATTGCTCGCTTGACTTTGCACTGCCCCGATTTATAGTGAGCAGCGTGGGAAAAAGTGGGTATTTGTGGATTTTTGTGGAAAATAAACCCAGCAAGTGGTGAAGCGTGTCCAATCTAACCGGTAGTTACTCCATCAGCATGGACCCCAAGGGTCGCATGGCGATACCAGCGCGCATCCGCGAATCGCTGGAGTCGTCTGGTGCTGCGCGTTTGTGGATAACTGCACACATGTATGAACGCTGCTTGTTGGTCTACTCCGAAGAAGAATGGCAGCCTGTTCTCGCCAAAATTCAAGCATTACCCGCCGGAAACGAGCATGTCCGCCGGATTCAGCGCCGCTTTATAGGCCAAGCGGTGAATCTTGAGATGGATGCAAATGGCCGCCTTCTGGTTCCTCCCACCCTGCGTGACTTTGCGCATCTGGATAAAAAACTCATGTTGGTTTGCCTGGGCAACAAAATGGAGCTGTGGAATGAAGACAGCTGGAATGCCTTTATGGATCAACCACTTGAGGGCGATATGCCAGCCGACTTACAAAATCTTTCTTTCTAGGTGCTGGCGTGTCTGATTCACAACATATAACCGTCCTTCTCAATGAGGCGGTCGAGGCGCTGATCACTGATCCCGCCGGATTCTATGTCGATGGCACTTTTGGTCGCGGTGGACACAGTGCTCTGGTGCTCCAGCAGCTGGCTTCTAACGGTCGTTTACTGGGTATCGATAAAGATCTGGCGGCAATCGCTACCGCTAATACCCGATTTGCCAATGACTCACGTTTTGCGATTGCACATGGTTCGTTTGCCGAATTGGCGCAGCTGGTGGCTGAGCGGGGTATGACCGGAAAGGTGTCTGGGGTGCTGCTGGATTTGGGGGTGTCATCGCCACAGTTGGATGAAGCCGAGCGCGGTTTCAGCTTTATGCAGGATGGCCCTCTGGATATGCGTATGGACCAAACCCGCGGCCAAAGTGCGGCAGATTGGATCAACAGCGCGAGCGAAGACGATATTACCTGGGTGTTTAAAGAGTACGGCGAGGAGCGTTTTGCCAAGCGTATGGCGCGCGCGATTATCGCTGAGCGAGAAAAAGCGCCATTTACCCGTACCAAACATCTGGCTGAAGTGATTAAAGAGGCGAACCCGGCATGGGAAAAGGGTAAGCACCCTGCAACCCGTGCATTCCAGGCAATTCGCATTCAGGTGAATAACGAACTGACAGATCTGGATTCTGTGCTGGAGCAAGCGTTGGCGGTGTTGGCACCGGGTGGCCGCCTTGTCGTCATCAGCTTCCACTCTTTGGAAGATCGAGCTGTAAAACGATTTATTCGCCGCCAGGAGCAAGGGGATCCGATACCCAAAGGGCTGCCAGTGCGCGACGACCAATTAAACCGACGCATGCGTTCGATTGGTAAGGCGATTAAGGCAAGCGATGAAGAAGTTAGTGCCAATGTGCGTTCCCGTAGTGCCGTTATGCGAGTAGCAGAAAAATTGTAGATCCCGGTTTTGCGGCTTCATCAGTGCCTGAAAAGCCTGATACCAAATCAACCCGATAAACTTATAAGCTCCAGGGATTCAATGAACAGACGTCACCCTTCACAACAAAAAGCCATCTCACCGGGCATGCTCCTGGTGATTGCGGTTTTATGGGTGGCAACCATCGCGTCTGCGCTGGGCGTTGTGGCGACAACGCAAATTGTACGCCGCGATGTAAACAGTCTTGAAACGCTGCGTCGTGAAGCGTCCCAATTGCAGGTGGAGTGGGGGCAGTATCTGCTGGAACAGAGCACTTGGGCTGCGTATAGCCGTGTTGAGCATGCCGCAGTTTCCGAATTAAACATGATGGCACCTACGCCTGAAGAAATCGTGATGATTTCGGGCAATCGCGTGCTTGATGACCATATTCAGGCGGTTGAGCCTGCGGCGGGTGGGCAATGAAACGCGCCGCTCCATCGAAGCCTTCTTCTGCATTTGAGCCGCGTCAGGCGCGCGCTGTAGCGCAACCATCACGCAAGCCGTTAAAAGTCGCGCAGTGGCGCTTTTATAGTGTTGGCATTTTGTTGGCGATTCTGGTGGCGACGCTGATTTTTCATGTGGCCAGTTTGCAAGTCTTGCCTAACGCCGATAAGGGTTATGAATTTTTACAAGATCAGGGTGAATCGCGCACATTGCGCACGGATGTTATCCCTGCCTATCGCGGTGTAATTACTGATCGTAACGGTGACCCGCTGGCGGTCAGTACACCTGTTTCGACTCTCTGGGCAAATCCAAAAGTGCTGTTGCAAGCACCGCATCGCTGGGCTGAATTAGCTCAAGCGTTAAAGCTCAACAAGGCTGAATTGGAAGCGCGTCTTGCGCGTTATAGCGCTAAAGAATTTATGTATCTCCAACGCCAGATGTCACCTGAAGCGGCGCAGGCAGTATTGGCATTGGATATTCCCGGCGTTTACGAACAAGTTGAATACCACCGTTATTACCCCGCTGCAGAAGTGGCTGCACATTTAGTGGGTATGACCGATGTTGATGATCGCGGCCAGGAAGGCATGGAGTTGGCATATGATGCCTGGCTAACTGGTGAAAACGGTGCGAAAGAAGTATTAAAAGATTTGCGTGGCCGTACCGTAAAAGAATTGCGCTTGGTAAAAGCCGCGCGCCCTGGTCAAAACCTTACGCTCAGTATTGATTTGCGTTTGCAATATCTTGCGCACCGCGAATTAAAAAAAGCCGTTGAAGAAGCGGGCGCGATTGCGGGATCAATTGTGATTCTCGATGTGCTGACTGGCGAGATTCTCGCTATTTCCAATTTGCCTTCGTACAACCCGAATGACCGCAGCCGTGCGCGCGGTGCAGGTTTGCGTAACCGTGCAATTACCGATTTATATGAACCTGGTTCAACAGTTAAGCCTTGGGTCATTCTTGCTGCATTGGAAAGCGGCAAATTCAAACCGGAAGATATTATCGATACCAACCCGGGTTATTTCATGGTGGGTAGCAAGCCCATTAAAGATCATCGCAATTACGGTGCGATGGATTTAGCGATGGCGATTGCAAAATCCTCCAACATTGCGATGACCAAAATTACTTTTGCGTTAGATACAAACACCGTGCGCGATATGTATGAGCGTTTGGGTGTTGGTCAGCCTATCGGTACCGGATTTCCTGGCGAAGCTGCAGGCCGTCTTCCTGTGTTAAAGCCTGCTCAAAAAATTGAGCGCGCTAACTTTTCTTATGGTTATGCACTTAACAGTACCGTGTTACAAACGGTACAAGCGTACGGTGTTATTGCGACTGGCGGTATCAAGCGCCCTGTGTCTTTATTGCGCGTAGATACTCCGCCTGAAGGTCAACGCGTTGTTGAGAAAAAATACACCGACCAAGTAAAAGAAATGCTGAGGCGAGTAGTGTCTGCTGAGGGCACAGGTAGTAAAGCGCAGGCGATTTCTTATTCTGTGGCGGGTAAAACCGGCACTGCATACAAAGCGGTAAATGGCCGCTATTCCAGTCTGCAAATGAGTTCATTTATTGGTATGGCTCCCATCGAAAATCCACGCATCGTGGCAATGGTGGTTATCGATGAACCTAAAGGCGGCGGCATTATGGGTAACGGCGGCATTGTCGCTGCGCCAGCGTTTTCAAAAGTCGCTGAAGATGCCCTGCGTATGTTGCAAGTGCCGCCAGATAATATCCGCAAAAAAAATGAATCGCTGGTAGCAGAACCAGCGAACAAGACCAATCCTAAAAATAGTTTGGCCAAAGACGAGAGGTCAGATACCTGATGACCACTCCATCCACAATGCGCAGTGTTGCGCTATCGCATTTGTTGCCTGATCTGGAATTGGGCGATGCGGCTTCTTTGGTTGTACGAAATCTCTGTTTGGATACGCGACAATTAAAAACGGGCGATGCGTTTATTGCGCTTTCCGGAGTGAAAGTCGATGGACGGAATTTTATTGCAAAAGCGGTTGAGCTGGGTGCTGCGGTAATTTTGGTTGAGGCTGATAAAAATTGGCAGGATTTGGCTTGGCTTGGTGGTGTACCGGTTATTGCTATTGAAAATTTGCCTGCACGAGTCAGTGAAATTGCAGGAAATTTTTTTGGTGAGCCCAGTAAAAAAATGCAGCTGATCGGTATTACCGGTACCAACGGTAAAACAACTTGTACTTTGCTTGCTGCGCAAATGCTGGCGCACTTGCAAAAAAAATCCGCTGTTATTGGCACAATTGGTTATGGATTATTGGATGCATCGGTATTGGCACCTTTATCCCAGCAAATTAATTTGCTCACATCCACGGGCCTGACAACTCCAGATCCTATTACATTGCAACGTTTGTTGGATGAATTGATCCAGCAAGGCGCTGTATCTGCTGCGATTGAAGTTTCCTCCCATAGCTTGCAACAAAAGCGCGTCGCAGGATTAACATTCGCAACAGCAGTCTTTACCAACCTGACGCAAGATCATTTGGATTATCACGGCGATTTAACTACCTATGGCAATGTAAAAGCGCAGCTGTTAGACATGCCAGGTTTGCGCACGGCGATTATTAATCTTGATGATGCGTGGGCTGCCAGTTTGCAATCCAGAGCACCAGCGTCTGTGAATGTATTGAGCTATTCAATCGAAAAAAATGCTGATGTTTGTGCAACCAATATTGAGTTGCATGCGGGTGGTGTGCGCGCACACATTGTCACTCCTTGGGGGGAGGGCGATATTGATGTACCGCTACTCGGAAAATTTAATTTAAGTAATGTGTTGTCGGTTATTGCGGTTGTGGGTGCGCAAGGTTTTAACCTGGCGCAAATGCTGCCATTGATTACGCAGTTAGAGCCTGCACCAGGGCGGATGCAACTAGTCACTGTTGATCAGGCTGCGCAAGAAGTTCAAGTGATTGTGGATTATGCCCACACACCTGATGCGTTGGAAAATACGCTCAACGCAATCCATCAACATAAAGCAGGTCGTGTGTGGACTGTGTTTGGTTGTGGTGGTGATCGCGATAAATCAAAGCGCCCGCAAATGGGAAAAATTGCCGAACGTTTTAGTGATTATGTGATTGTCACCAATGACAATCCCCGTTCAGAAGATCCAGCGGCAATCGCAGCAGAAATTGTACGCGGTATGAATCATCCCAATGGTTGTCTGGTAATTGCTGATCGTGCACAAGCGATTGATTTTGCAATCCAGCAAGCAAAAGCAGGTGACATTGTGCTGATTGCCGGTAAGGGGCATGAGGATTATCAAATATTTGCCACCCAGACTTTGCCATTTAGCGATAGCAAACATGCGCGCATTTCGTTGCAGCGTCGTATCGCCAAACGTGAAAGCCAGCAAGATAATTTGGAAAAAGGGGCTCCCGTATGATCAAGCCTCTTTCATTAAAGTGGGTTGAAGAATTTGTTGCGGCGCAAACACTACTGCGCCCGGTTACCATGCAGCGTTACGGAGATACTGAATTCACTGCTGTGAATTCCGATACACGTAGCTTGGTTGAAGGTGAATTATTCGTAGCTATTCGTGGGGAGCGTTTTGATCCGCACGAATTTATTGAGCAAGCAGTCGATAAAAAACCTTGTGCATTGATTGTCGAACAATATTTCCCAAACATTCATTTGCCTCAATTAGTCGTGAGCGATTCCGTGCTCGCGCTAGGGCAGATTGCTGCGCTGAACCGCAGTTTGTTTACAGGGAAATTAATCGGAATCACCGGTAGCAGTGGTAAGACTACAGTAAAAACCATGGTTGCCAGTATTTTGGCTGAGTGCGGCAATACTCTCGCCACTAAAGGCAATCTCAATAATCATATCGGCGTACCATTCACGTTGTTGCAAATATCGGCAACCGATGAGTTTGCGGTAATTGAAATGGGCGCAAGCGGCCCCGGCGAAATTGAATACCTGTGTTCACTCGCCAAGCCACAAGTCACTATGATCAACAATGTCATGCCTGCACATATCGAAGGCTTCGGTTCTATCGAGGGCGTTGCCAAAACAAAAGGCGAAATATATAGCTCACTTGCTGCAGATGCTGTTGCAGTTGTTAATGTGGATGATGTGTTTTCATCTTCATGGTTGGTGAAACTGCAAGATAAAAAAGTCATATCAGTTAGTTTGCAAAATGAGAACGCAAAGTTTTATGCGCGCCGTATTGAATTAGGCTGTAATGAATCAGATAGTACTGAAATACGCTTTGAATTAGTTGCATTGGGTCAATCAATTGATGTTGTTCTAAACGCGCAAGGCGAACACAGCGTACGCAATGCACTAATGGCTGCTGCTTGTTCTTACGCAGCGGGTGCAAGTTTGCAAAAAATAAAAAGTGGTTTGGCAAATTTTGCTCCAGTGTCTGGTCGTATGAGTAAACATACGGGTATTAATCACGTTCAGATCATTGACGATAGTTACAATGCGAATCCCGGATCTGTCCGCGCTGCAATTGACGTGTTGGCACAGAAAACTTGTGGCGTGTTAGTACTGGGCGATTTGGCTGAGCTAGGCGCTAATGCTGCGCAGCTACATGCGGAATTGGGTGAGTACGCGCAGAGTAAAAACCTTCCTCACATTTTTACACTCGGACATTTGAGCCAAAACGCAACGGCTGCATTTGGTGATGGCGCTTTGCATTTTACTGAAAGAGCTGATTTGGTTGCGCATTTAAAATCGATTGCCAAGGCAGACATGACTTTATTAATTAAAGGTTCGCGCAGCTCCAAAATGGATCTGGTCGTGCGTGAGCTTTGTAACCTGGCAGGAGAATCACACTAATGCTGTACTGGTTGTCAGAATACTTACAAGAATACCTGCGCAGCTTTGCAGTGTTTCAATATTTGACCGTGCGTGCGATTTTTGGCGTATTAACGGCGCTTGGCTTTTCGTTGTTACTCGGCCCCTGGTTTATACGTCGCTTGACAGAATTGCGTATCGGACAAGCAGTGCGTACCGATGGTCCACAATCCCATCTTTCAAAATCAGGCACCCCGACAATGGGTGGCGCACTTATTCTATCGGCCATTTTTTTCAGTACTTTATTGTGGTCAGATCTTTCCAATCGATACGTCTGGGTGTTGTTGATTGTCACTGCCGTTTTTGGTGCTGTGGGTTGGGTAGATGATTATCGCAAGGTGGCGAAACGCGATCCAAAAGGATTGCCCGCACGCTGGAAATATTTTTGGCAATCCGTTGCAGGTTTTGGTGCAGCAATTTTTCTTTATATGACCGCGCAAAATCCTGCTGAAACGCAACTGTTTATTCCATTCTTCAAAAATGTTGCGCTCAATATGGGTTTGTTTTACATCGTGTTCACCTATTTTGTGATTGTCGGGACAAGTAATGCAGTGAACTTAACCGATGGTCTGGATGGTTTGGCCATTATGCCAAGTGTAATGGTCGCAGGCGCACTGGCATTAATTGCATATCTCGCAGGACACTCACAATTCTCGCAATATCTAAATATCGCTTACATTCCCGGTGCTGGTGAGTTAGTTATTTTTTGTTGTGCTCTTGTGGGGGCGGGCCTTGGTTTCTTGTGGTTCAACACGTATCCCGCGCAAGTATTTATGGGCGATGTAGGCGCGCTCGCTTTGGGTGCTGCGCTGGGTTTGATTGCCGTTATCGTTCGCCATGAATTTGTACTGTTCATTATGGGCGGTATTTTTGTGTTGGAAACCGTATCGGTTATTTTGCAAGTTGCCTCATTTAAATTAACTGGTCGCCGTATTTTTCGCATGGCACCCATTCATCATCATTTTGAATTAAAAGGCTGGCCAGAACCGCGTGTGATAGTTCGTTTCTGGATTATCACCTTGGTTCTGGTGTTGATTGGTTTGGCAACTTTGAAGTTGCGTTAATCAATAGATACAACATAGACGAATAAATAGGTAAATGAATTGCGATATTAGCGCGACAAAAAAAGTAAGCGCTTAAGTTAAGACCCATATTAACGATGTAACCTGAAGAGAGAACTGCTGTGTCCCAAATGATTGCCACCAGTAAAGTAAAAGCAGTAATCGGCACCGGAATTACCGGACTGTCGGTTGCCCGCTTTTTGGCGGCACAAAAACAAGCATTTGTTTTGTTAGATACTCGTATTGCGCCGCCCAATTTGGAAAAAGTGCAGCAGGAATTTCCTGGGGTTGCTATCGAGTGCGGCGAGCTGAATCCAGCCACGCTGTTGGCGTGTGACGAAATTATTGTGAGCCCTGGCGTCGCTACCGCAACACCTGCCATTGAGCAAGCAAAAAATGCAGGTATCCCTATTGTTGGTGACATCGAATTATTCGTGCGTTATGCCAAAGCTCCAATTGTTGCTATCACGGGGTCTAATGCAAAAAGTACCGTAACAACCTTGGTAGGTGAAATGGCAAAGACTGCCGGTATAAAAGTTGCCGTGGGTGGCAACTTGGGAACGCCTGCTTTGGAACTGCTTGATGATGCTATTGAACTGTATGTAATGGAACTATCAAGCTTTCAGTTGGAAACGGTAACCAAACTGAATGCAAAGGTCGCGACTATTTTAAATATCAGTGCGGATCATCTGGATCGCTACGACAATATGCGCGCTTATATTCTTGCCAAGTTGCGCATTTATTTTGGTGCTGAACATATTGTGGTAAACCGTAAGGATGTGTTGACCCATCCTCCATTCGCTGCAGGTGTTAAACCGGTTTATTTTGGTGGTAATGCTGATTTTGGCAGTTTTGGCTTGACTGAACAAAATGGCGAGGAGTTTTTAGCGAAAAATTTGACTCCACTAATGCCGTCGCGCGAGTTAAAAATACGTGGTCGTCATAATGTCGATAATGCGTTAGCTGCTTTGGCATTGGGTGATGCAGTGGGTATTCCTATGGCCGCGATGTTGGAGACGCTGAAAAACTTCAGAGGATTAAAGCATCGCTGTGAATTTGTTGCGACTAAAAATGGTGTTGAATTTTATAACGATTCAAAAGGTACCAATATTGGCGCAACCCTGGCAGCAATTCAGGGGCTCGCACGTGATCCGCAACAGTTAATTGTGATTTTGGGCGGCGAAGGAAAAGGGCAAGACTTTACCGAATTGGCTCCTGCGCTTAAATCAATCAATAGCCAAGTGGTATTGATCGGGCGTGATGCTCCTGTTATCGAACAAGCAGTTGCTGCGGCAACAAAAATAACGCATGCCAATAGTATGCAAGATGCGGTTAATAAAGCACTGCAATTAGCAACCCCTGGCGATGCCGTGTTGCTTTCACCTGCATGCGCCAGCTTTGATATGTTTAAAAATTACGAAGATCGTGGCGATCAATTTTGCAGTGCCGTGCAGGAGTTGGTCATATGATTCGTGCAGCCACTCCTGTATCCCAATTGCCATTAAGCCAGCGTACTGATTGGACACTGTTGTGTTTGTGGTTTGCGTTGATGTCAATTGGTTTGGTGATGGTGGCATCTGCTTCGGTCTCTTTTGCTGCACTGACTTATGACGATGCCTGGTTTTTTGCCAAACGTCATGCCATTTATATGTTGATGGGTATTGTGCTTGCCATGTTTGTTGTGTGTGTACCTATGAGCGTATGGCAACGCTACTCAGGACATTTTTTATTGATTACGCTTTTTCTTCTGGTGATTGTATTGATTCCCGGTATTGGCAAGAAAGTGAATGGAAGCCAGCGTTGGTTTAGTTTGGGCGTTATTTCTATTCAGGTATCGGAAATTGCCAAATTTTGCGCAGTGGTATTTTTTGCCAGTTTTTTTGCTCGTCGTTATCAGGAATTGCATTTTGGTTGGCAAGGTTTTTTGAAGCCGTTATTGGTTGTCGGTATCTTCGTTGCTTTGCTCTTGTTAGAGCCGGATTTTGGTAGCTCAGTTGTGCTTTGTGCAACTGTGTTTGCCATGATGTTTATTGCAGGTGTTCGTATCCTGCATTTCCTTCTATTAATAATCATTGGTGTGGGTGGTTTGGCTGCTGTTGCTATTTTATCGCCTTACCGTATGCAGCGTTTGATTACCTTTCTTGATCCATGGGCAGACCAATTCAATACCGGCTACCAACTAACACAATCATTAATTGGTTTTGGACGCGGTGAATGGTTTGGCTTGGGCTTGGGCAATAGCCTGCAGAAATTATTCTTTTTGCCTGAAGCACATACGGATTTTATTTTTGCGATTATTGCAGAAGAGTTTGGTTTGATTGGCGCAGTGTTACTAGTCGCTTTGTTCGCCGCACTGATTATTCGTATCTTCAAATTAGCTAAACAAAATTTGGCAGCGGGGAAAATGTTTCCAGCGTTGGCGACTTTCGGTATTGCTATTTTGTTTTCCTTCCAGGTCTTTATCAATATGGGGGTCTCGTCCGGATTATTGCCCACTAAAGGATTGACCTTGCCATTTATCAGTTATGGTGGAAGTAGCTTATTAATTTGTTGTGTTCTGATGGCATTTGTTATGCGCGTGCAATGGGAGCTGGCGGGCTTTACTCCGGCAATTCCAGATCTTCCTAAAACACCGCGCACGCCAGCCAATATTGCGCGCACTCCAATTGTGGAGGCAGCATCGTGAACACAAAAAAAATATCTGTACTGATCATGGCGGGCGGAACCGGTGGGCATGTGTTCCCCGCATTAGCGGTTGCAAATGAACTGCGTAATCGTGGTGCGACTATTCACTGGTTAGGTACTGCGCGTGGAATTGAAATGCGACTGGTTCCAGCTGCTGATATTCCTCTGCATCTTATTAAGATTGAGGGCGTGCGCGGTCGTGGTGTGTTGGGTTTGATTAAAGCTCCTTTTTTGATTGCCTATGCAGTACTGCAAGCATTAAAGGTTATTCGTGCTATTAAACCTGATGTGGTATTGGGGTTCGGTGGTTTTGCATCTGGCCCTGGAGGTGTTGCCGCTAAATTATCTGCCACGCCATTAATTATTCATGAGCAAAATGCTGTTGCGGGAACCACTAATCGATTATTGGCAAAAATAGCGACAAAAGTTCTGGCTGCATTTCCTGATGCCTTTAGCAAAATCAATATTAAACAGGAAGTAGTAGTTGGTAATCCGGTGCGTGAACAAATTAAAAATTTGCCATCTGTAACAGTGCGCTATTCCCGGCGCATGCAGCAGCAATTACCGCTGCAAGTCCTTGTTGTGGGTGGTAGTTTGGGTGCAAAAGCAATTAATGAATTAATTCCTGCTGCACTTGCTGAAATGCCACGTCATCTGCGTCCTGTTATTCGTCATCAAACAGGAAAAAATCACGCGCAAGCGACAACAGCGTTGTATATGCAGCATCAGGTGGATGCAACTATAGAAGAATTTATTGACGATATGGCTGCTGCTTATGCATGGGCAGATTTGGTTATTTGCCGCGCTGGTGCATTGACGGTCTCGGAATTAATGATGGCCGGTGTCGCAGCGATTTTAATTCCCTTACCAAGTGCAATTGATGATCACCAAACATTTAATGCCAAAAACCTGAGTGATACTGGCGCGGGTATTTCATTGGTTCAGAAAGATTTAACCGCAGCAAAATTAGCTGCTTTATTGTTAACCGAATTAGCTGACCGCCAGCATTTAATGTCGATGGCGGAAAAAGCGCAGCAGCTGGCAAAACCTGATGCTGTTGCCCAAGTAGCTGATATTTGTGAGGAGGTTGTCCGTGGATAATTCTACGCAACAATCCATAAGTGATCGCGCCATCGGTCACTGTGTTCCAGAAATGCGCCGTATCCGTCGTATCCATTTTATTGGGATTGGCGGTGCAGGTATGAGCGGTATTGCAGAAGTGTTGTTGAACCAGGGCTATGAAATTTCTGGTTCGGATATTAAAGAATCAAGTGTTACTGCTCGCTTGGCTGCTAAAGGAGCCAAAATTTTTATCGGTCACTCGGCCGATAATGTGCGCGAAGCTGATGTCGTTGTTAATTCCAGTGCGGTTAATGCGAGCAATCCGGAAATGCTGGGCGCACGTGAGCTGAGAATTCCAATTGTTCGCCGTGCAGAAATGTTAGGTGAATTGATGCGTTATCGCCATGGTATTGCAGTAGCGGGCACGCATGGAAAAACTACTACGACCAGTTTGTTAGCTTCTATTCTTGCGGCGGCAAAATTGGATCCGACGTTTATTATCGGTGGTTTAGTTAACAGTACAGGGACCAACGCACAGCTAGGGCAAAGTCGTTATTTGGTAGCGGAAGCGGACGAAAGTGACGCATCGTTTTTGCACTTGCAGCCGATGGTGGCGATTGTTACCAATATTGATGCCGACCACATGGAAACTTACGGTGGCGATTTTTCCAAATTGAAAAAAACGTTTATTGAGTTTTTGCACAATCTTCCATTTTATGGCTTGGCAGTATTGTGCGGCGAAGATCCGGTCATTCGCGACATTATTCCTGATGTTTCACGCCCGATTTTGACTTACGGTTTTGCAGAACATTGCGATTTCCGTGCGGTGAACATCAGGCAAGACAAAATGCATTCCGAGTTCGATGTTATCCGCCCGGGACATGACAAACCGTTGCATATTCGTATCAATATTCCTGGAATCCATAATGTCTTGAATGCAACGGCAGTTATCGCAGTTGCAACAGATGAAGGTATTAACGATGACGCAATCCAATCCGGTCTAGAAAATTTCCAGGGGGTAGGTCGCCGTTTTCAGGTGTACGGCAATTTTCCTATTGGTAACGGTGAAGCCATGTTGGTGGACGATTATGGTCATCATCCGCGCGAAGTGGCTGCCGTTATTAAAGCGGTTCGCGATGGTTGGCCGGAGCGTCGGTTGGTCATGATTTATCAGCCACATCGCTATACCCGTACCCGCGATCTCTATGAAGATTTTGTTGAAGTGCTTTCAACTGTTGATGCATTGGTTATGTTGGAAGTGTACAGCGCGGGCGAAGAAGCAATTCCTGGTGCAGATAGTCGTCATTTGTGCCGCAGCATTCGTGCACGTGGTGTTGTGGAGCCTATTTTTGTTGAAACAGTTGATGGTGTTCCAGCCATTATCAAAGACATCGTACGTGCAGGTGACATTGTGATTACACAAGGTGCGGGCAACGTAGGCGTTCTCTCTCCTGAATTAGCAAAAAGACAATTGTGTTAGAGGTTAAAAAAGAGATGCAAGCAGTCACTCTGCCGATCAGTGAATCATTTAAAAAACAATTGGGCCGCGTAGGTGTGCTCTTTGGTGGCTTGTCGGCCGAACGGGAAATTTCGTTGCAAAGCGGTGCTGCCGTTATTGCGGCATTAGTAGAAGCGGGTATTGATCATGTCGCGATAGATGTTGGCGATAACATTCTTGCTGATATTCAGGCCGCTAACATCGATCGCGCTTTTATTATTCTGCATGGCCCCGGTGGTGAAGATGGTCGCATCCAGGCTTTATTGGAATTTTTAAACATTCCTTATACGGGTAGTGATGTGGCCTCATCAGCATTGGCAATGGATAAATTGCGCACCAAGCAATTGTGGCGCGGCGTTGATGTCAACGGCGAACAAGGTTTGCCAACGCCAGCGTTTGCTGTTTTATCCCAAGGGTCAGATTTTGCACAGGTGTTGGAGAGTTTGGGTGGCGAAGTGATGGTGAAGCCAGCAAATGAAGGCTCCAGTATTGGTATGTCGCGGGTGAATAGTGCCGCTGATTTGGAAACCGCTTTTCAAAAAGCAGCGCAATACCAAGGCAGTGTGTTGGTGGAACGGTTGATTGTGGGCGGTGAATATACGGTTGCCATCCTTGATGGTGAGGCTTTGCCTCCAATCAAACTGGAAACTAACCATAGTTTTTATGACTTCAATGCAAAATACATTGCTGAAGATACGCGTTACTTGTGCCCTTGTGGCTTGTCATCTGAAAAAGAGTCGGAGTTAAAAAAACTCGCACTCAACGCATTTAATGCGATTGGATGTCGCGGTTGGGGGCGTGTAGATGTAATGGCGGATGCACAACAAAACTTTTATCTATTGGAAGTTAACACAGCACCCGGTATGACAAGCCATAGCCTGGTGCCCATGGCTGCTAAAGCGGTTGGGCTGTCGTTTACCGAATTGGTTTTGACAATTTTGCGCGCAAGCCTCGCGGTAAAAGTGTAAGCGCCATGTGTACGAACTATGCGTGATATGAAAGGAGAGCGGATTGAACCTCGCATCGGAAATGAGGGGTTTGATCCTGTTGCAGATAAACCGGCGCGGCGCAACCGTGCCGACGATTCAGGGCGCACTAGCCGCAAAGAGTCTGGTGTAGAAGCTCGCGTAGTGCGCGATGTATTAATGGATAGCCCGACATCGCGTTATGTTGCGCCGGATTTACCGGTTGTGCGGACAGAACTGCCAACAAAACGTGAGCGTGGTTACAGCAAAGTGTCTCCTCAAGGACAAAGAACAGAGGGAAATCGACAAAGAAAAGTGCGTGCGGCATCACTTGATACTCCCAAATGGAATTTTTCCTGGGTGAATCGCAAATTAGGTGCTGGATTACTGGTGTTAGGGATTCTCTTGGGTGGGTATTGGGTCAGTGAACCGGTTGCCAAAATTTTTGAACGTCCAATTAAAAGTGTAGTTGTTGAAGGTGATTTTAATTTCATTTCAAAACAGCGTGCCACTGAGCTTATCGGGAATGAAATTAACGGTGATTTTTTACAGTTGGACTTAATGCAACTGAAAAACGCGTTATTAAATGATCCTTGGGTTGAAAAGGTTACGCTAAACAGACGTTGGCCTGACACATTAGTGGTAAAAATTACCGAACAGAAACCGATTGCTCGCTGGGGTAATGGATTTCTGAATCAGCGCGGAGAAATTGTCCGCATTGAAGATGCAAGCCAGTTATCGGGTTTGCCTTGGCTACAAGGAAATGAAGCAGATGCGCCCGAAATTTTGCAGCAATATCAGGATTTATCCCAGATTTTGCGCTCGCGAGGGTTGGAAGTTATCGCGTTAAAGTGCGATAACAAAAAATCTTGGCGATTAACGATAAAAAATCACGTAGAAATTGCACTTGGACGCGATCAAGTGATGGAAAAAATACGTAGATTTGTTACTGTATACGACACGCACTTAAGTAATGTCTGGATGGATGTAAAAGCGATAGATGCGCGGTATACAAATGGAGTTTCAGTGCGTTGGGTTGCAGATTCTGCCATGGCGAAAAAATACATAAAAAGCCCGGCGCTAGAGAAACTTCCTGCACCCTCAATATTGGCTACTCCAAAAATTTAATTGATTAAAAAGAATCGCCAGTTGCTCAGGAATTGGCAACTAACTGGTAAATGAGGTTATGAATGGCAAACGCTAGCGACAACAAAATGATTGTAGGCCTGGATATCGGCACATCCAAGGTTGTAGCTATCGTTGGTGCTATTACTCCAGAAGGCCAATTGGAAATCGTGGGAATCGGTTCCCATCGCTCAAATGGTTTGAAAAAAGGGGTGGTAGTTAATATTGAATCGACTGTGTTATCGATTCAGCGCGCAATTGAAGAAGCTGAGCTGATGGCAGGTTGCCAGATTCATTCGGTATATGCGGGTATTGCAGGTAGTCATATCCGTAGTTTGAACTCGCATGGAATTGTGGCAATCCGTGATCGTGAGGTTTTTCCGCAGGACTTGGAGCGTGTTATCGATGCTGCCCAAGCCGTTGCTATACCGGCAGACCAAAAAATCCTACACATTTTGCCGCAAGAATTTTTGATTGATGATCAGGACGGTGTCAAAGAGCCACTGGGAATGTCGGGTGTGCGTCTGGAAGCCAAAGTTCATCTTGTTACTTGTGCCGTCAATGCTGCACAAAACATTGAAAAATGTATCCGTCGTTGTGGTTTGGAAGTAGAAGACATCATCCTTGAGCAACTGGCCTCCAGTTATTCGGTATTAACTGATGATGAAAAAGAATTGGGTGTATGTGTAGTGGATATCGGTGGTGGCACTACCGACATCGCTATTTTTAAAGATGGTGCAATCCGTCATACAGGGGTTATCCCGATTGCGGGTGATCAGGTGACAAATGATATTGCGATGGCATTGCGCACACCGACTCCAAACGCAGAAGAGATAAAAATCAAATACGCATGTGCACTGGCCAAGCTTACCAGCCCTGATGAAACCATCAAGGTTCCCAGTGTTGGTGACCGGCAGCCGCGCGATCTGTCCCGCCAAGCATTGGCTGAAGTGGTTGAGCCTCGTTACGACGAGTTATTTACTCTCGTACAAGCTGAATTGCGTCGCAGTGGTTACGAAGATCTGATTGCCGCTGGTATCGTCCTGACTGGAGGCACTTCCAAAATGGAAGGTGTTATTGAATTGGCGGAAGAAATTTTTCATATGCCTGTGCGTTTGGGATCACCGCAAAATATTCGCGGGTTATCAGATATCGTGAACAATCCCATTTACTCGACAGGTGTTGGCCTTCTTATATATGCAATGAAACAAAATCAGGGTAGTGGCCGGGCAGTTGCCGGTACGAAAGAAGCTCAAGGGTCGTTGTTTAGCAAAATCAAAAAAATATTTCAGAGTAATTTTTAACCAAATTTAATTTTCACAAATTGAGTCAAAGGAAACAAAGGGGTGTGGCCATGTTTGAACTAGTTGATAGCATTCATCAAAACGCGGTAATCAAAGTGATTGGTGTTGGCGGCGGTGGTGGTAACGCAGTCAAACATATGATCGCCAGTAAAATTGAAGGCGTGGAATTTATTTGCGCTAACACTGACTCGCAAGCATTGAAAGACATCGATGCCCGAACAGTATTGCAATTAGGTAATTCCATGACTAAAGGTTTGGGGGCAGGTGCCAATCCTGAAGTTGGACGTCAAGCTGCAATGGAGGATCGTGAGCGTATCGCGGAAGTATTGCGCGGCGCGGACATGGTTTTTATTGCTGCTGGTATGGGTGGTGGTACCGGTACAGGTGCAGCGCCTGTCGTTGCAGAAGTTGCCCGTGATCTGGGTATTCTGACAGTTGCGGTTGTGACCAAGCCTTTCCCGTTTGAAGGCCGCAAGCGTATGGTGATTGCGGATGCAGGAATCAAAGAGTTAAGTGAACGCGTTGATTCACTTATTACAATTCCTAACGAAAAATTGTTATCAGTACTGGGAAAATCCACCAGCTTGCTTGATGCATTCAAGGCTGCAAACAACGTATTGCTCGGTGCAGTACAAGGTATTGCGGATCTGATTATCCGTCCGGGTATGATAAACGTTGACTTTGCTGACGTGCGTACTGTGATGTCTGAGATGGGCATGGCGATGATGGGTACTGGCCGTGCAACCGGTGAAAACCGTGCACGTGATGCGGCTGAAGCGGCTATCCGCAGTCCACTACTTGAGGATGTAAATCTGCAAGGTGCCCGCGGTATTCTGGTTAACATCACTGCCGGTATTGATTTGTCTCTGGGTGAATACTCTGAAGTAGGTAGCATTATTGAAGAATTTGCATCAGGCGACGCTACTGTAGTGGTAGGTACCGTTATTGACCCAGAACTGACTAACGAGCTGCGTGTTACAGTAGTAGCAACGGGTTTGGGTGTGGCTGAGAAAGCAGCGGCTCCCGTGAAAGATACAAAGCCAGCGCCAACCAAAGTTGTCGACAATACTCGTCGTGCAGCACCAGCGGTAGATTACTCTACGCTTGATCGTCCTGCGCATTTGCGTGCAAACGCACATTCATCAAATGCGGCTGCGTTGGCTGCGCCATTGGGTGATAAAGAGCTCGAATACCTTGATATTCCAGCATTTTTGCGTCGCCAGGCTGACTAACATAGGTAATTGGCTATAGGGAAGATTGTCAGTTTTAACTGGTTGGCTTCTTCCCCGGTTGATAACATGCCCGCAATTAATAGATGTACAAAGGGTATGCAAATGATTAAACAGCGAACGCTTAAAAACGCGATACGCACAACAGGTGTAGGGCTTCACACTGGTGACAGGATTCATCTGACGTTGTTACCTGCTCCCGTTGATAGCGGAATTGTGTTTCGTCGGGTTGATTTGGATCCCCCTATCGAAATCAAAGCGACCGCGAAAAGCGTAGGAGAAACGACACTTTCTACCTGTCTGATCAAAGATGATGTCCGGGTGTCAACTGTAGAACACTTGATGTCTGCTATGGCCGGACTGGGTATTGATAATGCGATCGTCGAGTTAGATGCTCCTGAAATTCCGATCATGGATGGTAGTGCCGGCCCCTTTGTATTTTTGATTCAATCTGCTGGTGTTCAGGAACAGGAAGCACCTAAAAAATTCGTTCGCATTAAAAAGGAAGTAACCCTGAGAGATGGCGACAAATACGCTACATTCTTGCCTTTCGATGGTTTCAAAGTGTCGTTTTCGATTGAATTTGATCATCCTGTATTCAAAGACCGCCGACCACAAACTGAACTAGAGTTTTCCAGTTCGACCTTTGTGAGGGATATTAGCCGCGCACGGACTTTTGGTTTTATGCACGAAATTGAATACTTGCGATCTAAAGGATTGGCTCGCGGAGGCAGTATGGATAATGCCATTGTAGTAGACCAGTATCGTATCCTTAACGAAGATGGATTGCGTTTTGAAGATGAATTTGTAAAGCACAAAGTGCTGGATGCAATTGGTGATTTATATATGTTGGGTAACAGTTTGCTTTGTGAATATCGCGCCCACAAGTCGGGGCATTCACTAAACAATCGTGCACTGCGTTTGTTGCTTGATCAGCCCGATGCTTGGGAAATCGTGACTTTCAATGAAAATCAAGACTTGCCAATTACTTATACCCCTCCGATCGCTGCCGCCTAATCTGGTTTTAGGCGATGTTTAAATTGTGAACATCGCCTAAATTTCTACTTGTTAAACCCTTCTAAACTGTGCGATATTTCGGACAAGTATCCTTATGAATGTCTTGCAGGGAATCTCCGTACTACCCATTTCTCCTCAGGAGATTTGCGTAAACTGTTGTTTTATAACGCTTTTTATTTGTTGTCTAATAACGTAAAAGCGTTTTCAATGGATGTCTTGTCCGCATCTTGCCAAATGGTGAAATGCATCTGAAAGTCGAAATTTTTACCAAAAGCCTGTTTGGGTTGCATATCCCACTAACAGGTTTTTTCATCAATAAAAAAGTAGATTTCTGAATAATGAAAATTATTATCGTCAACAAAGATCATGCGCAGGCTCGCAGTTTTACCCTTGGCGGGTGGACGCGTGCGTTCCTGTCTGTCTGTTTGTTGGGGATTCCCACTTTTGTTGGGGCATGGGGTTACAGTTGGCTCGTTTCGGATGAAAAGGGCGGCTTTTTTAATTCAGATACTAAAGCTTGGATGGACATACTCTCAGCGCGAGAATCTGAGATAGAGCAAGAACGCGAGGCATCTGAAGCCCAAATTGCGGCTCTCACCAGTAAAATGGCTGAATTGCAGGCGCGCCTCATGCGTCTGGACGCTCTTGGGGAAAAGTTGACATCTGCTGCCAACCTTGAGCAGGGTGAGTTCGATTTTGGTCAAGTTCCTGCCTTGGGGGGACCGTCGGCTGCTACACCGGATGCAGCTTATGCCAAGCCGGATTTTTTTGCTGCGATTGACCAACTTTCAGCGCAGGTGGATAGCAGAGAGCAACAACTTAATACTATAGATGCATTGTTAGCCAATCGTAGTTTACAACAAGAAACTTGGGTTTCTGGTGCACCTGTTGCGAATGCTTGGGTGTCATCACGTTACGGTTACAGAAAAGACCCTTTCACAGGTAAAACTGAATTCCATTCTGGAATTGATTTTACCGCTCGCCAAGGTAGCAAGGTCAGTACGGTTGCAGCGGGTATTGTGAATTGGTCCGGGCGTCATCCCGAATATGGCAATATGGTTGAGATCAAACATGGAGATGGTTTGGTTACCCGGTACGCGCACAACAAATCCAATCTTGTAAAAGCGGGTGATGTTGTCAAAAAGGGGCAGGTTATTGCCTTATCAGGGTCAACAGGTCGTTCAACTGCCCCTCATGTTCATTTCGAAGTCTACAAAAATGGCAGGGTAGTTGACCCTGCAACATACATTCGACGTACCAACCGATAATATCCCCCCTCTTCTTTGTTGGCAGCAGATTTCTTACTTGCTTTAGTCAACGCCTTCCTATTTACTTGCCAGCCTTTATTCTCGGCAATTCACCGCTATTTCGTGGATATTCGCTGCGCAAAATATATTCAGTTTATTAGATTTTTCATGGTGTTAAGAAAATGATCGGTAAGTTAATCAAGGCAGTATTTGGTTCCAAAAATGAGCGTGAATTAAAGCGCATGAATAAAGTGGTTGTGCGCATCAACTCACTTGAACCAGATATGCAAGCGCTCAGTGATGAGCAACTCAAAGCAAAAACGATTGAATTTCGCGAGCGTTATCAAAAAGGTGAAACGCTTGATCAGTTGTTACCAGAGGCATTTGCAACCGTTCGTGAGGCTGGACGCCGCGTTTTGGGAATGCGCCATTTCGATGTGCAAATGATCGGTGGCATGACGCTGCATGAAGGTCGTATTGCTGAGATGCGTACAGGGGAAGGTAAAACATTAGTATCGACTCTTCCTAGCTATTTGCATGCGTTGACAGGCAAAGGCGTGCATGTAGTAACGGTGAATGATTATCTGGCAAGTCGTGATGCCAATTGGATGATGCCGCTTTATGAATTCCTTGGGATGACAGTGGGCGTAATCCAATCTATGCAACCGCAAGCAGTGAAGCGCGCAGCATATGCGGCTGATGTGACTTACGGGACTAATAACGAATATGGTTTTGATTACCTTCGCGACAATATGGCTTTGAGCAAGCGCGATAAAGTCCAGCGTGCGCTTAATTTTGCCGTAGTCGATGAGGTGGACTCTATTCTGATTGATGAGGCGCGTACGCCGTTAATTATTTCCGGTGCTGCAGAAAATAGCTCTGAGCTGTACAAACGCATGGATCAGTTAGTGCGTAAGTTAAAACGCCAAATTGATAACGGTGAAGACGGCGAGCGTCGTGTTATATCCCAGGCTGGAGACTTCACTGTTGATGAAAAATCGCGTCAGGTTGAGCTAACGGAAGATGGTCATCAAAAAGTAGAAGATTTATTGGTGCAAGCGGGACTTTTACAGCCTGATCAAAATCTTTATGCGCCAAACAATCTTGCGCTCCTGCATCATGTTAATTCTGCATTGCGCGCACATGCGTTGTTTCATCTCAATGTTGAATACATTGTTCAAGACGGGCAGGTTGTGCTCATCGATGAACACACCGGTCGTACTATGCCGGGGCGTCGTCTTTCAGAAGGGCTGCATCAGGCCATTGAAGCGAAAGAGGGTGTATCCATTCAAAGTGAAAGCCAGACATTAGCATCGACTACATTCCAGAATTATTTCCGTCTCTATCCGACACTGTCCGGCATGACGGGTACGGCCGATACTGAAGCGTACGAATTCCGGGAAATTTATGGTTTGGATGTTGTTGTAATCCCGACAAACAAACCTGTCCAGCGCCTCGATCTTAACGATAAAGTGTATTTATCGCTGGAAGAAAAATATGAAGCGATTGTTGCTGACATCAAAACGTTTCAAGCTAAAAATGCGCCGATTCTTGTGGGCACTGCGTCAATTGAAACATCTGAGGAGATGTCTCGTCGATTGACCAAAGCGGGAATCGCCCATCAAGTGCTCAATGCCAAGTTTCACGCACAAGAAGCTGAAATTATTGCGCAAGCAGGTCGTCCCGGTACGGTGACCATTGCAACAAACATGGCTGGTCGTGGTACCGATATTGTGCTCGGTGGACGCTGGGAGTCAGATGTTGCCAAGCTCGAAAATCCCACCCAAGAACAAATTGATGCCATCAAAGCCGAGTGGAAAGTCCGTCATGATCAAGTAATGGAAGCGGGTGGTTTGCATATTATTGCTACCGAGCGTCACGAATCTCGACGTATTGATAACCAGTTGCGTGGACGCGCGGGCCGTCAGGGTGATCCTGGCTTGACTCGTTTTTATCTGTCATTGGAAGACAACCTGATGCGAATTTTTGCCTCCGAGCGTGTACGCAATTTTATGCAGGCCTTGGGGATGGAAAAGGGCGAAGCGATTGAGCATCGCATGGTGAACAACGCAATTGAAAAAGCCCAGCGCAAAGTAGAGGGGCGCAATTTCGATATACGTAAGCAACTTCTGGAATTTGATGATGTTGCCAACGATCAGCGTCAGATTATTTACCATCAGCGCAACGAATTGTTGGATGCAGATTCTATTCGCGACACCATCACTGCAATCCGTGCAGAGGTAGTTGAAGATCTTATAAGTGGCTTCATTCCACCGCAATCTATTGAGGATCAATGGGATATTGCTGGATTGGAAAAGCAACTTGAAATGGACTTTGGCCTGCGTTTGCCAATTGGAAAATGGTTGGAAGAAGATAACCATTTACATGAAGAGACATTGCGCAAGAAAATTCTTGATGATGTTCAAGGAGCTTACGATGCGAAGTGTGAGCGCGTTGGCGAGATAATGTTTGAAATTGAAAAACAAGTGATGTTGCAAGTGCTGGACAATGCTTGGAAAGATCATCTCGCAACTATGGATCACTTGCGTCAGGGAATTAATTTGCGCTCTTATGCACAAAAAAATCCTAAGCAAGAATACAAGCGCGAGGCATTTGAGTTATTCCAAAGCTTGCTGTTTACCGTGAAGCGGGAAACTGTACATTTAATGGCTCGTGTTGAGCCAATAACGCGCGAGCAAATGGAAGAGATGGAAAATCAACGCCGCGAGGAGCTAGCGCGCCAAAAGATGCAACTGCGTCATGATGAGCTTTCTGCCCTTGGCCAACCAGAAGAGCCCCAAGCAGCTACCCAGCGCGCACAAGCACCTGTTGTTCGCGAGGGGCGTAAAGTCGGCCGTAATGATCCATGTCCTTGCGGGTCAGGTAAAAAATATAAAAGCTGTCATGGTGCACTGGAATAATTGTTGCGAATTGTTGGCCCGTTATTAGTGTGAAATAAGTTTATATCGGCTTTTAAAAACTAATTGCTGATGAAGTCATTGAAAATGTGAGAGTAAAACTATGGCAGTTGGTGAATATCCATTTCCGCATATGCATCCTGTGAAGGGCGTTAAATTAACTGCAGTTAGTGCTGGAATTAAAAAAGTTGGCCGACGTGATGTGGTTTTATTTGAGCTGGCAGAAGGTAGCTCTGTTGCCGGAGTTTTTACGAAAAATGCATTTTGCGCGGCACCGGTTACAGTGTGTCGTGAGCATCTAGCTGCTGCGCCTATTCGTTTTTTGGTGATTAACTCCGGTAATGCAAATGCTTGTACCGGTGAGCAAGGTCTACAAGACGCTAAGGCAACTTGCACTGCAATTGCCCATCTGGCTGGCGTTGAGCCAGAGCAGGTTTTACCTTTTTCTACAGGTGTTATCGGCGAGCCCCTGCCAGTGCAAAAGATTATTGCAGTGGTGCCAGAGGCATTGGAAAAGGCCAATGAAAATGGTTGGGATGATGCAGGTGCTGGCATTATGACGACCGATACTCGTCCTAAAGGATTTAGTCAGCAGTTTGAATATCAAGGTAAGACAATTACCGTAAACGGTATCTCCAAAGGTGCTGGAATGATTAAGCCAAACATGGCAACTATGCTTGGTTATATCGCGACAGATGCAAAGGTATCGCAAAATGTTTTGCAGAATCTTGCACGGGAGGCCGCAGATAAGTCGTTCAATCGGATTACTATCGATGGTGATACCTCTACGAATGATTCATGTATCTTGATGGCTACAGGGCAGGTGGACCTCCCTGAGATTTCTGAAGCCAGCGGTGAGCTGTACCAGAAGTTGCGTGACGTTATCCTTGCTGCGCATGTGCATCTTGCAAAAGCAATTGTCAGTGACGGAGAAGGCGCTACTAAATTCGTTACTGTTGCTGTGAGTGGTGGTGCTAATCGCGATGAGTGTTTGGATGTAGCTTATGCTGTTGCACATTCTCCTCTCATCAAGACCGCGCTTTTTGCATCAGACCCTAACTGGGGGAGAATTGTTGCTGCTATTGGTTATGCAGGTGTTTCCAATCTTGATGCTACTAAAGTCAGGGTTCATCTTAACGATACCTTGATTGTTGAGAATGGTGGGCGTGCAAAAAGCTATACAGAAGAGCAAGGCCAGGCAGTAATGAATCAGGCTGAAATTGCTATCAACATTCATTTAGGTCGCGGTGATTTTGCAGAAACAGTATGGACTACAGATTTATCCTATGAGTATGTTCGTATTAATGCGGATTATCGTTCCTAGTAACGTGTTTTTATTGTGAAATTAATACATGTTGCCGTTGGTGTTATTGTAAATGCTGACGGAAAAATACTGATTGCTAAACGGCCGCTCTCTGCACATCAAGGCGGCTTGTGGGAATTCCCAGGCGGCAAAGTTGATGCAGAGGAGACTGTTGAGAATGCATTGAGGCGAGAGCTCTACGAAGAGCTGGCAATTCATGTAGAGTCGAGCAGTCCTCTCATCCAGATTCGTCATCATTACCCTGATAAATCAGTTTTGCTGGATGTTTATAAAATTACACAATTTTCTGGTGAGCCTGTAGGTAACGAAGGGCAGCCAATTCAGTGGGTTGATGCTGATAATTTAAAGAACTTCGAATTTCCTGCTGCTAACCAACCAATTATTTCAGCAATTAATCTCCCACAAAAATATCTAATCACGGGCAGCTACAATAGTCACGCTGATTTTGTTTCACGCTTGACGCTTGCGTTATCACATCACATACGTTTGGTTCAGCTGCGCATTGAAAATTTTTCAATGCTATTGCATGGCGAATATATCGAATCTGCTATAAATCTAATTGCTCGTGAAAATGCGCAGTTAGTTCTTAACTGTTCGGTTGATGAGTTTCATCATGTAAAAGAAATGTACCCAGGTAAAAATATAGGATTGCATTTGAATCGACATCAGGCCAGACTTTTAAATAATCGACCTGTTGATAAGCAAATTTTGTTTGGAGTTTCTTGTCATGATGCAGATGAAATTTTGCATGCACAAAAAATAGGTTCTGATTACCTTTCGCTCTCTCCTGTGTTACCCACATTATCTCATGTAGATGTACAGCCTATGGGGTGGCAACAGTTTGCTGCACTTGTAGAGCTTGCCAATATTCCCGTTTATGCTTTGGGCGGCGTCAACGATGAGCATATAGCGATTGCTCAATCGAATGGAGGGCAGGGGGTTGCAGGTATCAGCGCGTGGTGGTGAGTGTGGTGCGGGAAATATCTTCAACTAGATAATATCTCCCATGTTTTTGTTGTAGTCTCAACTATTTAGAACTCATGCTTGTCCTCTGAGTTAATGTCCAAATTATCTCCTGCAATACGATGGTTTTCACTTGCCCATTCTCCCAAGTCAATTAGCCGGCATCGGTCGCTGCAAAATGGCCGATGAGGGAAGCTTTCGTTCCATAAAATCATCTTCTTACAGGTTGGGCAGCTGATTTTTAATGTATTTAAGTCGGTGTTATTCAGGGATTCTTGCATATGGAATATTGATGTTGTCGATAATTAGGAATTCATTTCAAGATAGCGTTGGTGTAGTTTTTCTATTTGTTCGTCAAGCTCATCAAGGTTGCCGTGGTTTTGGATGATATCATCTGCTTTTGCACAGCGATCTTGTCTTGATAATTGTGTATTCATGATTGCTTTAATTTGGGCCGTATCATTACGGTCACGCGTACTTGCTCTTTCTATTTGTAGCTGTTCGCTGGCATCAATCACCAAAATGCGATCAGTTAATTCAAATTGACGTGTTTCCAATAACAGAGGCGATGCCAGAATCACATAAGGGCTTTCTGCATTTGCCAGTTTATTGCGTATTTCCAAATTGATGATAGGGTGCAGCAAATTTTCAAGCCATTTTTTTTCGTGTGGATTGGAAAAAATAATGTCGCGGAGTTTACGTCGGTCGAGCTCCCCGCTCGTTGTCAGTATTTCCTCGCCAAAATGAAGGCTGATGCCATGTAGTGCTGTGCTACCGGGTAAAACAACGTCACGCGCAATATTGTCCGCATCAACAATAACTATTCCTCTCGCAGCAAAGAGTCGGCAAGCCTCTGATTTTCCGCTGCCAATACCGCCTGTAAGGCCAACAATTAGTTTGGTATTTTTCACTGATTTAATGAGGAACAAAGAGTTTCAAATAGGTTTGGTTGATGACATCGCCCCATATAAATGCGATCCAACCTGCAATGGCCAAATAGGGACCAAAGGGTATAGGAATATTTTTATCGCGACCACGTATCAGTATCATCGATATTCCAATGACTGCCCCAACAAGCGAAGACAACAAAATAATTTGCGGCAACATTTGCCAGCCCATCCAAGCTCCGAGCGCGGCAAGCAACTTAAAATCGCCATAACCCATACCTTCTTTGCCTGTGAGCATTTTGAAGAGCTTATAAACAGACCACAGTGATAAGTAACCTGCAATAGCTCCCCAAAGCGCGCTTGGTAAATCGGTAAATGTGCCGAAGCTATTTACAATCAAACCAAGCCACAGCAGTGGAAGCGTAATGTCATCGGGTAATAAGTAGGTGTCGAGGTCAATCATGGTTAATGCGATGAGCGACCAGGTAAAAAATAATGCTGCCAATCCACCCCAAGTGATACCCAAGTGGTGGATAGCTGCAACAGAAAGCAATCCTGTCACTATTTCAATAATCGGGTAGCGAACAGAAATACCCTTATGACAATTTGAGCACTTGCCGCGTAAGATTAGATAGCTAATGATAGGAATATTTTCCCATGCACGAATTTTATGCCCGCAGTGTGGGCAAGTAGATGCAGGAGTCATTAAGTTAAATGACTCCTGTTCTTTGTTTAGCTGAGGTGATGGTGTTGCGATGTTGCCATCAGTAGCTAAAAAATCCTGACATTGATTTTGCCACTCTCGCTCCATCATTTTCGGGAGGCGATAAATAACAACATTCAGAAAACTGCCGACTAATAAACCTAATACGAGTGTGCAAACCATTCCAAGAATCGGATAGGCTTGCAGAGCAGAAAAAAAAGTCACGTTTATACAACCGCCCCGAGTTGGAAAATGGGAAGGTACATTGCGACCATCAAGCCACCAACCAATATGCCTAGCACTGACATGATCATTGGTTCAAGCAAGGATGTGAGCGTATCAACCATGTTATCAACGGCTTCTTCATAATAAACAGCAACTTTATCAAGCATTGCATCCAGCGCACCTGACTCTTCACCAATCGCTGACATTTGAATTAATAGCGTTGGGAATATCCCGCTGGCCTTCAATGCGGTATTCAGCTGAATACCTGTAGAAACATCCTCGCGAACTTTAATAATCGCATTTGCGTAAATTTTATTTCCCGCTGCACCGGCAACAGATGTCAGGGCATCAATTAGAGGTACACCCGCAGCAAATGTGGTTCCTAATGTTCTTGCGAATCGAGCCATAATCGACAGATAAATGATTTTGCCAACGATCGGAATCCGTAAGACGTATTTATCGACGAGATAAGCAAATGCGCTGGATCGTCTAACCGCTTCTTTAAAAGCAAACCCGCCTGCAGCCATTCCGATAAGAATAATAAACCAGTAGTTTTGTGCTAATTCAGATAAGTGCAATACAAATAATGTAAATGCGGGCAGGTCCGCTCCAAATCCGCTAAAGGTTTCTGCAAATTGTGGTACTACTTTGACAAGTAATATCCCGGTCACAACGATCGCAACAATAATAACTGCAATAGGATAGGTGAGAGCTTTTTTGATTTTTGCTTTTAATGCTTCGGTTTTTTCTTTGTATGTTGCGATTCTGTCAAGCATGGTTTCCAGCGCACCCGCTTGCTCCCCTGCATCAACCAGATTACAAAACAGTTCATCGAAGTATTTAGGGTGCTCTTTAAGTGAGTTGGCAAAACCGCCGCCCGCTGCCACGCTGTCGCGAATTTGCAAAACCAATTTGCGCAGGTTGGGATTTTCCAGACCGTCCGCAACAATATCGAAGGCTTGAACTAACGGAACACCTGCTTTCATCATTGTCGCCATTTGGCGAGAAAATACAGCTATGTCTGCAGGCTTGATTGCCTTGCCACCTGCACCGAATAAGGGTTTGGGCTTTTTGGATATGGTCCTTACCGTAATGCCTTGTTTGGCTAACAGTGTTTTAACAATAGTAGGGCTACCGCCATTCATTTCTCCCTGGATTTTATTTCCTTTTTTATCAACACCTTTATATACATAGGTGTTGCTGGTAGGGATTTGTTTTGTTTTGGCCGCCGCAGTTTTTGTTTTTGCTGCTGAGGAGCTGGCGGGTTTTGTAGTCGATGCTAGTGCCATGGATTAATCCTTGGTGACTCGGTTGGCCTCTTCGAGGCTGGTTAATCCCATTGCGACTTTACGCAATGCGGATACCCGTAAATTATTAAAGCCTGCTTCTTTGGCCGCGCGAGCAATTTGGAGTGAATTACCGCCTTCCATTATAAGGTTCGCAATCAGCGGGGTGATGCGAACCACTTCATATACCCCCACGCGCCCCTTATAACCACCGTTGCATTTATCGCAGCCAACAGGGTGGAATAACTGGAATTCTGCGCGCGGGATACCTATTTCGTCAAACCCCTCCTGAGTCAGGATATCTGGTGGGATATCGGTTGCGGGCTTTTTGCAGACAGTGCAAAGCCGGCGAGCCAGACGCTGGGCAATAATCAAGCTTACACTCGTTGCAACGTTAAACGCTGGAACGCCCATATTTAAAAGACGTGTCAGTGTTTCGGGGGCGGAGTTGGTGTGGAGGGTTGATAGTACCAAGTGACCTGTTTGTGATGCTTTAATTGCAATTTCTGCGGTCTCCAAATCACGAATCTCACCCACCATGATGATATCCGGGTCCTGACGCAAGAAGGAGCGAAGAGCCTCTGCAAATGTGAGCCCCACTTTGGTGTTCATTTGAACCTGATTGATACCTTCCAGGTTAATTTCCACCGGATCTTCTGCAGTAGAAATATTCACTTCCGATGTATTTAGAATATTAAGGCCAGTATAAAGCGATACGGTTTTACCGCTACCTGTTGGCCCTGTTACCAAAATCATGCCCTGTGATTGGGCTAGCGCGTCCAAATACAGTTTTTTCTGGTCATCTTCATAACCCAACGCATCAATCCCCAGTTTTGCAGAGCTGGGGTCAAGAATACGCAGTACGATTTTTTCGCCGAATAATGTAGGTAATGTATTAACCCGGAAATCGATAGCGCGGGTTTTGGATACTTTCAATTTGATGCGTCCGTCTTGCGGCAGCCTACGCTCGGAGATATCCATCTGCGACATTACTTTCAAGCGTGCCGCCATACGCGTGGCTAAATTCACGGGTGGGCGAGACATTTCAGTAAGTACGCCATCTGTACGAAAACGAATGCGATAACTTTTTTCATAGGGCTCAAAGTGAATATCGGATGCGCCTATTTTTATCGCATCCAACAACACTTTATTGATGTATTTAACGATAGGTGCTTCATCTGCTTCGGAGGGTTCATCATTACCACTTCCGTTATCCACCGATTGAATATCAAGGTCATCCAGATTCTCATCAAGCCCTCCCAGCGCATCGCTCAGGTTCCCATCCTGAGCATTCAAATAATGCTCTATTGCTGCACGTAACTTATCAGCCTCTACCAACACCGCTTCGGTATTAATACCGGTGTTGAATTTAATTTCATCTAATGCGTGTAAGTCTGTGGGGTCAGTGACTGCTAAAAAAAGGCGATTGCCGCGCCGGGCAATGGGGAGTGTGTGATGCTTGCGAATCAGCTTCTCATCAACCAGTTTTAGCGGAATAGAATCTTTGTTGATGGCTGATAAATCAAACACTGGTGAGCCAAATTCTTCTGATGCAACCCTGGCAATTGTTCGCGCATCCAGAATCTCTTTGCTGACCAACATATCAACAAAAGGAACACCTTCTTTTTTCGCTTGCGTCACTGTTTTAGCGGCTATTTCAGCATCGAGCAGATTGTCAGCTACCAAGCGGCGAGCCAAACCATTCAAAGAAGCTGTGCTTGCTGGATTATTCATATATAGGGTCCGGTAGAGCAATTTATAACATCGTAAGTGATGAATATTAGCCTATGTTCTGCGGAAGATGTGCGAGGAAATAGCTGGTTGACAAAAAATGTCACTTAATGTCCGAATGGGTAAGTAAGTTGCCGGGCATTAACATGGTGAAACAAGGCTACAAAATTGGTAAAGCCTTGTTGCGGCAGCACTTCTGCGCTTTATTTACGAAGTTGGTATGGGGCTTGCTCTACTCAAAGTGTTGTTCTAACACGGCATATGCCAATCAACCTTGGAGTTAAATATGAAAAAGTCTATGCAAAAGGGTTTTACCCTCATTGAATTGATGATCGTTGTTGCGATTATCGGTATTTTGGCTGCTGTAGCGCTGCCGCAATACCAAACTTACGTTGCTAAATCTCAGGTTACCCGTGTAATGGGCGAATTGAGTGCAATCAAAGGTGTAGTTGAGACTTGCTTGATGGCTGGTAAAACTAACCCTGTAGGTCCAGGTGGTTCAGATGTTGCTCCTGATTGTTTGATTGGTTTCAGTGGTAGCTCTTTGCTAGGGCAAGAAACTGCAGGCACCCCAATTCCCACAACAGCAGCTGATGGTTTAGGTAGTGCTCTGGTAACTATCGCAGCTGATGAATCATCTGTTGCGGGTACATTTGGTAATAGCGCTTCTGCCGTTTTAACAGGCGATACTTTGACATGGAGCCGCGATGCAAATGGTACTTGGACTTGTGCAACTACTGCTGACGCACAATACGCACCACCAGGTTGTCCAGGTGCTGCAGCGGCTGCCGCGCCATAATTTTTAGTGTGTTTACAGGAAGCCACCTTCGGGTGGCTTTTTTATTTACAAAGTTAATATCTTATGAAATCAAAGTTGATTAAATACCTTGTTACGGCATTTCTGATTGCGGTTTCCTTCTGGTTTTATTTCCAGCTCTCTACCTACCCCTATAAAGTGGCTCGTTGGTATCAACCGCTTGAAGCCAAATTTGTTTTAACATTTGCTACACAATGTTCTCCTGATGCGGGTTGGTTGGGATTGTTTATTGATCATGCCGTTACCAACCAAGGGGCTTATTCTGCACAGGTCACGTTTTTAGATTCTGATAAGCAAGCATATAGCTGTGAGTCTGGTTATAAAAAAGCGTTTATGAGTGAGCCGGTGACATCTAATAATCGCTACCGTTATGCAAGCACCAGCAAGCTGATTACTACATCTGCTATTTTGAAATTGTTGAGTGAGCATCAGATAGATCTTGATAAAAAAGTAGTGAGCTTTTTTCCTGAGCTAACAGAATTTAGTGATGTTCGTATTGAGCAGATAACGATTGCTCATTTACTTAATCATCGTGCAGGGTTTAATCGCCTCACATTGGCGGGCGACCCTATGTTTTTACTGCGTAATAAACCTTGGTGTCCGAATGACGTAAGTGAGTTACGTAGATTAAGGCTGGCGTTTAATCCAGGTGAGCAGCAAATTTACTCCAATCTTGGATATTGCTTATTGGGTGAAATTATTCACCGTGTTACAGGCGAGGATTATCGTAGCTATGTTGAGAAAGCGTTTACATTAAATGAACGAAATATCAAATTTATAAATAACTACTACTACGATGATGAGGTCAGGTACGACTACCGTTACGAGGAGACCTATAACGATTCCTATCTGGGGCTGTTTGATTTTGAAGCAGTGTCTGCCGCAGCAGGCCTTTCAGGTTCTGCTACCGCTTTAGCCGGGTTGTTATGGGATATTCAGCATAGGCAATCATCGTCACCCTTTGAATTAAAAGCTCCTAATGGAGAATGCAACTTACTAAAAGTAGATGAATGCCTTGTATTAGGCGTGCGCCATTACCAGCCTGGAAAAGAAGGGATAATGCTCCATTATCATGAGGGTTATTTACCGGGTTCTGCGTCTGTCGCGGTTGTCGATAGTTACGGTGGTGTAACTGTTTTGCTTAAAAGTGGTGCCAATCGATATCAAGAAAACCCCGATAATGAGTGGGTTCGTTGGATTTACAAACGATTAACACTTTACTACTTATTACAAGGCAAGTTGCCGGTGTTGAACGTGATAGCTCCTAATCATTAATTACCCAAGAACTTAATGTTTATGAAATTTCGTTTTTTTTGTTTTACTTCCCACTTGTTGATTTCATTTGTTATTGCACTCCTCACAATTTTCGTTGTGTTTTGGGTGTGGTATCCCTCACCACTTGATAAGGCATTGGGAGTGGCCGATATTTTTTTATTGTTGTTATGCATCGATGTGATTATTGGCCCGTTACTGACATTAATTGTTGCTAAGCAAGGCAAAAAGACGTTGAAAATGGATTTGTCTATTATCGGTGCTTTGCAAATTGCTGCACTGAGTTATGGTTTATATATTGTTGCGCAAGGCAGACCGGTCTGGTTGGTTTATGACAATAATCGTTTTGAAGTTGTGCAAGCCTATGAGGCGGTAACTAACCCACAATCTTCACGGGGTGATTTTCCGTTGTCTTTGACTGGCCCTATATGGGGTGCAGTAATTGAGCCTGTACCTGCCACTGTTGCAAGACGAGATGCATTTTATCAAGCCGCATTTTTGCAAAAATATGAGTTGGTCGCTAATAAAAGTGGCTCCAATGCCATGCCGATCGAAGTACTTAAACGCTTTAACGATGCAGATAAAGTCGAGCAAGAGGCTAGCAAGTATCCAACTGCGAATAGTTATATCCCCATGATAGGCAAACAAAAACCCATGGTTGTGTTTGTTGATAAAACAACAGGCGAAGTCATTGCGATTGTTGATCTCGCTCCATGGTAAACAGTGGTATTTACCGCGAGCAGAGGAAATTAATTCCACCAGCTATCAAACTATTTCACATTTGGACAATTTTTGTCACTTTCTGTGAGGTTGTTTAGTTTTATTCATAATAAAAGTAAATGGATTTTAGTTCGTTTTATACAAATACTGCCTGTATTCTCCTGAGATAGTTCTAATATGTTTGCTTTTTTAGTTTGGCTTAATAATTGCTCATGTGAGAAGTAAATGAAATTTTTCTCTGGGCATGAGCAAATGAAAAAATTTTCGTCAGAGGGTTTTACATTAATTGAGTTAATGATTGTAGTTGCAATCATCGGAATTCTTGCGGCTGTAGCTCTGCCTGCTTATCAAAACCATGTTGCTAAATCGCAAGCAACGCGAGTTATGACAGAGACGGGTGGTTTGCGCGCTTTGATTGAAAACTGTGTGAATGGTGGCCGCACAACAATTGGTTCTGGATTGGGTGAGTGTGATCCTAGCGCATCTGGCTCATCACTAATTGATGGTGCTTCCCAGACCGCTGTTGTACTCGCACCTGGTTTGGGAGTGCCACAAGTAACCTTTGGTGCAGGCGGCATTGTTACTGTTGAAGCGACTTTTAGCGGCCAGGCTCATCCGGTTTTTGCATCAAAAACGTTAACCTGGCAGCGTAGCGCAAATGGTTCGTGGACTTGTTCTACAACAATAGAAGAGCAATACCGTCCTGCTGGATGTAACTAACTGCTCACCCTCATTGACAAATCCACCGCTTTGCAATGCTTCGTCAATCCGCCAATAGAAATAAAATCCACACCGGTTTCCGCAGTAGGAACCAGTGTGGATTCGTTGATATTACCTGATGCTTCCAGCTTCGCTTTTCCGGCATTGATGGCTACCGCTTTTTTCATATCGGTGATAGAAAAATTATCGAGCATGATGATGTCTGCACCTGCGGTTAGTGCTTGGTCCAACTCTTCAAACGTTTCTACTTCCACCTCGACAGGTTTGTCGGGGGCAATTTTATGTGCGGTGGCAATAGCATTGGCAATACTTCCGCAGGCGGCAATGTGATTTTCTTTTATCAAGAATGCATCATACAAACCGATCCGGTGGTTATGGCAGCCACCGCAAGCAACGGCATATTTTTGCGCGGTGCGCAGGCCGGGGATGGTTTTGCGGGTGTCCAATAGTTTGACCTGGGTATGGGCTACTTTCTGTGCGTACTGATGGCTGATAGTGGCGGTACCGGAGAGGGTCTGTACAAAATTCAGTGCCGCACGCTCACCTGTCAGCAGACTGCGGGCATTCCCCTTGAGCGTGAAGAGCGTGCTATTTGCGCTTGCTGCCTGCCCATCTTCTATGTGCCAGATAACCTCGACTTGCGGATCTAACTGGCGGAACACTTCTTCTACCCAAGCTTTGCCACAAAAAATACAATCTTCACGGGTGATGATATGAGCTTGCGCAGTTTGCTGTGCAGGAATCAACTGGGCGGTGATATCGCCGTTTCCGATGTCTTCTGTCAGCGCAATTTTCACGCTATTCGTTATATCGGCGGCGAGTGTTGGCAAGTTTTTGCTATAAAAAGAGTTCATTAGATGTGTCGAATAATTAAACAGTTTAAGCGATAAAACGGGCTGTTTTGGCGCGCCAGTTTTCCCCTAATTCCAAAAGCTACTTAAAAAACGCTAAAACGGCGGAGCAGTTATAGCTATTTGTGATATGTCTCTCGATCTTATCATTTGCCTGTTTGGTGTGTCTTGGCCTTGGTTATACTTCATTCAAGTACGTTTTTCCCAATGGTAACCAACCATGTCCGAGCATATGAAATCTGACCCCAAAAAGGTTGTTCAACTTAATGTCGAGCGGAATTCAACCGCTAACTCCCAAGTGGCGCTCGCACGCTTACCTGCTGCTATGCACACGTTGCGCGACAAAGCGCGGCAGCAGTTACAGCTTTTCCTGCGTGAGTTGTTCGATAAAGTAGATGATGCCATGTTTGAATTGGCAGACAAAGCGAACAATAACCACGACCAGAACATCTTTTTTGATTCCATGCGCGAAGTGCGCATCCGTCGCCGTGCGATGGAAACAGCATTTTTCCGCAGTATTGATATTCGCTTCGCCCAGCTGCTTGATCCTTCAGCCTATCGCGATGAAAGCCCATCAGGTGAAAAAAGCATCTCTCTGGATGATTTGTCGCTGGTAAAAAATGATGAATTGGAAGAAATGGTTGCTGTTGATGGCATGATCAACAAAGCAAACGAGCAATTTGCCGAAGCCATCCAGCATTTGACCTTGCGTATTGATCATTTGGTGCCAACCAAGGTTTATCAAAAAAATAATCCGCTAGGTGTTGATGTTATTTGTAATGCATTTACTGACTCGACAAAAACACTGAATGTTGATGTGAAAGCCAAGTTGGTATTGTTCAAATTGTTCGACAATATTGTCATGACCAAGCTTGGCAAGTTGTTTGCCGCACTGAATCAAACATTAGTTGATGCGAATATTTTGCCATCGCTTAAAGAAGATATTCGCCCTAAAAAATCATCCCCAACTTCCGCAAGTGCTGACCAATTTGGTCAAGGTATCAGTGCTAATTTTAATGTGGGGGGATCCGTCAGTGCTGAAACAGGCGGGCTCGTTCAAAGTTATGATGAACAAACCAATCAGGTATTGCATCAATTGCGTAACCTGTTGGGCTCCAACCGTAGTAGCGCACCCGTGCAATTACCCGGTGAAGAAGTTACTACAAAAGATTTAATTAAAATCCTTTCTCTTGCCCAACAGCAAAATACACTCAGTGCGCCTGCTGCGCCCGTTAATTTGCGCAATTTGCTCGGCGACTTGTTGCGCAGTGAAACCCAAACAGCAGCCGCTATTAATCAGGTCGATGATGATGTCATCAACCTTGTTAGCATGATGTTTGAGTTCATTCTGGATGACCGTAACCTTGCCGCACCGATGAAAGCGTTGATTGGCCGTTTGCAAATTCCTATGGTTAAAGTGGCAATTGCTGATAAGACTTTTTTCAGCAAAGGTGGACATCCTGCTCGCCGCTTATTAAATGAAATGGCGATGGCTTGTTTGGGGTGGCAAGAATCCAGCGAGGAAAACCAACGTAAAGACAGCCTCTTCAACAAAATGGAAGAAACTGTTCGTACAGTGCTCACTGATTTTGATACAGACATGAGCATTTTCGAGCGGTTGTTGGTAGATTTCCGCTCATTCCTTGATAAAGAAAAACGCCGTGCACAAATTCTTGAGCAGCGCACTATTGATGCTGAAGATGGCAAAGCAAAATCCGAACGCGCGCGTGCACAAGTCGATGCAGAATTAAATCGTATTTGCGCGGGTAAAGACTTGCCTTTGGCGGTAACAAAATTACTGCGCGAGGCATGGGCCAACGTGATGTTTATCACTTCGCTCAAACAAGGGGTGGATAGTGATGAGTGGCGTAATGCCTCTGCAACGGCACAGCAATTGGTGTGGAGTGTCGTTGCCCCTATGGATAAAGACAACCGCCAGCGCCTATTAAAGCTAGTGCCTGAGTTGTTACAAAAATTGCGCACTGGTTTGGAAAGTATTTCGTTTAGCCCATTTGAAACCACCAATCTGTTTAAACAATTGGAAACTGTGCATTTGGCGCGTTTACGCGGTGATCAAAAACCCGTAGCAGAAGCAGCGACATCTTCCGCTGCCGCATTGGAAGCAAAAGCCACTGAAATGGCTGCCAAAAATGCGGATATGAAAGCGGCTATGCTAGAGGCACAGCGCAAAGCACAGCAGGCGGCGAGCGCAGCAGTTCAACCGTCAATTGCTCAGCCCTCAATCGCCCAACAAGCCGAAAATCAAACGGAGCAACGCGCACAGGCGGTAACAGGTGATGCTGCGGCGGAGGTATCAGAACCGATTTTCACCGTCGTTGCAGAATCTGCTGGTGTAGTGAATGAAACAGAAGCGGCGGTAGTTGAAATACCGGCAGCTAATGAAGTTTCAGTCGCAAATGAAGAACTTGTAGTAAGTGAAGATACAAGTGTTGCTACTCAGCCCATCGGTATTTCAGAATCAACAGTGGATGAAAATATTTCTGCTAATACTCATGAGACTGCCATCAGCGAAAGCATTCAGGTGGATCCACAGCATCTTGCATTGGTGAGCAATATTACCCAAGGTACATGGTTTGAAATGCAAGGCGATGCAGGTGAAAAATACCGCTGTCGATTGGCTGCCATTATCCGCTCTGTTGGAAAATACATTTTCGTCAACCGTTCGGGTATGAAAGTCGCCGAAGAGAGTCGTGAAAGTCTGGCACTTGCACTGCAAACCAAGCGCCTGACTATTTTGGATGATGGTATGTTGTTTGATCGTGCACTGGAGGCTGTTATCGGCACTTTGCGTGATCAGCGTAATTTGAGTTAGTGTTTTTTTCTCCTTCCTTGTTTTTCTTCTCCTGGACATTACCCGGCTAAGTGCCGGGTTTTTTATTTTATATCCACGTTTTTTTGCAGAATTAATCTGCGTTTAGTACGACGAGTGTTTGTCCTGCCTGCACGCGAGCACCATCGGTTTTTAAGAGATGCGTTACTGTGCCTGCGCACGTTGCGGTAATATTGATCTCCATTTTCATCGATTCCAAAATTAATAGCACATCACCTGCATTCACTCGTTGCCCGACTTTTACTTGAGTCTGCCAAACACTTCCCGATACTGAGCTATCAATGCGGATGGCATCCTCCGGTAGTTCGGTGTCAGTGTTTTCTTCAGTAGCTTCAGGCTGCTCATAATTGAATTGGCCATTGGCATGCCAGCGCGCCAGTTCCTCATCAAAGGCTTTTTCGCGCTGCTGTGTAAATGCAGTAATGGATTCCTGATTCGTTTCAATAAACGTCTGGTATTCGCGCAAGCTGAATTGGCTTTGTTCGATCTTGATCGGGTAGCGCCCTTGCGGAAAATTATTGCGAATATCCTGTAATTCTTCTGCACTGACTTCATAAAAACGGATTTGATCAAAAAAATTCAGTAGCCAGGGTTGTTTAAATTCTTTTGTTTGGCGATAGCGGTTCCACATTTGTAATGTGCGTCCGACAAATTGATAACCGCCGGGGCCTTCCATACCGTAGATACATAAATAAGAGCCACCAATGCCCACGGAATTTTCTGCAGTCCAGGTGCGTGCGGGATTATATTTTGTAGTCACCAAGCGATGGCGCGGATCAATAGGCGTTGCAACCGGTGCTCCTAAATACACATCACCTAATCCCATTACCAAATAAGAGGCGTTAAATAAAATTGTTTTAACATCCGCAATTGAGTCCAGTCCATTAATACGGCGAATAAATTCCAGATTACTTGGGCACCAAGGCGCATTGGCGCGTACTGATTGCATATATTTTTGGATGGCAAGTTGGCACGCGCTGTCATCCCAGCTGAGCGGCAAGTGAACAATGCGCGAAGGTACACTTAATTCACTCAATTGCGCGACTAATTCCCGCTCCGCTTTTTCCAAATGAGCTAGCAGTACATTCAAAGATAGTATCTGGCTGTTGTAATGGATTTGCAGTGAGCGAATACCCGGTGTTAATTCGCGCAAGCCGGGAAGCGAATTTTTTTCCAGCCATTGCATGAGGGCATGGGCGCGGAAGCGCAATTGGATATCCAACTCCAGCGCACCGTATTCGACCAAAAGAAAATGATCGCCCGCTACACGGTAAACAATATCTTCGCCAAATTCGCTGGCCGCTAATGTTTTAACGATAGGTGATGAAGGTGAAATTGCTTTCCATTCGATTGGTGATGCCTGCAGCTGTATCAGCGATTCGTTTTGCGCTTTTTCAATGGCGACTGCATCTTCAATACTGATCGCAATAAAACGGATTTTATCGCCCGCGCGAACCTGGCCAAGTTTCCATAAATCGGCGCTGATGACAGTGGCCGGACAAACAAATCCCCCGAGGGATGGGCCATCAGGCCCGAGTATGACGGGCATGTCGCCAGTGAAATCCACAGTGCCGAAGGCATAGGCATTGTCGTGGATATTGGACGGGTGCATTCCCGCTTCACCGCCTGAAGTGCGTGCCCATTCCGGTTTCGGGCCAATTAAACGCACACCAGTACGGCTGGAGTTGTAATGCACTTCCCAATCGGTATTAAAAAAGGTGGCGATGTCGTTTTCAGTAAAAAAATCCGGTGTGCCGTGCGGCCCGTAAATGACGCGCAATTGCCATTGGTTGTCGATGTCTGGTTTTAAACTGCTATCAAGCGCTATGGGTTTAATGTCGGAATTACAATGTTGTGCATCGAGGGCGAGAACATCGCCTGCGCGCAATGCGCGACCATTGTGGCCGCCAAATTGCCCGAGTGTGAAGGTGGATTTTGATTGCAAATAATCAGGGCATTGAATTCCGCCTGCTATGCATAAATAACTGCGTGCGCCTTTGTTGGTAATCCTGCCGAGTTGCAATTGCTGTCCTGCAGCAATTGAAATGACTTCGTAGTTTGAAACAGGCTTTCCATCGAGTTTTGCATCAATAGCGGCACCGGTTAATAGTATTTTTACGGCGCAACCAAATTTGAGTGTTGGCCCTTGTAGCGTAATTTCCAACCCCGCAGCTGATTCACTATTGCCGAGTAAACGGTTGCCCAAACGAAATGAATAGGAATCGAATGCGCCGGATGTCGGTACGCCCACATGCCAATAACCTGAACGACCGGGGAAATCCTGAATGGTAGTTTGTGTTCCGCCTTGAATGACATCAATACGCGCAGGGTGATAGGCAAAACTATTTAAATAACGCGTGGTCATTTTGCCTGCAATGAGCGTGTGATCTTGTAGCAATGCACGCAAATAACCGATGTTAGTTTCAATACCGTAGAGATAAGTTTTATCTAATGTATTGGATAATCTGGTTAATGCCTCTTCGCGGTTATTCCCGTGCACAATTATTTTTGCCAGCATGGGGTCAAAAAAAGCAGGTACCTCAATACCACTTTCAATCCAGTGATCGATGCGGACATTTTTATTGGTTGCTGGAAATTCGACTTTACTCAATAAGCCCGCGCAGGGTTGAAAGTTTAGCGCAGGGTCTTCTGCATACACTCGCACCTGAATAGCGTGACCGGTTGGTGTTAATTGATCGCGCAGATTTTTGATACTACCTAGTTCATCAGCTGCTTGGCGTAGCATCCATTCAACCAGATCCACACCGTAAACTTCTTCGGTAACGCCGTGCTCCACTTGTAAACGGGTGTTAACTTCAAGGAAATAAAATTTCTCATCAATAGAGTCGTAAATAAATTCTACTGTACCAGCGTTGCGATAATTAACCGATGCCAACAATTGCTCTGCCGTGCGTTGCATGGCGATGCGTTGAGCTTCCGATAAATTTGGGGCAGGGCATTCTTCTACTACTTTTTGATTGCGTCTTTGGCTTGAGCAATCGCGTTCGCCAATAGCGACGGCGGTGCCTTTGCCATCGCCAAATACTTGCACTTCAATATGGCGCGCAGCGGCAATGAATTTTTCCAGAAACACACCGTCATCGGCAAAATTGTTTTTGCCTAAACGTTTTACCGAGTCAAACGCAGCAACTAAATCGCTCTCGCTATTGCACAGCTGCATGCCAATACCACCGCCACCAGCCGTGCTTTTTAACATCACCGGGTAGCCGATATTCATCGCCGCTATTTTTGCTTCGTCAAGGCTTTTTAATAAATCAGTCCCCGGACAAAGCGGCACACTGGCGGCTTGTGCTAGCTCGCGTGCTTTATGTTTTAAGCCAAATGTAATCATCTGTTCGGCAGTGGGGCCGATAAATACCAAACCTGCTGCTTCGCATTCGGCTACAAAGGTGGAATTCTCACTTAAAAAACCATAGCCAGGATGAATCGCTTGCGCACCGCATTGTTTTGCAATCGCAATAATTTTTTTACGATCCAGATAAGTGTGTGCGGCAGCGCCTTCACCTAAATAATAGGATTCATCGGCAAGGCGTACATGCAATGAATCGGTATCCGATTCTGCATACACGGCGACTGAAATGATATTGAGTTTTTTTAATGTGCGAATAATGCGTGTGGCGATGGCACCGCGGTTGGCGATAAGGACTTTGGTAAACATGTGTTGCTCCGGCAGGCCGTCCTGCTGGGATTGATTACGACAATGGCCGTCCATTGAAGTTATTTAAATTTATAGTTAATTAATTCCACACAATCACTTCAATCGGTGTCGGATTGTAACCATTGCACGGATTGTTCAATTGTGGGCAATTGGAAATCAGCATCACAATATCCATTTTCGCTTTTAGCTCTACGTATTTTCCCGGTGCAGAAATGCCGTCTTCAAAGGTGAGCCCGCCGTCACTAGTGACAGGAACATTCATAAAAAAATTGATGTTGTGGGTAATGTCGCGTTTGCTAATCCCGAACTCGGGGTGCTCAGCTATGGCGAGCATCCAGCTGTCACGGCAGGCGTGCATGCAGCGTTTTTCCAAACTGTAGCGCACGGTGTTGCTTTCCGTTGCGCAGGCTCCGCCAAGTGTGTCGTGGCGGCCGCAAGTGTCTGCGACAATTTCCAGTAATTCGTTATTGGCATTGGATATTAATTTCGTGCCAGCAGTTAAATATAAATTACCCTGAGCGCGTATGGTGTCCATTGCGCTGTAGCGTTCGCTTGGGTCTTTCGCGTTGTAAAACAATACATCGGCAGCTTGGTTGCCTTTTAAATCCACAATGCGAAATGTTTGGCCTTGTTTTATTTCACCTAAAAAATAGTCCCCAGCGGGAACATAGTGTTTGGTGAAGGCAGTTTCAGGATGCAAATTGCTTGGAGTATGTGACATGTTTTGTGCCTCAACTAGATCATTCTTTGCGAATCAGGTTAGCAATTATCTATGCGCGACTCGCCGTAAACACATCCTTGTGGGCTCGACTTCGGCTGCAGCATATGTTCCATACATATGGCTGCACTTCCCACATCCATGTGGGTCGTCCATGCCTCAGACGGTCTCGCATAGATAATTCCTACCCTGCTTCACCGTGCCACTACTAGGTGGCAGGTTATTGAGTTGTTAAATAATAAAGCGCGTTGTTTTGGAATCCGCGTTGGTTTTCTTCGCGGAAATTTTTGCAATAGTCATCATCAGTGACAGGGTCTGCTTCACCCAATTCAATCTCTACCGATGCAAAAGGGTAGCGATTGGATTTACTTAAGGGATGAGGGCATGCGTGCATCACCACTAATGTGTCCATTTCAAAACGCAAGGTGACGCTATTGCCAGCGCATTGGTTTTTGGTGTCGAGTTGAATATTGCCATGGTCATCGGCAATGACTTTGCTAAACCAATTAATATTGGATGCCATATCGGCGCGGCCTAGGCCGTATTTGGCCAGCTCTACCAAAAATGCATCATAGCCATTTTGAAACCATTGATTGCGATGGCTTTGGTAGTCGCGCTTGCCCCATTGTTTTTCAACCTGCTCTGCAGTGCTGTTGCCGCAAATGGTATCGTGCCAATTACCTTCGCCGTTGGCAGAATAATCTTCCACAATCGATGCAAAAATGCGCCCCATATCGGAATACAAACAATTGCCGCGTTGCAATTTAAACGTATGCTGGCATTTCAGTGTGTCCGGTGCGTTATAACGCTCTAATAAATTACGTGGGTTGTAAAACAGCATGCCCACATTGGCACCGCCTTCCAGGTCCGTAATTTTCATCAAACTTCCGCGGCGCATTTCCAATGACCAATGGCCATTGCCGGGCAGGGTTGTGGTGTACAGCATTTTGCTCATGGTTTAAAAATCCTGTATTTCTTGTGCAACAGTTTTTAATTCAGGTGGAACTTGTGTGTTATTGCGCGTAACCGGCAAATCATAGGTAATACTTGCACCGTATGCGGTGGGTGCTTGATTATCCCGGCGCAACTTATCGAACACCCACAAACGTGTTCCTAAATAAAATCCTTCGCTTAAATCATGCGTCACCATAAAAATAGTGAGATTATGTTTGCGCCACAGCTCCAAAATTAATTGGTGCATGTCCGCACGTATGCCGGGGTCTAATGCGCCGAACGGTTCGTCAAGTAATAAAATGCGTGGTTGGCGGATAAGCGCCTGTGCGATAGCCAAACGTTGTTTCATTCCACCGGATAATTCGTGAGGGTAGCGATGGGTTGCCTGTGTTAACCCTACCGATTCCAGTAATGCTTTTGCCTCTTCAACAACCGCTTTCTTTTTGCTGCCAAACAATTTACCCAGCAGCGGTGAGTGTTCGAATTCACGCGCGATGATGACGTTTTCCAATACCGTTAAATGCGGGAATACAGAATATTGTTGAAACACGATGCCGCGGGACTGATCCGGTTCATCGGGAATCGGTTTTCCATCCAGTAATAGTTCGCCAGAGCTGGGGGATTCCATGCCCAATAACATTTTTAAAAAAGTACTTTTGCCGCAGCCGGATGTTCCAACCATGGTAATAAATTCGCCCGCGTTGACGCTGACATTCATGCGTTCCAGGACGATATTGTCACCGTATTTTTTCCACAGATTTTTTGCCTGGATCATGGGCATTTTTTTAGCTCTTTTTTCGTCAAGGATTGTTTTGTCAAAAGAAAGTATGGTCATACACGTCTGCTTATTTTCCAGTGACGGGATGATGCCAGGGGAAACACAGGGTGCTGATTTTTGCCAGTAACCAATCCACTAAAAATGCCAGTAAGGTTATCCATGCAACGTAGGGCAGGATGACATCCATCGACATATAGCGACGGACTAAAAAGATGCGATAGCCCAATCCATCTGTTGATGCGATGGCTTCAGCGGCGATCAAGAATAGCCAGCCAGCGCCAAGTGACAAACGCACTGCATTGATTAATCGCGGCAGTAATTGCGGCGTCAATACCCGCACAATTATTTGCCATGTGGATGCGCCAAGTGTTTGCGCTTTAACGAGTTGCTCAAGGGGGATTTCTTGCGTGCAGCGTTGGATATCGCGTGCAATAAACGGCGCTACACCAATTACAATTAAAGCGACTTTGGATACTTCACCCAAACCAAACACAATAAACAGCACGGGCAGTAATGCCATCGGTGGCACAAGGGAGATGACGGTCAGCAGCGGCGATAAGGGGGAATGGATGCTGGGAATTGCGCCGGTCAATAAACCAATCGTAAAACCTAAGGTGGCTGCGATTAAAATGCCCAAACCCAAGCGATACAAACTGCTGAGCGTGTCTTGCCAAAAAACATATTCACCGCTGCGCTTGCTTGGTTCAAATGCAAGGTTACCCATTGCATCGCCCATTTGCGCAAAACTGGGCAACAGTTTGTCATTGGCATTTTCAGCGAGTCGTGCATCAGACCCGACAAGATAAACAACCAGTAATAGTGCAAACGGCAAAATCGCTAATAATAATTTGAGCGGTTTTGACGGCGTTAAATTAATAAGTCTCTTCATAGTGGTTCTGCATTATGGTTTTTCGTTTTTTAATTTCTCCACACCCAAGCCTGACTTGGGTGTGGATGCAGTGAGGTAAAAATAATTACAGTTTTTTATCGGCAGCCATTTGCATGTAGGTTGTGTCAAATCGCAGCTTCACGTTTTCTTTGTTGCCGTAAACGCCTTTGGGGCCTTCAACGCCGATGAATTCGGCATCGGGTGCACCTTCGCCCAGCAGGCCGTGGTCAAATGAAAATTCAGCGACTTTCTGCATGGTTTTCAACAGTGCATCACTGTTGACTAATTCCAATGCGGATTGCGGGGTGTAAAACATTTTGGTGCTGGCAAGCTGCGCTTCAAAACCGGCAAGATCAGTTCCTGATGCAATTGCCATGGCTGTTTTTGCTTCAGTTGCGGCTTTGTTGGATGCGCTCATCACGCCCATGATTTCGTACCAGGCTCCAACCAATGCTTTACCGAGCGCGGGATTCTTTTTGAGTGTTTCTGTGTTCACCACCATCAAATCCATAATTTCGCCGGGAATTTGCGATGAGTCGAATACCTTGGTGCTATTGGGTTGCGTGAGAATTTCGCTTAGCAGTGGATTCCAGGTAGTGACCGCTGTGACATCTTTCGTACCATAAACTGCAACCATATCGGCATCAGACGTGTTGACGACTTTGATGTCCGACTCTTTCAGCCCAACGGTTTCCAATCCGCGCGCCAGCAGGTAGTGGGATACGCTCAACTCCACCAAATTAACGCTTTGGCCTTTGATGTCTTTCAGGGTTTTGTTTGCGCCCTTGAGCACAACGCCATCGTTGCCGTTAGAGAAATCGCCCACGATCAGCGCAGTGGAATCCACGCCGCCCGCAGCGGGAATAGTCAGCGCATCCATATTGGTCATCACACAGCCATCGAACTGGCCTGCGGTGTATTGGTTGATAGATTCTATGTAGTCATTGATTTGGACGACTTCGATCTCGATGCCGTATTTTTTCGCCCACTTGTCTACGATTTTTTGTTCTGCAGCGTAACTCCAGGGCATCCAGCCAACATAAATAGACCAACAGACTTTGAATGGCTCTGCCGCACTGGCGACACCGGCAGACAACATGAGTGTAAGGGCGAGTAATGGTTTTATAAGGCGGGAATGACGCAACATGAACAACCTCCAGCGGTTTTGGTTACATAGGCGTAGCGTATGGGAGCACTCTGGCAGTGATGCCATTCATCTCCCGGGCTTTTATCCCGCCGTGTAACCTCAAGGCACTACTAACTATTCCTAGTTAGAAGGGACACTGCGGGATTAAGCCCTTGGTGCTGCCTGCGAAGGTCGAAAACTCTCGGACCAGACATTGCGCTTTATTGCACGGAGCGGCGCAACCGGAACCCTAGTTCTCTATTACAAATTGTATGGAATAGCTAAAACCACCCAGAGTGCGGATCAGTTATTACAGGTTGGTAATCGCAAATTGGGTGCCAATTTTTTAATGTGCTGATTTTGATAGGGTTTTGCAGACTTTAACGAGGATGCTGGATTTAATGGTGCACTCTTATGTGGCATTTGCAGGGTGCATGAGGCTTTGTTTTGGTGCGGTGCGGCTTTTTGCAGCAAACTTCAGGGATCGTGCTATTTTTAATCAATCAATGGGCTAGTCGTTGTATTTTCTGGAAGAAATTTAACAAACTGTTAAGATTGTCGCTCAGGATCACCTGTACAGATATGATCTTTGCTCTCTAGAGCTGCAGGCCCTGACCCTGCCGTGGCAAAGCGTGCCGGCTGGTTGGAAAAGAAACAGGCGCTAGGGAGCATGAGAATCATGGAAAAATACGGAATAATTATGCACAACTCAGGCTTACCAGGCTCTGATATTAACAAGACATCGACTTACTCTACGGTCGCTATGTCTGAGCAGCTGGTCATTCAATATCTCAAGCAGTGCCGCGATGTAACGCGTGGTTTTGCGTATCGTGTTTTTCCCAATTTCTGGCGGCAATGGTGCAAGCAAGTGCTTGAAGTGGCTGAGGCTGCCAAGTCCAATAAAGAGCAGATAGCACTTTACGAAACCCAGAATTTGATGGCCGCAGTACAACAAGCTGCCGAGCAGGAATTTTGCCAGCATTTGGCAAACGGTTTTGTTAAATTCAAGAACAAATCCCTCAATACCCTTACTGGCGAAGAGCGTTTCAGTGGCGATATTTTATCGCTGGTGGAACATTCTGATCTCGAAGAAACCATCGCAATCACGTCAATCACCCATCGTGCCGATAACTTTTTTGCCGAACAACTGTGGGCTATCCAACAGCGGTTGGCACTGTTGAACGACGGTGAAAAAATCGATGAGCGCGCCAACCCGGTCAGCCCGGTGCAGTTTTGCGAAGCCCTGCGCAAAGTGCTGAGCAGCCTTGATATCGATGTCAAAACCAAAATCATTGGCTACAAGCTGTTTGACCAGGATGTGATTGGCATGCTGGACGGCTTGTACGATGAGCTGAATGATTATTTGGTACGCCAGAATTTGTTACCCAATTTGCGCTTTGTTCCGGCGAGCGAGAAACCGGTCAAGGCCGAGGATGCAGTGCAGGATGATCCTTCCGAGCGCAATGAACAGCCGCCGCAGAATGAGCAGCAGGAAGATGTACAGCAGCTCCAGCGTCGTGCCAGCGATAAATTGCTCAGTGGTTCCCTGAACCCCAACGATATTCAATATCAAAACAGCCTGCTCAATGCGATCCGGTTGTTGCAGACGCATGTGACCCAGCAATTGCCTGCCATCCAGGCCGCGCAATTACTTGCCCAGCAGGTAGCAACAACACAAGAAACACAAACAACGAATACTCCTGCTGTCGGTGCTACGCCAGCAACGCATGGTGTGCCTGCGGCGAACCTTCAGGTGTATACCCAGCCTCAATTGGTGAATGTGCTGGAGCAGCTGCAAACCCAGGCATTTACTGTCACCCAGCAAGCGCTGGCGGACCATGAATCTGGCCCTGTTCCGATTGCGCCGCAATCAGTCGCTGATGTTGGCCGCAAAATGATGGAGCAGATCGCCAGTGAAAATGAAAACGGCGCGGTAGAAGCGGGCGATATGCAGACAATCGATCTGGTCGGCATGCTGTTTGAGTACATGCTATCGGACGATCATTTGCCGGATTCGGTTAAAGCGCTACTGAGTTATTTGCATACGCCATTTTTGAAAATTGCGTTTATCGATAAAGGCTTTTTTGAGCAGCCTGAACATCCGGCGCGTGTGTTGTTAAATAGCCTTGCAGAAGCGGGTGTGCGCTGGGTCAGTAATGACGGTAGTGACCAATACGATATTTTTACCAAAATCAAAACCACTGTATTTCGCTTGCTGCAAGAATTTAAAAACGATGTGCGGATTTTTGCCGAGCTGCTGATTGAGTTTAATGCCTACACCCACAACGTGGCGCGCCGGCAAGAGTTGATGGAGCGCCGCGCATTGGAAAAAGCGCAAGGCGAAGAAAAACTGCGCGAGGCGAAAATCCAGGTCAATACCGAGGTACGTAGCCGCACTGACAACCGCGAAATGCCCTCGGCGATTTTGTTATTACTGTTGCAGCCCTGGTCAGATTATCTTTCGTTTGTGCTGCTGCGTTATGGTGACAAATCAGAGAGCTGGAAACGTGCGTTGCAAGTAATTGATGATTTGCTGTGGTCGCTGGAACCCAAAACCCAGCAGGCCGATAAAGTCAAACAAATGGAGCTTCAGGATGGTTTGCATGCGGCGCTAGAGCGCGGTTTTGAAACCATCGGCTATGAGCAAGCCAAAGGCCGCAAATTATTGGATGCGGTTGTATCGCTGCAACGTATGGCCTTGTTGAGCCGTAAAGCGGAACCCGCTCCGGCACCTATGCGCAGCAAGCTGGAATCTCTTGCTGCAGAAAAAGCGGGGCACTCAGTGGTTCAGTTGCAACCGGTATCGACTGAAGAAGCTAAAATTGTTGATAGCCTGAAAATGGTTGAGTTCGGTACCTGGTTTGAGTTTGATGGCGGCAAACGCCTTAAAGTGGCCTGGTATAACAAGAAGACCCAGCACTATATGTTGGTGGATCAGCAGGGGCGCAAAGTATCCCTTGCGGCAGGGCTGCAATTGGCGCGCGATATGCTCGCCGGACGTGCGCGCATTATTGCGGGCAGCACCAAGCCTTTCTTCGAGCGCGCGCTGGAGAATATCTATCACACCCTCAATGAGCGGGCAGATACTCTTAAGGCAGGTAATTCATGACCCATAACTGTTCACGCGAACACGATAGGGAGTTAGAGCGCCACACGATTAATGGCGATGTTGATGTGTATGACGGCCTGCGCGATCTCTACGTTGGCCGTCTGGTGAATATCCACACTCAGGGGTTGATGCTGATGGGCGATATGGCGCTGGATGAAGACCGTATCTATACCCTCGACCTGCATTTGCCTGAACCTGTGAATGGGCAATTGGTTATCCAGTTGGGTGCAGATTGTCTTTGGACTCGGGAGGCGGATCTGACGGGGAAGCACTGGATTGGTTTTTCCATTATTGATGCATCCCCGCAGTCGATTGAATCTATACGTGCATTGGTTCAGTTGTTAGGCGAAGCCTACTAATTAAAAATAAATTTAAAATAAATCGGTAAACACAATGCCAAGTGAGAACACTTCCATATCGGCATTGTAATCAATCAGGCTATGGCCATAGCCGTTAAAATACTTCACTTGTCCTCGCAAATTGGTACTCACTGGAAAACTCCAGCCAAGCTCCATGGCCCCTTTGTTGTCTGCATCAAAATTATTGCGCAGCATAATATTAAAAATGTTGTTTCCTTTTTCGTAAGCGCCGTTAAATTCAAAACGCCCCATGTAGTGAGAAATATCGGGGTTGTCATCGCCATCGGGATCACCGGGGTACTCTTGCTCCGGCTCTGGAATTCGATACCAGGGGCTGAGCGCAAACACAAATCTACCGCGCTCGAATACGCTATTCATCATAATTCTATTCCAGCTACGCGATTGAATCCCGCCTTTGCCATTGGACTGATGGTTGAGCGCAAATTCATTCAGTACGTTTCTGAATCCGAAAATTTCCCAATCATTGGTAAAGCTCAATAAAAGTTCTGGTTGATGATCGGTCTCACGAAATGGCGCTGAATCTTCATCGCTGTAAATTTGCCAAAACGAATGATTGGTGTATCCCATATAGAGATGCCCGTTATCATCAAACAGATTTTCGTAAATCAGGATTTTGGTGCTGAACTGGAATTCAGCTTCGGCATGTTTTAAATCGACGAGCGCTTTTTCTTCGTTGGTATTTGTTTCGCTGCCAGTTGCTTCACTCAAATAGGGCGCAGTATTCGGGCGGCTGCTGTAGCTGAGTGGCGAAAAATAATTGCGTTTGTGCGGAGTCAGAATAAATCGGTTGGAGCGGTTTAAAGCCTCCATTGTCATGCGCCGATTCAGCAAGCGGCCTTCGGGATTGGTCTCTTGTGGTTGCCCTGTTGCGACGGTTTCTTCTTCCAGTGTGGGCACGCCGGATGCGTGGTTTTGCAAGTAAAGTTCGCGGCAGGCAGCGCGCAGCTCGGCAATCGTCATGCTTTCATCAGCTGTGGTCACCGATGATTGCAAGCAAGTATTGATTGCCTCAGCAGTGGGTTCTTGCGGTGCCGCAAGTGCGTAATGCGCGAAGAAAAAGAGTGTGCACGGGATGAGTAGAACAGCAGGTAATCGAAAAGATCGCATTGGACATCCTGATAGCGCTGGTGATTGTTGATGGCATTGTAAGTCGTCAACACCCGGAGGCAAGCTATCTGTTTGTTATTCCTGTGCTGCTTTTCAATAAGATTGCACCCACACCTCAATATCTTGCTCGTGCCATTGTGTTAGCAGCTGTACACCTTCATCGACCACTTTGAGGTACACATCAATAATATCGGTTGCCAGACTGAACAAACGGCTACTGTCCGCATTGATTTGGTGAGGGTTGACGACATCGCTCTCCACCATGGACAGCAAAAACTCCAGTTTGATTTCATAACTTTTCAGCTGGCTGAGCAGGCTCAGGTCGCTATCCAATAATCCTTCAAGGCGTTTGGTCTGGTGACGCAACTTTTCGTTATTGACCCGGGTGCATTGGATGACGTACCGCAGCTTGCTGGCAAAATCTTTATCGCAATAGCCCAGTGCCGAGGCGTAGGTCGCCAGTGCACGGATACGGCCGATTTGCTCGGCAACGGCGGGCATCAAGCGGGTAGCAAAATGCAGCACTTCAAGGTACTTGAAGCGATTGGGATAGAGGGCTTCATCGGCATGGATAACCTTGGGTTCCTGCATTTCCGGCATGGATTGGGAGGTGGGTTGCTCAAGTTGCTTGCCCAAAGCAGCCACCATACTCAGTAACTGCTCAATCAGATGACAATGCAATTCATAGTTGTCGATGACGCTGTCTTCCTGCCAGTCGCGGCTGATGGTGAGCCAGGCGTTTGCCAGATTTTCCTGATCGCGCGGGCTCAATAATTCGGAGCTGCGCGCAGAGAAGGCTTGCAGCAATTCCAACCGGCGCTCCAGCTGGATCTGCAAATGCGCCAGCTCATCGCGAAATTGCTCGTTCCCTCCCAGTGTGCCCATGGTCATACCGCGATGACGTTGCACCGCCTTGATCATATGGATGAGTTGCTTGGCGAGGGTCAGGGCATCGAGCCGCTGGTGATAAAGGTCACAGAAGTGTGCAAACTGGCTTGAACCTTTGCCGCGAGATGGTGCAACCAGGGTTGCCCCCTGTCTGTTGATGGTGCTTGTGGCCATGTTTAACTCTACTCCGAAGTCTGGAAACCGTTGATGGGGCTGCATCTAACCTGTCTCCTAATAGGGAATGACACAAATTGCAGTCTTTACAGCAACTGCTATGCCATATCCCCTGCCGTAAATTCTAATAGGCATCGTGTGTAGCTCAATATATGATTAATGCGACTTAATTGGGCTGATAATACAAAAAGAGATCGGAGTAGATGCCATGCCAAACCCTGTGAATCCGCCAATTCCGGTAAAAAAGATACTCGTTGTTGGCGGCGGAACTGCAGGCTGGATGACGGCTGCCTATCTAGCCAAATGGTTGGAATCGGTCGATATACAGGTCGAACTGGTTGAGTCTGACCAGATCGGCACCATTGGTGTGGGTGAGGCAACGGTGCCGGGAATCCATCAATTTATCCGCGATTTGGCGATCAGCGAAAGTGAGTTTATCCGCGCTACCAACGCCACCTTCAAGTTGGGTATTGCGTTTGAACACTGGGCGGGAATCGATAAGCATTTTTTCCACCCCTTTGCCGGTTATGGGGTGGCCATTGAAGACCGTTCTTTCCACAAAACCTGGTGGGCCGCCAGACAGCAGGGCTATGCGCAAGAGTTGGATCAATTTTGCCTGTGCACCCAATTGGCGCGCGCGGGCAAGTTTGCCCAGCCCAGCTTTGATCCGGAAAGCCGTTTGGCTTGGTACAACTACGCCTACCATTTCGATGCATCACTGTTTGCCAAATTCCTGCGCAACTACGCGGAAACACGCGGCGTTACCCGCATCGAAGGCAAGATAAATCATGTTCAACTGGACAATACGAGCGGTTCTATCCAGTCATTGACGTTGGAATCCGGCCAGATGTTGGACGGTGATTTATTTGTTGATTGCACCGGCATTCCGGCGCTGTTGATCGGCAAAACCCTGGGGGTGGGCTACGAGGATTGGAGCCACTGGTTGCCTTGTGACAGCGCCCAAGCCGTCCAGACACAGAGCCTGCGCGAACCAGACCCTTTCACCCGCTCATCGGCCAGAACGGCCGGTTGGCAATGGCATATTCCGCTGCAACACCGGGTGGGCAATGGCTATGTGTATTCCAGCCAATTTATCTCCCACGACGAGGCGCGCACCGAGTTGCTTGGTAATTTGGCCGGTGAGCCCTTGACCGACCCGCGCTTGATTCGCTTCACCACCGGAATGCGCAAAGACTTCTGGTTCAAAAACTGTGTGGCGATTGGTTTGTCGAGTGGTTTTCTGGAGCCGTTGGAGTCAACCAGTATTTCGCTGATCCAGACCGGCATCGCCAAAATGACCAGCTTTTTGGTGAATTTTGAAATCGATGAAAAACAGGTGGCTGAAGCAAACCGGCTCAATCGTCTGGAATACGAGCGTATCCGGGATTTTATTATCCTTCACTACAAGCTCAATGGCCGTTCGGGCACGTTTTGGCAGCAGGTGAGGGCGATGGACGTTCCCGCCAGTCTGGAGCAAAAAATGGCGCTGTTTAAACGCACTGGCGATATCAGCATGTTGGAGCAGGAATCGTTCAAAGAGGAAAGCTGGTTGAGCATGTATTACGGCTTTGGGGTTGATCCTGCAGGAATTAACCCATCTGCGGATCCGCAACGAACGCAATTAATCATGGATAAAATGCGCAATGCCATCCAAAAAGGCGTAGCACTTGCACCCAGTCACGCTGAATTTATCCAAACACTTTCCGCATCGCACACCTGATTTCTAAACGACCCCTGAGCGCAAGGCTGCTGCGCCTTGCGCGTATCCCGCACACATCCCAAAACACATCTTTCCCGATTTTCCTACAAACCTGTTTTTCCTCGATCCGGCTGTTAACAAGCCGCCAATAAACTGGATATTCCATGTATGACTACGCTTATTTTTGTGTGGTTTTGTTTCCTTTTGTATCACAAATATGATTTTTGGTTATCATTGGTAAGAATTGTTGCGCCGGTAAAAACATTATCTTAATATGCGACATATAGTCATATTTACCATATAAAATCTGCATTACTTCCCTATGAACCCATCGTCTGTACGTCACAAGCCTTTTTGGATGCGTGGTCTGAGTGTCATGTCGCTATTGACGTGCCTTTGCCCTGCGTTGATGGCAGCGGAACACGAGCCATCAGCTCCGTTGGCGGTGGTGTTCGAGCAGCCAGCACAGGATTGGGAAACCCAAGGGCTACCGATTGGCAATGGTGCGATGGGAGCGGTGATTGCAGGTGGGGTAGAGCGCGAACTTATCCAGTTCAATGAAAAAACCCTGTGGACGGGTGGCCCAGGTGCGCAAGGCTACGATTTTGGTTGGCCGCAACAGCCGCGGGCAGAAGCACTTGCCCAAGCCCGGAAGATCATTGCAGAGCAGGGCTCTCTTAAACCTGAGTCTGCAGCCCAATTATTGGGCCAAAAAATCACAGCCTATGGCGATTACCAGACCTTCGGCGAGTTGCAACTTGCTTTTGAAAAAAATGACAGCGATGTCAAAGCGTATCAACGCGTTTTGTCTTTGGATAATGCCCAGGTCGATGTGAGCTACGCCCAAGCTGGTGTGAACTACAAACGTGAATATCTGGCGAGTTATCCCGATGGTGTGATCGCAGTTAAATTCAGCGCGGACAAGCCCGGCAAGATTTCCCTGCGCGCCACTCTCGGTGTGCCCGACAACCGCAGCATCAGTACCCGCATTGAATCCGGCCGTTTAATCGCAAGCGGAAAATTGCACAGCAATGGTTTGCAATATGAAACGCAAATCCAATTCCTGAATCAGGGCGGCGAGTTATCAGTTGTGGGCGATAACACTGTCCGTATTGCCAAAGCCGACAGCGTGGTGATTTTGTTGAATGCCGGTACGGACTACGCACAACAATATCCGCACTACCGCGGGCAACATCCGCACAAAAAATTGCAGCAGGCGATGGATGCCGCCAGTGCAAAATCGTTTGCACAAATACAAGCTGATCACCGCGCTGATTACCAAGCACTGTTTACTCGCGTGAATTTAAATATCGGCCAAAGAAGTTCAACTGAGCCGACCGCCGCGCTATTAAAAAAATACAAAACCGGCGATGCGCAATTAGATCGCACGTTGGAAGCGACTTACTTTCAATTTGGCCGCTATTTGCTGATCGCTTCATCGCGCCCAGGTTCACTGCCAGCAAACCTGCAAGGTGTTTGGAACAATTCTGTTACGCCGCCGTGGAATGCCGACTATCACGTCAATATTAATTTGCAGATGAATTATTGGTTGGCAGAAACCACCAACTTGCCGGAGTTGATGGAACCCTATTTTGATTTTGTCGATAGCCTGGTTGAACCGGGAACCATCGCGGCAAAAAAAGTCACCGGTGTTAACCAGGGTTGGACGTTATTTCTAAACACCAATATTTGGGGCTTCACTGGCGTTATTGAATGGCCCACTGCGTTTTGGCAACCGGAAGCGGCGGCGTGGTTGGCACAACATTATTACGAACATTATTTGTTTTCTGGCGATGAACAATTCTTGCGTGAACGCGCCTATCCATTAATGCGCAGCGCTGCCGATTTTTGGCTGGCATTTTTAATCAAAGATCCGCGCGACGGAAAACTAATTGTCTCTCCGAGTTTTTCACCCGAGCAGGGCAATTTCACCAATGGCGCTGCCATGAGCCAGCAAATCGTATTCGATTTGCTGCGCAATACCCATGAAGCCGCCGTGCGCTTGGGCGATAAAAAATCCGCTCAAAAAATTTCCGCAACACTCGCGCAGCTCGATTCAGGAATTCGCATCGGCTCATGGGGGCAGCTGCAAGAATGGAAAGAAGATGTGGATGATCCCAAAAATGATCACCGCCATATCTCGCATTTATTTGCGTTGCATCCGGGGCGTCAAATCGATGCGCACAAACAACCGCAATTGTTGCAGGCCGCGCGCACCACATTGAATGCGCGTAGCGATGGTGGCACCGGTTGGTCGCAAGCCTGGAAAGTCAACATGTGGGCGCGTGCGCTGGATGGCAACCGTGCGCACAAAGTGTTGGGCGAACAATTACAGCGCAGCACGCTCAGCAATTTGTGGGACAACCACCCTCCATTTCAGATCGATGGCAATTTTGGCGCAGCAGCCGGCATTGCAGAAATGCTGGTGCAAAGCCACAACGGTGAATTGCATTTATTGCCCGCGCTGCCAGATGCATGGCCATCGGGTTCAGTAACCGGCCTGCGTGCACGCGGCGGCATCACTCTGGATTTGAAATGGCACAACCATGCATTAACAGAAGCAACAATATCGTCAACATCCAAACAAGTTTTACAGCTCAGAACAGCGCAGCCTTTAGCACAATTTTTATTAAAGGATGCAACGCAAGGAAAAACCCTTGAATTAAAACGCGAGGGGAATGCCGGGAGTTTTATTGCACAAGGAGGAAGCAGCTATCGCTTGATACGCAGTGATGCGGGGAGCGAGTAACCGTTTTAGGAGAATTAAAAATCCAATAAGTAACGAGATAATTCTAACTGGAGAAAATCATGACAACCAAAAACAAACAGCTGAGAACGCAATTCCTCAAAAAACAATTGCCAGCGTATATCAAAATGGCTTCAGGCCTTTCGTTGGTCGTTGGTACTATGGGTTTAACCGCACCTGCATTTGCACAAGATGCTGCAGAAGACCAAGTTGAAGAAGTGATCGTAAGTGGTCAGCGTGCGAGTATCCAAAGCGCGCAAGATGTAAAAAGAAATTCCAGCGTTGTGGTGGATTCCATCGTTGCAGAAGACATCGGTAAATTACCGGATCGCAGCGTAACAGAAGCATTGCAACGTGTACCCGGTGTAACCGTTGGTCGCTACACCAATAACGATGCCGAACACCCTGCAGCAGAAGGTAGTGGTGTTGCGGTGCGCGGTTTAACGCAAGTGCGCGCTGAATTAAACGGCCGCGATGTATTTTCTGCGGCGAGTGGTCGCGGTTTAAGTTTTGAATCTGTCCCTGCTGAATTGATGTATGCAGTGGATACTTACAAAAGTCCATCGGCCGATATGATTGAAGGCGGCTTGGGTGGCACCGTTAATTTGCGCACACGTATGCCATTTGATTCGGATGGCCAATTGGTGAGTGTATCTGCAAAAGCCAACTACGGTGATCAGTTGGAAGAAACCAACGGCGAATACTCTGGTTTGTACAGCAACCGCTGGGAAACCGATGCCGGTGAGTTCGGTATTCTTATCAACGCATCAACATCAGATTTAGCAACCCGTTCAGATCAGGTGTATTCACGCCCATATATGCCACGCACTATCGATGGCGATGATGTGTGGGTATCCAAAGGTGTGGATTGGCGTCGCAACGATCACGACAGCACTCGTGAAGGTGGTTACCTTGCATTGCAATGGGCACCGAATGACAGCACTGAACTTTATTTCACGGCATTCCAAACCAAACACGATAACGTGTATGACGAAAATGCGTTTTTCCTTGAAGGTCATAATGGCGATCAAGCGCTGGTTCCTACCGCTGACAACGATTGGGTTTACAGCGCAAACGGCGCAATGGAATCCGGTACGGTAACGGTTGCCAACCCTGCGCAATGGGGTCTTGATTTTGGTACCAGTACCCGTTGGGCACAAAACGTTTCCAAAACCACTGATTACTCCACTGGCATCAAATGGTCGCCAGATGATCATTGGAAATTCTCTGCCGATTTACAATACGTAAAAGCCGATGCACGCGTGGATGATTACACGCTGGGTCTGAAAGTGATTCCTGCGCAAGCGCGTATGGAAGGTATTGGAACTGAAAAACCATCGATCATTATCGACGATGCCTACATGTCTAACTACGCCAATTACAACCTTGGCCAAGCGATGACACATTTCGAACGCAATGAAGCCGAAGCAAAAACCGGCCGCATCGATGCAGAATATGATTTTGATGGTGCAGTCATTAAATCGGTTAAAGCCGGTGTTCGCTATTCAGAAAAAACAGGTGACAATATTAATACCGGTTACGACTGGAATACCCGTTACGCAACCTGGTTTGGTTTTGACAAAAACACCATTCCAAAAGTTACTGCAGATCAAGCAGCAGATTATTTGACTCTGTATTCATTTGGTGATTTCCAACGCGGCGATGTGACTGTTCCTGCGAATGGTTATTTGTATTCAGCCAATGCGGCGAGAAATTTCCGTGCAACTACCGATGCCGTTAACGCTGATTGTGAAACCGATGGCGCTTGGTGGTGTGCGGGCAGTGTGTATCAAGAGTGGAACCGTCTGGAAAATCCGGATTACCGCAACCTGCAAGAAGAAAAAACCGTGGCCATGTATATCATGACCAATTATGGTTTTGATGATCTGGCAATGCCAATCGACGGTAACTTTGGCGTGCGTGTTGTGCAAACCGATAACACTGCATCAGGCACCTTGGTTGTTAACGAAGCAACTGTTGATGGCGTAGTGGTTGTACCTCGTTCAACCGAGCCGCTGGAAGCCAAAACCAACAACACCCACGTGTTGCCAAGTTTCAACTTGCGTATGCAAGCCACAGACGATTTGTATGTGCGTTTTGCTGCATCTGAAGCAATCTGGAATCCATCCTTCTCCGATATGCAAGCATTCGTAACCGTGAGTGCCGATATCGACGAAGAGACCGGTGTTATCAAATCGTTCAATCTGAACCAGGATACCAACCCGTATCTGCAGCCGATGGAAGCAACGCAATTCGATTTATCGGTAGAGTGGTATTTCGATTCAAATGGCGGTATGGCTTATGCAGCTTTGTTTAACAAACAAGTAGAAGGTTTCTTTAAGAAAACAACTGCGGCTTATGCGATTGGCGATTACACAGGTGAAGCCACCTGGTTGGATAATGTTGGCAGTGGCGATATCAACGGTTTGGAAATCGGCGTGAATAAATTCTTTGACTCGCTTCCTGCTCCGTTCGATGGCTTGGGTATTCAGGCTAACTACACTTACATCGATAGCAAAGCTGACATCCCATTAAATACCCAGCCCGTGGGCGGTGATACCCAAGCGGGCGCGGCTCCTATCGATACCGACCGCTCTGCTTACGGACAATTGCCAATTGATCAGCTGTCAAAAAATGCATTCAACCTTGTTGGTATGTATGAGAAAGATGGTTTGTCTGCACGCTTGGCGTATTCATGGCGCAGCAAATACCTGATCGCATGGGGCGGCAATGGTTTTGATCCTGACTTCAACGATGGTTTGGGCGGCAAAGCGCGTATTCCAGTGTACAACGATGACTATGGCCAATTGGATGCATCCATCAGCTATACCTTCCTCGATAATTACACGGTAACGGCAGAAGCTTCTAACCTGTTGAAAGAAAAAACCGTTGGTATTATTGACCAAAATGCCGCTGGCGATCACGTTGCGTATTCTTACGCACAAGATGCCCGTTTTGCTGTAGGTATCCGCGCACGTTTCTAATGCGCTGTTAGGCTAATGCCCTGTATCGCAAATGCGATACAGGGCATTTTTAGTTTAAGAAGCCACATAATTTTGTAATGGTAGGTAAAAAGTCCTGCCTGGTTACCTATCAAAAATACTAATTGGGTAATAATTATCTGCAGCCGTTTTATTTTTCCTGCATCAAAATACTCAGTTCCGGAATCCATTTTATGAAATACACACCCACATTTTTCCGCGCGTTAATACCTGCAATCGCGGCGCTGTGCGCAACGGCTTTTTTGCCTGCGCAATTACAGGCTGCCGAGCTTCCGCAGTTAGTGAGTAACAACGGCAAACATGCGCTAATGGTGGATGGTGCGCCGTTTATTATGCTGGGTGCACAGACCAACAATTCCAGTAATTATCCCGCGGCATTAAAAGATGTGTGGCCCTCGGTTGAAAAAATGCATGCCAATACCCTGAGCATTCCAGTGGCATGGGAACAGATTGAACCGGTTGAAGGCCAGTTTGATTTTTCGTACGTGGATGTACTGCTCAAGCAAGCGCGCGAGCGCAATGTAAAAGTGGTGTTGCTGTGGTTTGCAACCTGGAAAAACAACGCACCGCATTACGCACCTGCATGGGTGAAGTTGGATAACAAACGTTTTCCCCGTGTAGTGAAGCAAGATGGCGATACATTGAATTCCATGTCGCCTTTAGGTAAGAACACAATGGAGGCAGATAAAAAAGCCTTTGTTGAATTAATGAAGTACCTGAAAAAAACCGATAAAGACCACACCGTGATTATGGTGCAAGTGGAAAACGAAGTCGGCACCTACGGTTCCGTGCGCGATTTTTCTCCTACCGCACAGCAGGCCTTCAATTCACCTGTACCTGCTGATTTGGTTGAAACCTTAAAACTGAAAGCCGGAACCTGGGCGCAGGTATTCGGAAAAGATGCCGATGAATTTTTTCACGCGTATCACATCGCAAAATATTGCAATGACATTACCGCTGCCGGTAAAGCAATCAAAAACTTACCCATGTACGTGAATGTAGCGCTGCGCAATCCGTTTAACCCGGGCTTGCCGGGGCAATATTCCAGCGGTGGCGGTACCGACAACGTGTTACACATTTGGAAAGCGGCTGCGCCCGATATTGATTTGATTGCCCCGGATATTTATTTCCGCGACCACAAAACCGTCAGCAAAGTATTGGAGCTTTATACCAGACCAGATAACGCCCTGTTTGTTGCAGAAATTGGCAATGACCAACCTTACGCCCGTTATCTATATCCAACGCTGGGCATGGGTGGTATTGGCTTTTCTCCATTCGGAATGGATGACACTGGCTACACCAACTACCCGCTTGGTGCAAAAGAATATAACGATGAAACCATCGAACACTTTGCACAGCACTATCGCGCAATAGAACCCAATATGCGCGCGTGGGCAAAATTGTTATTTGAAAATAACAGTTGGGGTTTTGCAGAACCATTAGACACCACTGGCGATACACAAAAAATCTGGAATGCCGAGGCAACACCGGAAGAAAAAGACCAGCATAAAAAAGACCGTCCCGCTGCACTTACGCAAGTGGTCGATGGCGGCCTATGGGACATAGAAGTCACCTACGGCCGCCCGATGTTCTGGATTGCGCCGCCAGAAGGCAACACGCCAGCGGCAGGCGGTGCCTTGGTTGTGCAATTGAGCGAAAACGAATATTTGGTAACAGCACACAAAGCACGCGTGGAATTTAAACCATCAACAGAATTAGCCAATAAAAAATACATGATTGACCGTGTAGAAGAAGGTAATTTTGTTAAGGGGCAATGGGTAGTGGATCGCGTATGGAACGGCGACCAAACCGATTGGGGCATGAACTTCAGTGACCGCGCCGTTACACTAAAAGTGAAAATGGCAGCTTACGAAGTCAATTGATTATTGCGCTCACGCTAACCCTCTCCCAGAGGGAAAGGGGTGCTACTCTCTATAAATTTTCGTTTAGCAAAAAAGCCTGCCTGTTGTGAAACAGGCGGGCTTTTTCATGCTAATTATTTCAGTGTATTGAAATATGTCACAATTAACGGCTTGAACAATAAATGTTTAAGCATGAATATTCACCTCACTTATTAACTGAAGTGAATAGCCTTAAAGGAATATAAAATGGTAGTGAAAAAATTCCAATGTATACTGGTTCTGCTAATTGGTTTCAGCAGTATCGCGAAAGCGGATGAAATGGTTATGATAAATAATCAGCTTTCTGCATGTGCAAAAATTAGCTATTCAAAAATAGTAAAAGACACTGCTATCCCAATGTTGTTATTTAATATCCAGCTCAAGGATTCAATCGCAGAATGTGGTTGTAAGTCAGCATTGAGTTTATTTTCAGTATCATCCCATCGGGATTCTTATAAGTCATATTTGTTAAGTGGAAAAGTGGCGCTGGAAAAATCTGGTAATAAAATAATTCCTCTTGCTGCAGATTATGCGTTGATCGATAAAGTTGATTTGGAGGTTAGCTTTTCTTGTGCTCAGTCTGATTAATCTTTAAATATATCCGGTGTTAAAAGCCCGCCCGTTGTAAAACGGGCGGGCTTTTTATTTAGGGATAATTTTTATAAGCCTGCAGTCTGATATGTCATTTTTTGCTGCCTCCATAAAAGTGTCATCAATTTATCAAATTGTTTTCATATCGCTCGGTCAACGTTGAACGAATAATGAAATGATGAGCGGGTGTTTAATAGCGTTCAGTTTCTTCTATTAAAAAATCCCACCTGCTATAAAGCGGGTGAGACTTTTATTGGGATCACAATAACGGTATGAGGGAAGGGTTATGCGCTATCTGATGTCGTTTGTTGCAATACTTTTTATATTTCAACCCAATACGGCGCTTGCTTGGGGAAAGTATGGGCATGTGGTTGTCTGTGAAATCGCGTACCGAAATCTGACAACAGATGCGAGAGCAGAGGTAAACCGGTTGCTGAGTGTTGATGGTGAGTACAAGTCTTTTAATCACGCTTGCTTGGAAGCAGATGAAATGCCCCGCACTAGCCCTGCCAGCCATTTTGCCAATTACAGTCGCGACATTCTTGTTATCGAGCAAGATGGTTGCCCAAACGATAAACCTTGCGTTATCAGTGCAATCAAAGACGATCTTAATATTGTTGCCGACAAAACCAGGCCGGATACTGAACGCGCAAGGGCGATGATTCTGTTAGGGCATTGGGTGGGTGATATTCATCAGCCGCTGCATATTTCCTATGCGGATGATCGCGGCGGAAATTCAATTATCAAACGAGGGAAATGCTCCGGCGATAACCTGCATGCAGTATGGGATAACTGCATTATTGAAAATACCATTCTTCCCGGAAATTGGATGCAAAAACAATTTGGCTGGGCGAGATTCACACGTGCGTATCGTGCAGCCGATTCACTTATCGCCGAAATATCGGAAACAGATAAAACCCAGTGGGCAGATTCGGTCCCGTGGCAATGGGCTGCCGAATCGTATGAAATTACAATAAATCCGGATGTTTCCTACTGCACCCAACGAAATAATGCCTGCTGGTATGAGCCGCAAAATAAACGCCTCGATGACGGAGAAGATAAAAAAACGATCCAAATGACCAATGAATATTTGGAAGAGTTTTCTCCCGTGGTCAAACTAAGATTAAAACAAGCCGGAATCAGGTTGGCGAGTTTGCTGAATGAAGGGCTTAGTAATTAATTTTTTTAAGGTATTTAGTCAACTAGTGTAGTTATCAAAAAGCCCGCCCGTTTAAAACGGGCGGGCTTTTTGTTTATAGCATTTTTGATCGTATCAGGTTTGTAAGTTCACGCTTCACCACCTACAAGTTTAGAAATGTAGGTTGGTGGTGAGCTTGCGAACCCCAACATGAAATGTTGATTTAGAACGCTGCATTAACCTATTTCGGGTTTCGGCCAAGAGCGGACATTAACCACCTTCGCACACCATCACAAATTTTCTCGCAATATTAGCATCGCATCCGGATTTACACTGGTAGGCTTGCTCATCAATATTTTCTGCATCCAGTTCATAAACCAACACCCCTTTATTTTCCTTTGCTGCGGAACACTGTAAAACACTGTACCCGCTATCCATTTCACAATAACCATAGTTATTGGAACCGCTAAGACCGTAAGTGGGAGGAGCTACCTCGATATTCTTGAGTATTATTTCCCGGTTATCAACTACAGCTCGGAGAAAACACTCGTCAGCTCCGATAGCAAAAACCTGTGATGCATTGAAAATTAGAATTAATAAAATTGCACGCATGCTTTAAAAAAATCCTTCAATTAATTATTTTTAAATTTGATTAAGTCGGTTATCTATCAACGAGGTATAGCAGCCGGCAAGGCTACCGAACTTCGCATAACGGCCAGAAGCGGACCTTCAGCGATAAACGCACCATATGAAATTGAAACACTTTTTCGCTTAAATATAACTATACAGGGTGTCTACAATTGGTGGGTAACTCGGAGTTCTAACGCCGAGTTCAGCGGCAGTTTTTAAGTTGTGGTTTTGTGGAATAATTTTGCGCAGCAAAACCACAAAACTGCGACTTAAAAACTGTCCAGCACGCGTAGCGTGCGAGCTGGAACGACTTGTTAAATAATTACATTGTAAGTTCAAGCCAATGTTTTTCGACTGATGTATATGCCGTTTCTTTAAATTCCAAGCACTCACGAATAATATGTTTGAGAACATATGAATTATAGTGAATGCCTTCACTGTGAAGGAATGATTCTATTTCCGCATTTACGTACTCGAATTCAGTAATTGAATAATTTTCAGATATTGCTTGCTGTAAAATTAGACGAAATACGTTTTTAGCGTAGTGAATGTTGGCTGGCTTAGACTCTTCCGTTCCGTCCTGCTTTTCAATAAGAACCTGTACCATAGCCGTCAGAATATCGAGCTTAGATTGAATTTGCGGTAGTTCTCTATTTAAAAATGCCTTTACAAAAGTGGATGTAGACGAATTTTCACTGATTCGTTGTGAAATTTCATTGTGGTTGTGTTCTATAAGCCATTGCTGAAACTCAGCTAATTGCTTTAGCTTCTCACCATCCCTTCCCGCAGCGAAAGCAGAGACTAAACCAACGATTTGTGAAAATTCTTCGATCAAGTATATGGCTCCGATTTTGCTTTATTTAACGCCGAGCTAAGCGGCAGTTTTTAAGTTGTAGTTTTGTGGGAACCTTTTGCGCAGCAAAACCACAAAACTGCGACTTAAAAACTGTCCAGCGCACGTAGTGCGCGGTGCTTCAGCGACTTGTTAATATTTTTTTATTGAATTTTACTACAGCACTTCCATGAGCTTCTTCAATTAAAGGAAGAATTTCTGTAAATGCTGTTTCGGTTGGGTTAAGAATTTGTACCCAATTCATCCATCCGTAAATAGGATGCGGCATTAAAGTGTTTAACGCAGTAAAGTCATGGCCGGTATTAATAATTCCGCCCTTGGCTGGCCTTGGTGGTTTTAAACCAAACAGCCTTTCATAACTGGATTTATTAATTCCAATACTCACCCTGAATATTCCATCTCTGTCTAGCTCAGATGATTTGTCATTTTCCCCGTTCTTTTCTTTGATTGTGCAGAAATAAACACCGTTGGGTAAGGCTTTTCCGGGATTGTAAAATAATGAGGTTTCTCCCCAACTAGATTTCGGAACAACGCCATGAAAATTTTCAGCAATGTGCTTTATGATACTTTCAGGTTTCATCAATTTTCCTTATTGGTAATATTAACGCCGAGTTCAGCCGCAGTTTGTAAGTTGGCTTTTTGTGGAAACTTTTTGCGAAGCAAAACCACAAAAAGGCGACTTACAAACTGTCGAGCGCACAAAGTGCGCGGTGCTGGAACGACTTGTTATGGGATTGGCATTTTTGCACGTTGCTTGAACAGAGAAAAATGCTTTTTCCGCTTTTAATAAAACCTTGAGCGCGTAAAACCAGAAACAGAATAACGCTTTTGCAAAACCAGCAGAATAGTGGTTTTAAAGTGCGAAAGCGTTTCTACCGAAGGCACCAAAATGTACCTAAAAAAACCAAAAAACGTTCACTTCGGATTTTAACGTTTTGCCGCTACAAGCGATAAAACTTCAGCCTGATAAAACCCAAAACGAACCAACTCAGAAAATTACCGGTTTTGCTTTTACGAACTTTCAGTACGCACAAACCAAAACCTTTCTGCCCCCATAACGCCGTGCTCAACGGCAGTTTGTAAGTTGTGGCTTTGTGGATTACTTTTGCGCAGCAAAACCACAAAGCCGCAACTTACAAACTGTCCAGCGCACGTAGTGCGCGGGTTGGAGCACTTTGTTATGCTCTACTGGTAAATTAGGGATAATGCTTTTTGACGATTAGAGTCAAGAATGAAACTATTCGTGTAATTTACTAGGTCATTTTCCTTAGGTGGCTCAAAATGATTTTCCAGCATGGAAACTAAAGCTATTTTATTTGAGTCCATATTCAGCTCCCCCAAAAGCACATTTAGTTCGCTAAATTTCAGTTTATTAGATAAAACATGCTTGGATTTTTGCACATAACCTAACTTACCTGAATCAAGCGAAAATGTTTTAAATTGATACAGGAACTCTGAAAATTCTAATTTTCTTACTTCTTTCCCAAGAGGTGAGCTACTTTCAGATACAGACGAGACTGACACCATAAACTCTAGAGGCTCAGCGATACTTTTAGAATTAATATCTGAATTTTTTTCTTGAAATGTTAACACTGCCGGAGGCGTGTTTTTTACTTCACCAGATACTGGGAATTGCCACGCAAAAACGCTTACCAGCAGACCTGATATAGCTAAAATTATTCCTATTTTATCTACTTTAGTCATAATTTCTCTTTTAAAGCATAACGCCGTGCTCAACGGTAGTTTGTAAGTTGTGGTTTTGTGGAAAACTTTTGCGCAGCAAAACCACAAAGCCGCGACTTACAAACTGTCCAGCGCACGCAGTGCGCGGGTTGCAGCACTTTGTTATGTGCTTGTATACCTATATTCAAAAGTACCGCTTGAAGCCTTAGGGTTCCAGCCTTGAGAAATAGCATTTTTAATACATCTCTCAATCATGCTCGGAGTTACGCTCTCAGAGCCTAATTTAAGAGATGCGTCTGGACGTGAGAATGGAAAAGTAATTCGCAAGATAGTGCCGCTCAATTCCACCGGCTCAACGACAGCAGTTATTTCTGAACCTAAACAGTCCTGTGAGTACGTAGGTTTTGGCCTGATGAGCCACAAAAACTCATTTTCGCCCACGTTAATTTTTCTACTTCCTTTTTTTGGAATGTTCATTTCAATATTCACATAACGCCGAGCTAAGCGGCAGTTTTAAAGTTGTAGTTTTGTGGAATACTTTTGCGCAGCAAAACCACAAAACTGCGACTTTAAAACTGTCCAGCGCACGTAGTGCGCGGTGCTTGAGCGATTTGTTATAAATGGCCGCTAAAAGTTATTGCGCAGGCAACATACCCTAATAAACCTGCATAACCCAAAATAACAAAACCAAGTTTAGACCAGAAGAAAAGATTAATAGGCCAAGTTAAGTATTTGGATGCTTGTAATTCTGGATCATTTCCAGCGCCATATTTTATTTCTTTAATTCTATGAAAAATGCCCCAGATTGCAGATGCAACTATGTAGTGCAGCAAGTCACAGAAAATGCTCAGAACAAGCAATAAGGCAGGCCAAAGCAAGTTTTCAGGAAGTGTATATGTATTACCTGTTTTTGTATTAAAGATCCAAAGCAATGCAATTCCCGCAAATGAAGCCTGCCGACTTACAGAACTTGCTGAGCTGCTAAAGTCATAATATGACTGCTTATAGCCTGATAATTTCATTTTTTACTATTACTTGGGCTTCTAGGCCCAGTACTCGTAGTGGTTTGATTGTTGTTCTGCAATTTCCCAGAAGAGGATGTTGAAGAATTCCGCCCGCTACCACCTCTATTTTCACTAGGTTTCTGTGGCGGTGATTGTGGAGTTTTTCCATTGCCGCCAGTTTTATTATTTGTCATTGTGTTTCTCCATATTTTTTATAACGTTGTTATAAGCTGTGGTTTGTAAGTTGACGATTTGCGCAATAATGGCGAAGCCATGCGCGAATTGGCGACTTACAAACCATCAGCTTGATGACCTTGTTAGGCACTTACGCTTAAAAATTCGTATGGTATGCCCAATTTTAGACTCAAACGCGCTAGGCCTACACATATTTTCATTTGCCACACAAAATAACAAAACGTTTTCACTAATTTCATATATAGCTGGAAATGTTTTTCCAACATCATCCCCATATGTATCAGTCCAATTTATTTGCTTTGGGGTAACATTCGGATTTATGGAAAATATTCCTTTTATTAAAGTGGCTCCCTCGGCATTAACAACCACAAACTCATTCTTCTGGAACGTTACCACAGGAGCTGCACCATAACTTTCATTAGGATTTTCTATCTCATCTGAGTTGCAGCTTACTTGAACCCATGAGCCACTAAATTTTTTATATTCTTCTTTTTCCATTTTAAGCCCAATTTTGGGTTTTTATTTGCCTAACGCCGAGCGCAAAGGCAGTTTGGAAGTTGTGGCTTTGCGGAATACTTTTGCGTAGCAAAACCGCAAAGATGCAACTTACAAACTGTCCAGCACACGTAGTGTGCGATTTTGGCGCGACTTGTTATGAATGCCCGGTGTGGCTCTGAATTTGAAAGAAAAACTGAAGCCAAACCGTGGCACCCTGTTAAAAATACTGCTGCTGATATTCGCAGCAAACCTTCTTACTGGCAAGCCTCTCTACGAAGCTCGTTTATCACCAAAATAACTAGTGGCAGCAAGCTACAAAGTGCGATAACACAAAACCAACTACTGCACGAAGAACGGAACTGCCCATTTCAAAACTTGCTCAATGTTCAATGCTGAAGAAATTAGCACTAACTTTCTAGAGCCACGCTAAAGAAGCCCAGCCATTCATAACGCTGAGTTCAGCCGCAGTTTGTAAGTTGGCTTTTTGTGGAATACTTTTGCGAAGCAAAACCACAAAAAGGCGAATTACAAACTGTCGAGTGCGCAAAGCGCACGGTGCTGCAACGATTTGTTAGCAATTTTTTAATTAAATGCGCGATAGAGAATGTCACCATAGCCCCATATGACTGTGCCAAATATCACTACTAATAAAGTTCCTCTATCTGCCCACCGAACCATATTTGAATATTTGCGCTTTAAATATATATGGCCATACAAAAACGGGGAGCTATCTGTAAAAGATAATAGTTTTAGCTTTGCTATTGCGATTTCAGCTAGTAGACCAAAAACAACAGTAACTGAACCAGCTCGCGTAAACCAGGTTTCAGGAGACTCTTTTGGAATAATTACGTAAAACGAAATAATTGGTGCAACGATTGCAACTGCGATGAATAAGGCCAACGAGGTAAACGCGCTCTTGATTTGCTCAATTTTATTATCCACTTCATCTTTTCCACTTTCCTTAAGCTCAGCATAAAGCTCTTTCAATTCCATTAGATATGCTGGATCTTTCATATTTTTTCCTTGCTAACGCCAAGCTCAGCCGCAGTTTGTAAGTTGGTTTTTTGTGGGAAATTTTTGCGTAGCAAAACCACAAAAAAGCGACTTACAAACTGTCGAGCACACGAAGTGTGCGGTGCTGGAGCGCCTTGTTATGAATTGTTAATTTCTACTGTCTTGAGTGTTAAATACAACTATTAATTCTTTGAAGTTTTTTTCATATATTTCATGGCTTAAACCCTGTATTTCACAAAAACTGGAGGCTCTCTTGACTGCTTGTAAAACCGAATTATCAAGCCTTTCGTGACCACTGCCAGCTTCGATTGAAGCAGACTCTATTGCGCCGTCAGGAAGCAATAATATTTTTACCGTTACTTGTGTGTTTTTCGTTTCATTTACGGGTGGCCTTGACCAATTCATGGCTATATTTTCAATAATTAAGTTGGTGCAAGTCTCTTTAGACTGACACAAACTTTTACAATTTGTGGATTTTTGTCGTTGGATATTCTCTTGGGCGAAGGATGAGATTGATAACGCTCCACAAAATGCCAAAATTACTAAATGTTTCATACTTTCCCTTCATAACGCCGAGCTAAGCGGCAGTTTTTAAGTTGTGGTTTTGTGGATTACTTTTGCGCAGCAAAACCACAAAACTGCAACTTAAAAACTGTCCAGCGCACGTAGTGCGCGATGCTTCAGCGATTTGTTATGTTCTTACTCTACGGCACTGATTAATTCGCTAAATCTCTAACTAAAGCATTACTGCTTTGCTTTGAAAAAGACCAATATTCACCATCTCCAGATATAAAAATTAACTCGCCTTTTGCGCTATTGATGATGGAGTCGATGATCAGGCCACCGCCAACAACTTCATTTCGAGTGTCAGGCTTACCGCCCTCGGCAATAGTTGATTTAATTTTATTGGCTAGTTCAACACTGGCTTTAAGATTTTCGGTTTGTTGCCAATTTTTATTGAAATAGATAAAAGGTCTAACAAATTTTTCTTTTTCTTTTGGTATATACAACCCGCCAGCTCTAACCATGAAGAGATCCTCTCTTGCGCTATAAATAACTGAATAGGCCTCTCCTTCATAAAAAACACCATATTCGTTTTCATACACTGCTGTATATTTGCCATTCATAACTGCAATTTGCAATTTATTATTTTTTGCAAGACTTTCAATTATAGGCTCTTTCAAAATAAAGCTTTTCTTATCAGATACAGGATTAAGGTTGCTTAACGATTGAGGTTTTGATGCACAGCCATACATAACCGCCAAAGCTAGTGTTATTAAGAAATATTTAGCTAATGTTCTAAAGATCATGATTTTTCCTGAAAAGTAGTTGGGTTTGAACATAACGCCGTGCTCAACGGCAGTTTGTAAGTCGTGGTTTTGTGGATTACTTTTGCGCAGCAAAACCACAAAGCCGCGACTTACAAACTGTCCAGCGCACGTAGTGCGCGAGTTGGAGCACATTGTTAGGTAACTATTTCTTTGATTGCATAGGCTTCCATCGCCCTTCTTCAAACACCAGCTCACCTTCAACTTTAACTGAAGGGCAACAACGAGCATCTTTTGCGAAGTCAAACTCCAGTGCCGAATAGTATATTTTCTCACCTTTGGCATAAATACCGGTTATTGTTTGAGGAAAACTATCCGATGTTTGAGACGGCAATGAGTATTTAGGATTAACAAAAATGTGTTGTGGGTGCGAACGGTCGTAATTTGAAAGAACCACAAAGTATGGCCTACTCATTGCAGAGCCACCTGAGCAACCCAAATCTAAAGAATAGAGCGATAGGTACGATAGCTCTTTCCAATTTTTTAACTCAACCACATTGTCTTTTTGCATATTAAAAACGCAACCAAAAGAAAGAGCATACCTTTCTACAATACTTGGGATTGTTTCTTTAGCACTCTGCTTTTGTTGCTCATATTCAAGTTCAAATTGCTTTTCTTCCTCCTCGGGAGTGGCCATAACAGGCGAACCGAAAAGAATACAAGCCATTACCGAAATAATTGAAAGTCTCATTTTTTACCTAACGCCGTGCTCAACGGCAGTTTGTAAGTCGTGGTTTTGTGGATTACTTTTGCGCAGCAAAACCACAAAGCCGCGACTTACAAACTGTCCAGCGCACGAAGTGCGCGGGTTGCAGCACTTTGTATGATTGATTTCATCAGTTTTCTTATCATTCTTAACGCGATAAGGTGGAGCCCATACCTGCAGCAACAGGTATTCAGCAAGGTAGCCCGGTGCAGCACTGGCGCAGAGTAATCTAGCCCGTTAACAAGCGTGGGCACCTTGCTGATTCTACTTTTAACTCGAACAGTCGAATGGGCTCCGAGCCCGAATGTAGCAAGGGTGAGTTATGAATACAACTACCGCCGCACACATTGATCGCAGTGAAAGAAATGTAGGAATCGACATCGGAAAAAGCACGCTGGATATTTGTATTTTCGAGCTCGATGTTTATTTGCAATATCCCAATACCACGGAAGGGATTCGTGAATTAATTAAAAAACTATCGCGTTATAACCTCACTCGCATTTTGGTTGAGGCGACCGGCGGTTACGAAAGAGGTTTGGTGGAAGCCTGCGCTGAAAAGGAATTGCCGGTAATTATTGTCCAGCCAACCCAAGTTCGTCAGTTTGGCAAAGCACAGGGTGTTTTTGTCAAAACCGATAAAATTGATTCGCGGCTCATCGCACAATTTGGTGCCATATTAAAACCGGAGCCAAGGCCTCTCAATAGTAAAAAAGTACGCTATATCAGGGATTTACTCTCACGCAAGCGCCAACTGAATGAGATGCGAACCCAGGAATTAAATCGTCAGCACAAAGCGCCTGCGATTCTTGCAGCAACCCATAAGCGCTTGCTGAAAGTGCTCGATAAAGAAATTGAAAGCATCAACAAGTTACTCGCCAAAGCCATTGGTGAAGTTACTGAGTGGCAGCGTACTTATGAGATTCTAAGCTCAGTGCCAGGTGTGGGCGATGGTGTTACGTTCACGCTATTGGGAGAGTTACCTGAGCTAGGCCAACTGTCACCACGCAAAATAGCAGCGCTTTGTGGTTTGGCTCCATTTAATCGCGACAGCGGCATGATGAAAGGACGACGTAGAATCAAAGGTGGTCGGGCACCGATTAGAACGGTGTTATACATGGCGATGCTGAGCGCGATTCAGTGTAATCCAGTGATGAAGAAATTTTACAAAAAGCTCGTTGAGCAGGGTAAGCACAAGAAAGTTGCACTTACGGCCTGCATGCGAAAAATGATGACGATTTTAAACGCCATGGTGCGGGATAACTGCGAGTGGCAAGCTAACTAAATTTGCGTTTCAGGTATTGATTTTCTACCACAGTCGCTTGTTAGGTTTATTTGCTTTTATATTCCTTTTCAGCGGCAGCGTATTCTTTGGATTTTAAGATTATTGGCATGTAACGAATTTTTCTCTTCTTTTCTAGACTAATTTCATACTTTCCTAGATAACCACGTGCGCCGCAATAGTACTGCGTACAGGTAGATTCATTCTTTTCATTTAGGTCAGAAATTTTAATGCTGTTAGAATCAACATTTATATTTAAAACGCATTTATGTTTAGGCTCCTCGCCAAACTCACGCTCATATACGAAAGAGTTATTGTTATAATTTGCGATACCGTAAACACTACAAAAGTGCCCATTGCCAAACTTTAATTCAGCCCGAAAATAGATAGAACTCGGAGAGTAACTAACTATTTCTAGGATGTCTTCTGTTTCATATTTCTGCCCTGACGCAAACTGACCAGTAAACCTTGCTTTATATACACCCTCTATACTTTTTATAAACTCCGAAGAACTCTTATGCTCCTGAGAAAATGTTTCTTGTGAAATTATTAATAGCAGAACGCACGTCCATAGATTTTTCAGAATACTCATGATGTTTCCTTTATTTTTACCTAACGCAGAGTTTAGGGGCAGCTTTGGAGTTGGACGATTTGCGCAAATAATTGGCGTAGCCAATGCGCAAAACGGCCAACGGAAAAGCTGTCCAGCGCACGCAGTGCGCGGCCTAGAACGAATTGTTAGTAAGCCTTCAGAAACGGTTTACAACCGCCGCTACTGCGTTAAGAAAAACCGCAGCAAATGCCCAAACCGCCAAACCCACGATGCACAGCCCAACGGCAAGACGATAACTTTCCGAAAACCACCAACTACCAAGTGCGAGTTAAACTCACACTTAAAACAAAACTGCGTTGCCACCAAAACTTGCCAACAACGCAAGAACACTAAAACCAGAACGCGGCACAACCAAAAGGTTACGAACAAAAAACCGAACTTTCCGGTAGCGCCTGGGCACAAACTCGCCGAAGCAGTATTTTCTGAAACTTGCGCCTACTAACGCCGCGATAAACGGTGGTTTTTAAGTTGCACTTTTGCCGTAAAATGAAGCGAAGCGGAATGGCAAAAATGCAACTTAAAAAGCATCCGTTTGATTGCCTTGTTAGCTTAAGTGTTGAGTTACGTCATAGTAATGACGCATAGCTATAACCCATACACTTATGTTTAGCTCCAATTTCCATGTATTTTTGAGCTTGCTTCCGCTTAGAATACAAAACCCATTCCAATATTTGAGCTTGGTAGAGGCTTCAATTTCCATTATAAGCTCAACATTTTTTGCATGGATTATTTTATTGCAGCATTCACGAAGTGAAAGATTAAAGTTACCTTGCAAAATTTTGGCAGCAGTTGGATATTTAGAAAAGCTTTCCTTATCTGGGCAATACTCCGGATCTTCGGTAGAAAAGTCAGAAAAGTCTTGCATAATTCTTGTGCGCGTTGCACATTGAATTAGATAGTCACTGACGAGCTTGTGCACATTATCCCAGTAGCCTTCTGCGACCCCTCCATAACCATACACTGCTGTTTCCGCTTCAGATTGAAGGTAGTCATGTGTTTTTGAGTTGTCTAAAAAACTCCCTAAAAATTTAACGCAGGCAAGGCTTCCATGAGCCATTTGCTCTAGAAGAAAGAGATGTTCTAAAACTACACGATCATAAATTATATGTGACATGTCTTTCCTAGCTAACGCCGCGATAAACGGTGGATTTTAAGTTGCACTTTTGCCATAAAATGGAGCGAAGCGGAATGGCAAAAATGCAACTTAAAAACCATCCGTTTGATTGCTTTGTTAAATTTTATTTTTGAATAGATTGTAACGCCTAAAAATAAGAATTGGCAAAGCCACATAAAGCAATGGAAATAGAACAATAAAGTGATATGTTTGAATGAATTCCGCAAAGCGGAGAATTGGTAGAATGTTCTCAATATGGCCGTACTCGGCCAACTGCGGAATTACCTTTATGAAAACTATTGCAAAAGGCAATGCAAACGCATAAATAGCACAAAAAACTATTGCCATTGCGCCAATGCAAGATGAACAAAATAGAAATTTATTTTTTCCTTTCTTTAAGAAGATATACATAAAAGGAAAAAGCAAAAGTAAAAAGATAAATAAATATAATAATAATTCTTCAAAAACTGCTCCGTTATTCATTGCGAGTTATTTCCTTATATATTTCAAGCAGTAGAAGAACTGCACCAGCCGAAACAGGAAATGAAATAGCTCCCGCAAGACCTAAAGATAAGATAAGTGAAAAATTTTCGGGTAATGAAGTTGAATTTGGATTTTGCAGCATGTAACCGAGCACTCCAAAAGTTACAAGGCCATACACTGAGAACCGGAGTAGTATTGGAAGATACCTCATATATTTTCCTTTATCGGGAAAGAGTGAAGTGCGATGCTCTTTCCGATGCGCCAATTTAACGTTGTGTTCAACCGCAGTTTGTAAGTGGCGCATGTGCGAAAAACTTCGCGCAGCGATTCGCTAAATGCGCTGCTTACAAACTGTCGAGTGGAGGCGCGAAGCGCTGGAACGGTGTTGGAACACTTTGTTATGCTTTTGATCTGCAGCACCACATGCCGATAAGTAAAAACATAAAAATATTCAACCCCTGACCTGCTATACCAATGGGTATTACCCAAAAAACTAAACTATTCTCTTCACTGTAAAAAGTTATAATTGCTTGAGTTATAACCATTGCGGTCGATACCCCAAATGGAAATAATAGATATTTTTTATTTCCTGCTTCAAATAATTGGAGCGTGCTTAAGTTTTTACGTAACTTGAAGATATAGCCTAAAGTTGCTGTTGATAAAATTAAAACTGTATAGGAAACAAGCTCAATTATTTGCTCTGATAATAAGTTTGATGATACATACATAAAAGTAAACAGAACAAAAGATAAAGCTAGTCCATAAATAATCCCAAGTGCGTAATACATTAATACTCCAATAGCATAACGCCGAGCTAAGCGGCAGTTTTTAAGTTGTAGTTTTGTGGGAACCTTTTGCGCAGCAAAACCACAAAACTGCGACTTAAAAACTGTCCAGCGCACGTAGTGCGCGGTGCTTCAGCGACTTGTTAATATTTTTTTATTGAATTTTACTACAGCACTTCCATGAGCTTCTTCAATTAAAGGAAGAATTTCTGTAAATGCTGTTTCGGTTGGGTTAAGAATTTGTACCCAATTCATCCATCCGTAAATAGGATGCGGCATTAAAGTGTTTAACGCAGTAAAGTCATGGCCGGTATTAATAATTCCGCCCTTGGCTGGCCTTGGTGGTTTTAAACCAAACAGCCTTTCATAACTGGATTTATTAATTCCAATACTCACCCTGAATATTCCATCTCTGTCTAGCTCAGATGATTTGTCATTTTCCCCGTTCTTTTCTTTGATTGTGCAGAAATAAACACCGTTGGGTAAGGCTTTTCCGGGATTGTAAAATAATGAGGTTTCTCCCCAACTAGATTTCGGAACAACGCCATGAAAATTTTCAGCAATGTGCTTTATGATACTTTCAGGTTTCATCAATTTTCCTTATTGGTAATATTAACAGTTTATTAAATTGCACCGACTATATAACCCGCAGATCATTATCTCAACTAATTTGGTATCGCGCCGTATAACTCCCAAAGTTGGCGAACCCGCAATTATATTAACTCCATATAAATCAATACCTTAATTAATACCATGAATTAATTATGGAGTTATACAGCGCATGCAAGATCAATTAATTGCATATTTAATTTCGGATAGCTAAACTGGAACAAAACTGGTTATCCAAACAGGTGCAATTATGGAAGATGTGCGCATTCCTTTACCCGCTTCACCCACTAAGTTTTTAGATCAACTCCGCGTCTTTATACGTACAGACGGAAAAAGTTATTCAACCGAAAATACATATGTCTATTGGGTTAAACAATTTATCTTATTTAACAATAAGGCTCACCCCAAAAATCTAGGCAATCAAGAAGTAGAAGCATTCTTGACGCACTTGAGCGTAGCAAAAGATGCTTCCCCGAATACCCAAAAACTTGCCCTTAACGCACTAATGTTTCTATACAACCGCTTTTTAAATAGCCCCATAGAGCAACTCAATTTCAACTACGCAAAAAAGCAAGTTCGAACGCCTACTGTTTTCACCCATGAAGAAGCTATGTCTATTATTGATTGCATGGTGATGCCCTATAAGCTTTTGGCTCAGCTAATGTATGGTGGCGGCCTTCGAGTTTCTGAGGCCTTACGATTGCGCGTTAAAGATGTTGATTTTGCAATGGGTTATATTGTTATTCGAGATGGAAAAGGATTTAAAGATAGAACCACATTACTCCCAAAAAGTATTATTCCTGACTTAAAAAAGCAGATTGATATGGTTCAAAACCTGCTTGAGTATGATAAAGCCTGCGGCGTTGCAGGAGTATATATGCCTAACATGCTTGAAAAAAAATATCCTTCAGCAGGGCATTCCCTAGGTTGGCAATTTGTATTTCCAAGCAATGAACCAAGCAAAGACCCGCGAACCAATCTAATTCGCAGACATCATATATATCCAACAACAATCCAGTCTCATGTGAAGCAAGCAATCAAAAAAGTGCGTATACATAAACATGCTAGTTGTCACACATTTCGCCACTCCTTCGCTACCCGACTTTTGCAAGCAAAGTATGATTTAAAGCAAATTCAAACTTTGATGGGGCATACTGACATTCGAACTACCGAAATCTATTTGCACGTGCTGGATGAGCTCGGAGATCGAGTCAAAAGCCCTCTGGATGTCTAGCTCGGAAATTTGGATTTACCAAATGGATATTATGCCGCCTTCTTTAGCTTGATAGTCCGCTTTGGGCACATTCCCGCCCTTCAATTTGTTGGGGTTCGCGACCCGCCCGAATCTACGTGTTCAGTTTGCGGGGAGTATAAGCCGATAAACGATCATAGGTATATTCGTTGAAGGCGGGAATTACAACGTATTACTTCCCGCGCTTGCATATATCCGATTGTAAATTTTGAGGCTGGGTTGATTTAGTAGTCTTTAGGGCAAACTAAAAACCACCACACTTCCTCCCGGTTTTGCTTTTGGATTTTTTCCGCCGCCTGCGCCGATGGCGATAAATTGTTTTCCGTTTACGGAATAGGTTGCGGGTGTTGCTATGCCTGCGGCGGGTAGGGTGGTTTGCCAGAGGAGGGTGCCGTTGTGTTTGTCGAATGCGCGGAATTGATTGTCGTAAACGGTGGCGGCAATAAATAACAAGCCGCCTTTGGTAACAACAGCGCCGCCATAATTTTCGCTGCCGGTATTTGTTAAACCTTGCGCGGCTAATTCAGGATATTCGCCAAAAGGTTGTGCCCATACATAGTCACCGGAATTGACGTTGATGGCGCTGAGCGTGCCCCAGGGTGGTGTGATGGCGGGGTAGCCTTGGTGATCCAGAAAACGTGTGTATCCGCCGAATACATAGGGGTCACCATCGGTGGAGGGATAATAGGGCGTGTCTTTTTTTGCTGCTTGTGCATGGTCACCTTTTAAATAACCGATTACCGCGGCAACATCGGCGCTGGAAAGTTGTTTGGCAAAACCGGGCATTCTGCCGTTGCCATTTATAATTTGATGTTGCAATTGCGCTTCACTCAATCGCTCGCTCACATCGACCAGTGCCGGAAATTCTGGCGGGCTACCTTTGCGTTCTACACCGTGGCACACCGCACAATGATTTAAATAAATAGCCTCACCACTATTGCCCGCCAATACCGGTGGGCGCTCTTTGACTTTTAAAATCCACGCCATTTCGTTGGCATTAACGTAGAGCATTCCGGTTTCCGGGTCATAAGCTGCGCCGCCCCATTCGGCACCGCCATCCATACCGGGAAATAAAATAGTGCCCTGTAGTGACGGCGGATCAAAAGGCCCGCGTGAACGCAAACCGGAAAATATTTTTTTCGCGGTTTCATGTGCTTCCGGTGTGCGCGTAGTTAATAGATCTTCGGTTAAATGCTGGCGGGCAAATGGTTTGGGATGCACCGGCATAATTTGTGATTGCGCAGACACTTCACCGGGAATATCCGACGCGGGAGGATTCACTTGCGTGAGTGGATACAACGACTCGCCAGTGGCGCGATCCAAAATATAAATCACACCGGCTTTGGTTGCTTGCGCAACCGCAGGAATTTTTTTGCCGTCGCGCTCAACAGTAATAAGCGTGGGTGGTGTTGGTGGATCTCTATCCCACAAATCATGTTTAACCAATTGAAAATGCCACAGGCGTTTGCCTGTGTTTGCATCGAGCGCCACCAGAGATGTTCCAAACAGATTATCGCCAGTGCGATCACCGCCATAAAAATCTTTATCGCCCATGCCCGCAGACGCGAGCGGTACAAACACAATTCCTGCTTCCGGATCGAGCGTTAAACCCGACCAGGCGTTTGCGCCTTTTGCGGTTTTCCAGGCATCTTTTGGCCAGGTTTCATAACCAAACTCGCCAGGGTGGGGGATGGTGTGGAATATCCACTGTTGTGCGCCGGTGCGCACATCGTAAGCACGAATATGCCCCGGCGTATTGCCGGTAGAACCCATTACGATGAGATTTTTATAAACCACGCCCGGCGATACATTGCCGACGTTGACACTATCCGGCTCTCGCCCTAAACCTTCGCGCAAATCAATTTTGCCATCGCGACCAAAGCTTTTAATTAATTCACCCGTCTGCGCATTTACCGCCATTAAAAAACCGCGAAAGGTAAACAGAATGCGTTGGTCATCGCCTGCTTGCCAATAAGAAACGCCGCGCAAACGCTGTTTGGTATTGACTGCCTCGCCAAATGCCGGATCAAAAACCCACTGCTGCTCACCGGTTGCTGCATTCAAACAAAACAATCGGCCTTTGGGTGAAATAAAATAAAAATGGCCATCAATAATCAGCGGATTACTTTGCATATCCGACTGGCTTCCACCTTCACCAAACGCATCGCCCGAATCAAACGTCCAAGCGATTTGTAAATCCTTCACATTATTTTTATTGATTTGATCCAGAGTTGAATAATGCGTGCCGTGAGGGTTGCCGTGGTACCAAGGCCAATCGGTACCAGAATGCCCACTTGCGCTGGTATGGATGCTATTGGATGGATCGCCACTTTTTCCATCACGTTGCCCGCAGGATGCCAGCAGCGCGCTACTGATGAGTGCGAAAGTGGTGTATCGAATAAACGAAAGAGATGTGCGCATAGTGAAACCTAAACTGGTTTTATTATTGTGATAAAAAACCAGTTTAGGCAGGGAATGTAATGAGTTCTAATTGCTTAACGAACTATTACATAGGTAATTGCACAGGCAGTTACATAAACAATTACATAAATAGTTGCTACATAAACGGCTGACAGTATGCCTTTTTAACGCGGGATCAAGGGCATAATCCCGCGCTCACAAATACGCAGCTCCTTGGTCTGCGTGCATTAATGGCAGAGTCTCGCGCATCGTTAAGTGAACAAGCATTTCTCTCCACGACATATTCTTTGGTCGGTGTTGTACTGCCTTGGGCTGTACAGGAGAGGCACATATCAAAATCCTGTTTCGGTAAGCCTGAGGTACATTCCCCAATAGGTTTTCCAGTAATGGTGGTGTAAACGCAACCTAGTGGTGGTGGAAAGCTTTGTTTTGCTGCGTCGAATGTACAGCCGGATATTTTTGTGGGAATTATCTGGAATGTGCCGCAGTACATGCCGGTGTCCCATGCTTTGTATTCTCCATTAGGGTTGTCGGTTGTACGTGGGCATGGTGTTGCACAGCGTGGATCATTTGGATTTGCGGTGCAATTTGCAGGGCAGCGCGAATCGTTAGGTGTTGCTGTGCAATTTAATGGGCATTGCGGGTGTGTGGCGCTGATTGAGCAGGGATCTATATTGACCCGCCCTGACCGCGGTGCCGCACTTCGCATCATTGAGTCAAATGCATCGACCCTTACTGTAATTGATGTTGTTTTAGGAAGCGCAAAACGGCGCGAGTCGATAATATTATCCGCAAACGTTGGGGCAACCCGATCAAATAATAAATCCGATCCAGCAGTCAGCTTTACGCGACGGCAGTCAGTCGCTTCAAATTCTGCCGTTACAACTTCGCCGGCTTTTCCTGTGGTGGGTTGCAATAATAAATTACGGATTTGACAGCGATTAGGCTCAATATAAATTGCGCGAATTACTGTTGTTGCAATTTGTCCGGAATAATTGCCCGATCCCTTTTCAATCAACGTGTATTCAAAGACCTGACCGTGCGTTGGTTTTGCAGGTTGGGTTGGTGGGCTGATCGTCAGTAATAATATTGCACCGGGATTAGAACAGGGTGCGTTTCCTGAAGCGAGCCGACCTGCGCAGGTATTTACCGTCTCAATAGAATAACTGCTGGTTGATGTTGGCGGTTGTCCGCGTGCCACCATATTCGCAGGGTAAGGCCAATCCCATTCCAATACTCGTCCATTATTGGGGTCTATTTTACTGGGGCGTGATTTTGTATTTGTGCGCGCAGGCATTATGGAAAGCGTGTTGCCATTCTCTTGTATTTCAAATCCAAGCGCGGGGAATTGATAGCCCAATTGAATTTGAAATGCATAAGGGTTTGCAAAATACAGATCATTTAATGCAACGGTGTTTACTGATTCAGTCTGTGTGCCGTGGTCAGAAAAATACACCGTCAGTGGTTCATTCGGCCAGATAGTTCCATTGACTAGAGTGGGGCCAATCGTAGGTGGGAGCGGGGATTTTCCACCGCCTGTTGGTGTGCATCCAAGAAGTGTGATTGCCACCAGCATAATAGAAACGAATTGAAGCGCGCTGCTAAACATGTGACCTCCTTTCATACGGGATATATGGGAAAACGACTGAGCGTTAGATATGCGATAACCTTATGCGTTACTGGATACGTTTACGGTTTCTGATGAGTAAGCTGGTTCCACACAAAATCAATAATAGTAGAGTGGATGGTTCTGTCACATTTATCTGCCGCGGTTTAACGGTTATTTCAGAGAGGCGTGCAGCGAGCCCAGCGTTAATGAGTTGCTCGGGATCAGTGTTGTAATTGAAATAGAGCGCAAGCCCGGGAATGTCATCCCAGTTGTCATAGTGTTCCCCTGTGTCATACCAGGTGAAATTCTGGATTAAACTGTTGCCGTTAAGTAACGGAATAATCTGTTCCAAAAAAGAAATTCCCGCAGATTGTTCACTAATGTAACCCTCTTTCGTTGCTGTTACGAATTCGCGCAGGCCAAAATGCTCTGTTGTGAAATCGCGTATGCCGGTATATCCGTTGGGATCAGAAATAGTATGAAGTTCCAATGTGCTGGCCTGTGTTGAACCATCAGGGATATTGTCAGGGTTAAGTGTTTTTCCATCCACGTAAAATGTTATGCCAAACCAATCGGTGTTTTCACTGTAACGCCATTGGCCTGTGCTGCCCATATTGGCGTGTGCTAATTCTGTGTCGTACCAAAAGCTTCCTGTAAAACCAGACCCTTCCAAATTTTCACTAAAAAAATCGACATAATAAGGATTGTTGTTATCACCATTGTCAGATACAGAAAGGACTTTTCCTTTAAATGTGCCGTCAATAATGACTGCTTGTGCGGGCAGTGGTAAAACAATCGGTAAATAGAATAAAAAAATTCTCTTAATATGATTAGATTTCATAATACGACCTTTTGCATCAGGTTTAAGCGAAGTCCTTGACCCATCCATCTTCCTCACGTAGACCGAATATATAGCCTTGCTGATTCGTTCAATAGCCATAAAAAATGCTTAAGCGCCATAATTTCAAATTTGCTTGAATGAGCAATGTAATCATGGGTGTTTGTTTAATAACTTTCTGTTGCTTTTGCAAAAAAATCCAACCTGTTATAAAGCAGTGGTGATTTTCCAATGAATTTTTATAGTGAGATTCGAATAAATACTGAGGGACGGGTTATGCGCTATAGGGTTTATTGCATTGCATTACTGCTGGCTTTTCACGCGAACGCGGTACTGGCTTGGGGTAAATATGGCCATGTGGTTGTGTGCGAAATTGCTTACCGAAATCTCACTACCGATGCGAGGGCAGAGGTGAATCGTTTGCTTGCGGTGAATGGTGAATACAAATCGTTTAACCATGCATGTCTGGAAGCCGATGAAATGCCCCGCACCAGTCCTGCCAGTCATTTTTCCAATTACAGCCGCGATCTTCTTGTTGTTGAACAGGATGGCTGCCCTGATGATAAGCCTTGTGTCATTAGTGCAATTAAAGATGATCTCGGTATCGTCGCGGATACATCCAAACCGGATGCGGAGCGAGCCAGGGCAATGATCCTGTTAGGCCATTGGGTGGGGGATATTCACCAACCCATGCACGTTTCCTATGCGGATGACCGGGGCGGCAATTTAATTGTTAAGCGCGGCAAGTGTTCCGGAAGTAACCTTCATGCGGTGTGGGATAACTGCATTATTGAACAAAAAATATTGCCCGGAAATTGGATGCAAAAACAATTTGGCTGGGCGAGATTCACGCGTGCCTATCGCGCGGCCGATTCCCTTGTTGCGGAAATATCGGAAGCGGATAAAGCCCAATGGATAGATTCATCTCCTTGGCAATGGGCCGCGGAGTCTTATGAAATTACCATCACTCCAGACGTTGGCTATTGCACACAACGCAATAATGCCTGCTGGTACGAACCGCAAAATAAACGGCTGGATGATGACGAGGAGAAAAAGACCATTCAAATGACCGATGAGTATTTGGAAATGTTTTCTCCGGTAGTCAAACTGCGCTTGAAGCAAGCGGGTATTCGATTGGCCAGTTTACTCAATGAGGGGTTGAGTAATTAACTGTGGTCACATTTTCAGAAAATTTTCACTTTTGAAAAATCCTCGCGCTTATTGGCGCGAGGGAGTTAAAGCCGGGATTCGCCACTTAAGAACGTTATTAACGCTATCCGGGCTCTTCTACTTTTCAATTACTTTTTTCGCTTTCGTCAAGTAAGCACCGCCTGCTGCAATCAATGCCGCCCCAACACCATAAAAAGCAACGTGCCCTGAAGACACCGCCACCAGAAAAAACAAGCAACCCGATGCGATAAAACAATAGCCGCTGAATTTCAGACCTTTTTTGCTGATTCCTTTATTCATATTTTCACTTCATCAAGTTATTAATGTCATTTTGAATGGTACTCTGCAGGCAGGCTCTATTCTGGGTAAAACGAAGGCTTGGTTTTTATTCAGGTGAGTTGGTTTTATTTTCTAGCTCTGCGACCAAGGTTTTGTAATAGCTTTCACTTGAATTAACTATTTCCCATGATCTTTTGTAATGCCCGTTAGGTATGCGATTATCCATTGCGATTATTGAAGATAATTCCTGTTCAAAACCTAATTTTAAATAAACCGCTTTTTGTAAAGCAAGAAGATGTATATGGTCTAATACTCTAGGATCTTCGTTTTTGTATTTTGCTAAAGCTGGTGCTGATTTGGGGAGATGTTCACTAATATACGGGTGCAATAACTCATGAAACAATGTACCAACTTTATCCTGTATAGATACCGGATTATCCGTAAAACTGGACAGTGAATGTCTCATATTTAATATCAACGGAAAAGACCTGGATGGAGTATCACACAAAGTCAGGTTTACATTGTGTTCCCCTCCCTCAAACAATTGTCCAGTAATTTCTTCAGTTGTAGAGATAAGCATCGGTCCTATTCTTTTCCATTCGCGTTCCAACTCTACTTTTTTAAGCAATAGCTCTTTGTGCCAGTCATCCTTAATGTCGCCTCCTTTTATAAATATGCAAACAGAATCTAAAGTCGGTGTGTAACTGATTTGCACATTGACGTTATCTGCGTCCTTGGCACCGCAAGAAATAATAAGCGTACAGAAAAGTATAGTTGCAAGAAGTTTCATGATGATCTTTTTTGTGAATTATCTTTGCGCAGCAAAGCCATAAAGCCGCGGTTTACAAGCTGTCGGATTCGCAAATTACAATTCTGAGGCATCTTGTTAACAGTGGGACTGAATAAGCTCATTGATCCAAGCTTTAAGTTTTGGGATTACTTCATTGATTTTAGAGTCAAAGCCCTCTTCGTCGAAGTAGCCCTCAGTTTCAATTTTGTGTTGCCAATCCCGGCCTTGTTGATGCACTGAATAGGGTATTCCCTCCAGGGCTTCGATTGAGTCATATACTCTTTGCGCAAAAGCATCGCGATCATTGCGATTTTTATCGTACGCCTCTATTTCGACTAAAAGCCTTTCTAAAACGGTTTTATTCGACATAACTCACTCGATGCTTTTGTACAGTTAACGCCTTGCTAGGCGGTATTTTCGGAGAAGCCAGTGTGCGCTAAAAACACACCTAGAAGCGACGTAGTAAATGTCTTTCTTAAGCAATTTGTTAGAGTTTTTTTGTTAAGCACGCCAACTCATAGTATTGGTTGTTATTGAATTCAAACTCTTGAATGACTGTTAGCCCTACTTTTTTTGTATGGGCAGTAAAAGAACGGGTGTTAATTTTATTAATGAATGTAACTAAAACGGGATACCTATTGGACATTTCATTAAGGCAATATTTAAAAATTTGCTCGAACACACCTTTACCTCTAGCCGATTTATCAACACATACGGGGCCATATTGATACGAATTTTCGGTACTTAGCTGATACCCCTCAAAATTCAGGTTGGGTAAGTCTTTGATCATATGTGCGAACATAGGCCAACGTGCCCAAAATTGCCAAGAGGCTGCCATGGCGTACGCAACTATAGAGTTACCATTGATTGCAATAAAAAGGCCTTGCTCAGACTCAATTAATTCGGCCATCTGTTCTTTCGTAAACGCTGTGGTAATAAAACCATCTTGCTTATCTTCTTCGAGTATGGAGTCGATCTGATATTTAAAGTGCAACTCCAAAATATTAGGTATATCTTCAATTTTGGCCAAGCGAAGTTCTAATTCCATATTTATCTCTTTCTTTAAAGCTGCCAAGCGCCTATCAATATTTTCAGATGAAAAATTCCGTCTTTTTCGCCAGCATTTTTCCATCTACGTTTTTGAAGTGTTTTTATAACACAGCCTCGGAACTAGCGCTATTACGGTCTTTTGCCCGTAAAATAAGGCGATTGATTGTTGTGAGAGGTGTTTATGGCTGTTGAATTCTCTTTGCTTGAGCTTGCGGCGGTGCGGGTTGATGAAACGCCTTGCGATACGTTTGTGCATTCGGCGGCTTATGCGCAGGCGGCGGATGCGTTGGGGTTTAAGCGGTTTTGGTTGGCGGAGCACCATAATATGCAAGGAATTGCGAGCTCGGCGACGGCGGTGTTGATTGGACATATTGCGGGGAAAACGCAGCGGCTGCGTGTGGGTTCCGGTGGGATTATGTTGCCCAACCATTCGCCGTTAGTGGTGGCTGAACAATTCGGTACGCTTGCATCGCTTTATGGTGACCGGATTGATTTGGGTTTGGGACGTGCACCGGGCACTGACCCTGTTACTAGCCGTGCATTAAAGCGCGATGATTCTGCGGCAGAAAATTTTGCGCAGGAAGTGCAGGTGATCCAGCAATTATTGGCACCGAGCGAACCACAACAACGCTTGCGCGCGGTGCCAGGTGAGGGGACGCAAGTGCCCATTTGGATTTTGGGTTCCAGCCTTTACAGCGCGGGTTTGGCTGCGCGATTGGGTTTGCCTTATTCATTCGCGGGGCATTTTGCACCTGCACATATGCGTGCTGCACTTAAACGTTATCGCGCAGAGTTTCAACCATCGCCCTATTTGGATAAACCCTATTTTATGTTGGGTTTGCCGGTAGTGTGGGGCGAGACATCTGAACAAGCGGCATTTAATGCGACCACGAGTTTTCAGCGCATTACGGCGTTGTTTCGCGGTGAACCTTTGTGGTTGTGCCCGCCCAAACCGTTTGAGCAGTTGGATTGGTCGATTGGAGAAAAACACAGCGTGCAGGAATTTTTAGCACTGGCGCAAGTCGGTGATGAATTGGAAATTCTGGATGGTTTGCAACAGCTGCGCGATGAACTCGCAGTCGATGAATTTATGTTTACGATTGACGTGTACGACCGTGACCTGCGCATTCAAACCTTATCGACACTGGCGCGGATAAAAGAGCATCTTCGTTAATATTACTCTTCCAATTTCCACCGGCGGAATTTACTGCCTGCATCGTCAACCCTGTGCGCTCTGGTGAAATCTTGCCAATGCGCACAGTGCTATACTCGCTTTGCAACAATCCAAATTATAAAAACGGCAAACACAGCTCTAACAATAAAAGGTCATTTATGAACACAACTCTATTACGTCAGTTGGCGGCTGGCGCGCTTTTTCTATGCACTAATCTTTGGGTCACTTCATCAGCAGCGCAAACAGTCATTAAAGTGAATGATGCAGCGGACGGCAATGGCCGTTATGCCATGCAAATGGTGAAACTGGCGCTCAGTAAAATCGATACACAATACCGCTTGGAATTGACCAGTGAGCCGGTAACCCAAGCGCGCAATATTGATGATGTAGCCAATGGCACTATGGATTTGCTCTGGGCCGCGACCAATCAAGACATGGAAAACAAACTCTTGCCGGTACGCATTCCTTTATTCAAAGGTCTGCTCGGGCACCGTATTTTTATTATTAACCCTGCCTCCCAAGCCCGTTTTGATCAGGTGAAAACCTTTGAGGATTTAAAGCAATTCAGCTTTGGGCAGGGAACGACTTGGGCTGATTCCGACATTTTGGCGAGCAACGGGTTGAAGGTTATCCGCGCCAATAAATACCAAAGCCTCTTTTACATGGTGGATGGTGGCCGCTTTGATGCCTTCCCGCGCGGGGTGCAAGAGCCTTGGGCGGAGCTGGAGGCTAATGCCAGCCTGCCGTTGACGGTAGAAAAACGCATCATGCTGGTATACCGCATGCCGTTTTATCTGTTCACTGGCAAAAAGAATACCCGCTTGGCTGCGGATTTGGAGTTGGGGTTAAACCGGGCGATTGCCGATGGCAGTTTTGAACAGGTGTTCCTGAACGACCCTATGGTGCAGTCGGTATTGGATAAAGCCAATCTGCCGGGCCGCTTGGTGTTCCACTTGGATAACCCGACCCTGCCCAAAGAGACACCTTTGGATCGCGCCGAGTTGTGGTTGGACATCAATAATCTGGGCAAACCAGCGGTTGTTGCCCCCGAGTAAGCGCCTGCATTCGTATTCATTGTTTTGTCGATGGTGTCACAAAAAGTGGCGTGATAATTTTCCGTTGGTTTTTTAAGCAAACAAATAATCATAAATATCAACCACAACCTGACGGAAAACTATATGCGCTACTCTCTCATCATCGCTGGGGGCTTATCGCTGCTCAGCTCAATCACCCAGGCTTACAGCATCAGCAATTTATATGATGCCAGCACCAACGGCAGTGGTTGGGCGGGTGAGACGGCAAACTCCCATATCATCGCCACACCCGGTGCAACACCCGGCACCAATGAGTGGTTTTCACGTTACACACTGGGTAACGGCGATGCTGCTTTCAATATCGATGCCGATATTCTTGGCCTGTTTAAAAATGCCCCTTTGCAGAACACCTCGGGTGCCAGTTTGTCGGCGGCTTCTGAATCGGTGCGGGTCACCTTCCTTGGCACCGGTGCGGCGCGCAACTCGGTCTTGTTCCTCGCCCAGCAGGGTAATGAGTTGCTGGATAGCGCGGCATTCTGGAACCCGGTATACGCCAGCGGCGGCACCAATAACCTGACGAGTTACAACCCGGTGAGCGATAGCAATCGCTTGTTTGAAACCCGTGGCGGTTGTGAATACGCCCAAGCCAAAGCGGGCAATAGCTGCGTACCGGATAATCTGGGGCAGTCGCGGGTGATCTCCGGTTTGGCCGCGGGTGACAGTCTGGTGTTTGGCTTGCAAGCCTTGGTACTGCACTACAACAGCGACAACATCCATTACCCCAATACCAATTACTTTTTCAGTGGCGATGCGGCCAACAACCGCGATAGCCGAGGCTGGAATGACGGGCAGGTGCATACCAAGATATTGAACCTGGGAAGTAACCGCTATCTGGTCGGCTTTGAGGATATCTGGGGCGGCGGCGACCGCGACTTCAATGACAACATCTTCCTGTTTGAAGGCGTTGTTGCGGATATCCCCATCCCACCCTTGGTTCCGGTCAGTGAACCTTCCAGTTTGCCGTTGTTGGGAATGTTGCTGGCGGGGCTTTTGTGGCTGCGCCGCAGACATCCGCAATAACCCGTGATCTGATTAGTCAGTGCCAGTATTGGCACTGACGTGCGTTGTGTTGGTGTTGTGTGATCCTTCCTTTATACCGCTCTGTTATAGAGATCTGTTGTTAAGCGATACGTTTGGTTTTTTCCCTTCCGTTTTTGTTATCCCTGCTTTTCCGTTAATCGTCTTATCGGCATGTTTGTGCGCGCTTTGGGTGAATTTAGTCTATGGTGATAGGTGACTTATGGTTCATTTGACTTTATTGTGTCAGTATTTCCACCGGTGCGCCCAGATACTGCAAACGAAAGCCTGCCGATTAGGGATATTTTTTGCCCCGGTTTATTAGCGCTTTAGGTAAAGAGCGCAAAGTGGGGCGCTGGAAACCAATTTCTATAGATAAAATCGCCATGTGATCTCTTCACCCGGACGTGAATTTATGCCCGAGTGAAGGATTGGGGGACAATAACAAATAATGAGAAAACACTATGACGACTACCGGCAAGCAAATCGATGGAACCCTGATGGATATCAGTGAAGATTCCGAACGTAAATACCGCGCACCGGCTCTGGAAAAAGGGTTGGATATTCTGGAGTTACTCGCGCGCAACTCATCTCCTATGACGACATCGCAGATGGCCGTCGCCCTTGGGCGCTCAGTCAGCGAGCTGTTCCGCATGGTGCTGGCATTGGAGTATCGCGGGTTTATCACCCAGATGCCCGATGGCCGCGATGGCTACATGCTCACCAATAAACTGTTCACCTTGGGTATTTCCCAGGGCACTGCCAAGACTCTGTTGGAAATTGCCCTGCCGGTGATGAAAGAGCTGACCCGCGAACTGGGGCAGTCTTGCCATTTGGTGGTGCCTTCCGGTGACCAGATAGTGGTGGTGGCTCGCCTTGAAAGCCCGATGGATCTTGGATTCTCGGTGCGTGTTGGCTACCGCCGCCGCTTGATCGATACCAACTCGGGCGCGCTTTTGTACGGCTTTGCCTCGCCGGATGTTCAGGCTGGCTGGTTGCCCTTGCTGTCGGCCACGGTTGATCTGGAGCGGATTGAGCGCTTTTTGGCCAAAGCACGCAAAGGTGTCGAGCAGGGGTATATCCAGCTGGCCAGTGATTTTGTTGATGGCGTGACCGACTTCTGTGTGCCGATTGTAGGTGTTCATGGCGCATCTGCGGTGTTGATCATCCCGTTCATTCACATCAAGTCACAGGCAATTACCACCGAGCGGGTATTGGACAGGTTGCTGCAGGCTGCGGAAAAAATCTCCCAGGGCTTGGTGGATTAATCGCCAGTATTGGTTGATCCAGGCGATTGAAAAAACGGCTGTAACGGCCGTTTTTTTATGGGTGCAAAATGAAAAGGTGTTATTGACTATATGTTAATATATATGATATTTCAGTAAACTCAGTTTGATCTGCAACACCTATCCTAATGATAAAAAACCGATACACACCCTGACACTACTAGAGATAAGACCCATGAAAAAACGCTATTGCATGGCCGGTATCGGCTTCATCGCCGCCGCATTTTTGGTTGGATACACCCCAGCGTTTGCAGCGCAAAAAACCAATATCAACCTTGCCAGTGGCGAGCCGCAAAATATTAATGTGTATGTGCATCGTCCACTGGAGCCATGGCATATCTTTATTGAAAATTATGAGCAGCAACAAATGTTAAGCGGTGCCTCTGCTGCGCTGCCAAAAGGCGATGTAAAAGTACAAACCGCTGATAAAGATGCGCAGGCAGATGCCTTGGTCTTCAACTGGAAAGACACCTGGCGCGGCGGCATGACATTGGAATCCGGTGAGCCATTGAATTTGTCGGCGCATATGAATAGCGGCGTGTTGGCATTGGATTTAAAAATTAATGAGCTGGCCAAAGGCGGCGTGTCTTTCAAAATGGAATGCCAAAAAGAAGGCTGTGACCGCGTGGTGCCGTTCACTATGGCTGCGCGCGAATTAATTGGCAAAGGCTGGCAAAAAATTTATGTACCGCTGAGCTGCTTTAAACAAGAGAGCGATAACTTCAGCGCGACCACTATGCCCTTCGCACTGGAAGTGGGTGGTGCCGGTGAAGTGGCGGTTGCCAATGTGCAATTGCTTATCCAAACACCGAAAGATGTCACCTTGGCAAGCTGCCCGGATTACAAAACCGTATCGGTTACGCCCGGCATGTTAAATGAGTGGTGGTCAATTGATTGGTGGTTGCCGCGTCACGAACAAAAATTGGCCGATGCCAACGCGATCAAAGCTAACGGCGGAAAAATTGATTTACTGTTTATCGGTGACTCTATTACCCAAGGTTGGGAAAAAGAAGGCGCAACTGTGTGGCAACAGCACTACGCCAAACGCAACGCTTTTGCGATTGGCTTTGGCGGCGACCGCACTGAAAATGTGCTCTGGCGTTTGCAGCACGGCGCAGTAGAGAATATGTCGCCCAAGCTAGTGGTCATGATGATCGGCACCAACAACACCGGCCATCGCCATGAAAACCCGGCTACGACTGCCGCTGGTATTAAAAATTTGTTGGGCGAATTACAGCAGCGTTTGCCGGATTCAAAAATTTTATTGTTGGCTGTATTCCCGCGCGATGAAAAGCCCGATGGCCACTTGCGCCAAATCAATAACGGTGTGAATGCGATTATCAAAAATTATGCGGACAACAAAAAAATCTTCTTTGCCGACATCAACTCTGTGTTCTTAACCAAAGACGGAGTTCTGCCAAAAGAGATCATGCCGGATTTGTTGCATCCTAATGAAAAAGGTTACGCACTTTGGGCTGAAGCACTTGAGCCGCATTTGCAAAAACTGCTCAAGTGAGATTGCTTAAAAAATTGATATTGATTTAAACATACAGATCGGCGCTTTGTGCGCCGATTTTTTTATGGAGCTTGCATGTGATTAGAATCCTGACATTTACCCTGCTGTTACTCTGCATCAATATCCATGCAGTTGCCGATCAATCTCACCGCCTTTGGTATAACCAGCCCGCTAGCCTGTGGGAAGAAGCACTGCCCTTGGGTAACGGGCGCTTGGGCGCGATGGTGTATGGCAATCCCGCCAATGACAGCATCCAATTAAATGAAAATACCTTTTGGGCGGGTGGCCCTCATAACAATCTTAATCCTGCTGCGCTGCAGGCATTACCGGAAATTCGCCGCTTGATTGCTACAGGTGAACACAAAGCAGCGGAGGCGCTTGCGGCAAAAACAATTACCAGCCAGGGTGCTCATGGCATGCCTTACCAAACCGCCGGGAATTTGCACTTGGAATTTCCTGCGCATCAACACTACAGCCATTATTACCGCGAGCTGGATATTAGCAACGCGGTTGTGACGACGCGCTATCAGGTGAACGATGTTGTGTTTACCCGCGAAGTATTCAGTTCGTTTGTGGATCAGGTGGTAGTGGTGAAATTAAGCGCGAGTAAACCTGCGCAGCTGAATTTCAGTGCTCACTTAACACATCCTTCCAAGCCTGTTTTTACGCAAGAAAATGCCAATACTCTTGCGATGCAGGTGCAGTCATCTGATCACGAAGGCATTAAAGGGCAAGTCAAACTGGCATCACTCATGAATGTCAGTGCACATGGTGGAACTATTGTTCAGCGCGATCAGCGTATCGAGGTCAGCAATGCAGACTCTGCGATTATCCTGATTTCAATGGCGACCAATTTTGTAAAGTACAACGATATCAGTGCAAACGCGATGACACGTGCACGCGGCTTTTTAGCGCAGGCAACATCACAGTTCGATAATCATCAATATGCTGCACGCAAACAGGCGCACAGCCATTTTTATCAACAGTATTTTAATCGCGTCAGTCTTGATTTGGGTAAGAGTGCATTCGCCAACGAAAGCACCGACCAACGCATCCGTTTATTTGCAACGCGTCATGATCCGGAATTGGCGGCGCTGTATTTTCAGTTTGGTCGCTATTTACTAATTTCGTCGTCACAACCCGGTGGCCAACCTGCGAATTTGCAAGGCTTATGGAATCATCGGCAAGATCCGCCCTGGGACAGCAAATACACACTCAATATTAATGCTGAAATGAATTACTGGCCTGCAGAAGTTACCAATTTAAGTGAACTGCATGAACCGCTGATTACCATGACCAAAGAATTGGCGATTACCGGGCAAGAGAGCGCTAAAAAAATGTATGGCGCGCGCGGTTGGATGGCACACCACAATACCGATATTTGGCGTATTACCGGCGGCGTAGATTACACCTGGGGTTCATGGCCAACGAGTAATGCCTGGTTGAGCCAACACCTGTGGGAAAAATATTTGTACACGGGCGATAAAGATTATCTGGCGGATGTGTATCCGGTAATGAAATCGGCTGCAGTTTTTTTTGAAGATTTTTTAATTGAATCGCCCGACAAAAAGTGGCTGATCGTTTCACCTTCTATGTCGCCGGAAAATGAAGCCAAAGCGTCGGGCACCAAAATTGCCGCCGGTGTCACCATGGATAACCAGCTGCTGTTTGATTTATTCAGCAATACCATTGCGGCTGCGCGTATTTTAAGTGAAGATAAAAAACTGGCTGAAGATAAAAAACAAATCGCCACTTGGGAAAAAATCCTCTCGCGTTTACCGCCAATGCAAATTGGACAATACCACCAGTTACAAGAATGGCTGGAAGATTGGGATAATCCGCAAGACCAGCATCGCCACGTTTCACATTTATATGGGCTTTACCCGAGCAACCAAATATCGCCCATTCGCTCGCCAGAATTATTCAGTGCTGCGCGTGTGAGCATGGAACAGCGCGGTGATCCTTCGACGGGTTGGTCCATGAATTGGAAAATCAATTTGTGGGCGCGCTTATTGGATGGTGACCGCGCGTTTAAATTAATGCGCGACCAAATCAAACCGGCACTCACGCTCGATGGCAGTGTGAACGAAAGCGGTGGTACTTACCCGAATATGTTTGATGCACATCCGCCGTTCCAAATTGATGGTAATTTTGGTTTCACCTCGGGCATGGCAGAAATGCTCGCACAAAGCCACGACGGTGCGGTGCATTTATTGCCTGCATTGCCACAGGCTTGGCCGCAGGGTGAAGTAAAAGGCTTGGTCATGCGCGGCGGTTTTGTGGTGGATATGCGCTGGGCGAATGGCCAAATCAGCCAACTGAAAATCCATTCGCGCTTGGGCGGCAATTTGCGCTTGCGCACCCATTCCCCTTTGCCACCTGCCAATGCGTTTAAGGTAAAAAAAGTCACGGGCGCAGCGAGAAATCCTAATCCGTTTTATCAGCAAGCGCAGATCAAAAAGCCACTCAAACACACGAACAAAACGATACCTGCGCTCAGCCTGGATAATACCTACTTGGTGGATATTACTACGCAGGCCGGGCGCGATTATGTGTGGAGTAATTAAACTATTGTTGATACTGCAATCTTGTTACCGCGATATTTTTACAGGAACATTTTGACTGCAACACCGAGAACTGCACAAATGCCCAGCACTTTGATGATGCCCAGCTTCCAATAAAATAACAGCGCACTGGCGATCACACCGATTGCCAGTGCAATCCAATCCAATTGTGCCAACCAACCGGATTCAACGCCCTGCGGCCAAAGTGTGTGGTACGCAAAAAATAAAGCGAGGTTAAGAATCACACCAACAACCGCGGCGGTAATGGCGGTGAGTGGTGCAGTGAAGTGCATATTGCTTTGGGTAGATTCCACCAAAGGGCCGCCTGCAAGAATAAAGATAAACGAGGGTAAAAACGTAAACCAGGTGACGAGTGTTGCGGCAATCGCCCCAGCTAAAAACACATGCTCACTGCCCAGAAATTGTTGGCTATAGGCACCCACAAATCCAACAAAGGCAACCACCATAATTAATGGTCCCGGTGTGGTTTCACCCAGCGCCAGGCCGTCCATCATTTGTGCGGGAGTAAGCCATTGGTAGTGGGTGACAGCACCTTGATAAACATAAGGCAGCACTGCATAAGCGCCACCAAATGTCAGTAGTGCAGCCGTGGTAAAAAACCACGCCATTTGGGTAAAGCCATGTTGCCAACCAAACACTGTTCCTAATAACAGCATGGGAATTATCCACAACAATAATCCGCAACTGATTACGGCAATTAAACGGCGGGGGCGGAATTTTGCATGTTCCGGCGTTGGGGGTTCGTCATCGATAATGGCGGCACCGTAATTTTTTTGGTTGGCTTGGTGTTTGGCGCTGGCATTAAATAATTGCGGCGCAAATTTTCCACCGAGCCAACCAATAACACCTGCTGCCAATACAATAAAGGGGAAGGGCAGGTGCAAGGCAAAAATCGCAACAAAAGCGGCGGCAGCAATTCCCCATAGCCAATTATTTTTTAAGCTGCGCGAACCAATCCGGTGTGCGGCCTGCACCACAATCGCAGCCACAGCGGGTTTGATACCGTAGAAAATGCCTGCGATTAATGTCAGATGTCCGTAAGCGATATAGAGCCAGGACAAGAAAATTAAAATAAACAACGACGGTAATACAAACAGTGCGCCTGCAATAATTCCCCCCCAGGTGCGGTGCATTAACCAGCCAATGTAAGTCGCCAGTTGTTGTGCTTCTGGTCCTGGCAACAACATGCAGTAATTGAGTGCATGCAGAAAACGCTTTTCAGAAATCCAACGGCGCTGCTCCACTAATTCCTGATGCATGATAGCGATTTGCCCGGCGGGCCCGCCAAAACTGATAAAACCTAATTTCAACCAAAATTTTATTGCTTGCCATAAGTTAACAGCGGGAGGTGGAGTATCCATTTATAAACGCCTTGCAATAGTTTTGTCATAAAACCGCATCATAGCAGACACGCTTTCCGTATCTGAAGATGCAAAGCCTCCTGTTTTATTGGTGTATGGTGATGTCACTACGCTGTCATATTCTCGTCATATAGTGCTGGCCTTTATTGATGGGTGGTTTGTGCAATGCAAATCGCTCATTGTTTTTTGATGGCCTGCAGAGAATGTCTATGTCCCCTAAATCCCATAAACACATGCATTACAACGTCGCCTTGGTTGATAAATTATGGAATTTAAAACGGTTGTGTGAAGCCCATTTAAAAATGCACATCCCCTTAAATATGGTGTTGAAGGATGAAGAATATCGCACCGAGTTGTTGGAAAAAGCCTTATCTGCAAATAACGATGAGCTGACCCAATTGGTGTGGGAAGTGCGGCAAATGGAAGATGCCATAGTGACTGCTACCCACACTGGCGATGAATTCAAACCACGTAAAAAAACACGCGGCGGCATTAAATTAAATGCACTTTCAGCGGTGGCCTGCTCGCTGTTGCTCATTCTGGGGGGCTATTTATTGCGGTCTTTTTTGCCGTTGGATGCTGGTGAAGTGTTTGTATTGCAAGCCATCACCGAAACGCGAGTGAAATCGGCGGTCGCTCCCACTGCACCTGTTTATGTGCCGGGTACGCCACTGGTGCGTGCGGGTAAGCCGCTATTTCGTGTGCATGGTTCAAATACTGTGGGCGAAAAATTAACGCCGCGCTTGGTTGAATCCTATTTAATGGCTCGCGGTGCAACGGATATTAAAACCGAACAAGGCAGGACTCCCACCGAAAAAGCGGTAACGGCACAGCTCAACGGGCGTATCGAATTTATTGAAATACATGCACATGGTTCAAGCACAGCGTTTACCGATTTGTTACAGGGCAAAGCGGAATTGGGTATGTCATCGCGTCGTATCAAAGAACAGGAGCGCGAGCTACTACTGGCCAAAAGTGGTGATTTAACCGAGCCTGGCAGTGAACATATTATTGGGCTCGATGGTTTGGCGATAGTTGTGAATACCAAAAACCCTGTTGGCCAACTTTCTATTCCGCAGTTAGTAAAAATATTTTCCGGCGAAATTACCAATTGGTCTGAATTGGGTGGAACCGATTTACCCATCACGCTGTATGCGCGCGATGAAAACTCCGGCACATGGGATTCATTTAAAAGTATGGTGCTCGATTCTTCCTCTGCAAGTTTGGCGCTTACCGCAAAACGGTTTGAGTCCAGTACCGAGTTATCTGATTCGGTAGCCAAAGATGAAGGCGCGATAGGGTTTATTGGTTTGCCTTATGTGCGCCGCGCAAAATTGTTGGCGATATCGACAACCAAAACCTCCAAGGCTATTTTGCCGACTCACTTTACTGTCAGTACCGAAGACTATCCGCTATCACGCCGTTTGTATTTTTATCTGCCACAAAAAAATATCAACAATGAGGCGGAAGAGTTTGTGAAATTCAGCGCAACTGAGCGCGGGCAAAGTATTGTGGAAGACATAGGTTTGGTATCGCAAAATATTAAAACCGGTCAGCCGTTTAACAATAATTTTTATCCGGAAGAAATGCGCAGCTTGACTGCGCGTTCGCAGCGCTTGTCGATCAATTTTCGTTTTAAAGATGGCAGTGATGAATTGGATACCAAAGGTATATCTGACCTTGACCGTTTGGTGAAATATGTTGAAGTGAATTCGCCCAGACGCGTCCAGTTGTTTGGATTTTCTGATAGCGAAGGCGATAAAGCAGAAAATATTGAGCTATCGCTGCGCCGAGCCCAGGTGGTTGAACAACATTTGATTGCTCGCGGGATTTATCCTCTGGTTGCACGCGGCATGGGGGAGGCAGCGCCTCTGGCGAGCAGTAAATCAGAAGAAGGGCGCAGGATGAACCGCCGTGTTGAGGTGTGGATTTTATGATCCAGCCCCCGAGTCCCTCACCCTGGCCCTCTCCCAGAGGGAGTTATGCATTTAGCTCCCCTCTTCCCTAAATGGGAGAGGGCATACCTTTTCCCCCCCTCTCCCTCTGGGAGAGGGGTTGGGGGTGAGGGCAAAAGGCTGGGGTGAAAATAGGGCTATTTCGTTTTGAAAAACTCCATCATCTGCTGCAGTTGTAACGCTTGGCTGGTGAGTTCTTCCGCCGTTGAGTAAAGCTCTTCCGCCGATGAAGAATTTTGTTGGGTGGCAATACTGATTTGGGAAATCGCGGTAGTGATTTGGTTTGCGCCTGAGGTTTGTTCATCGCTCGCAGCAGAAATTTCTTGCACCAGGTCTGCCGTTTTACGGATCTCGGGCACTATGGTGTCCAGTAATTGACCTGCGCTTTCCGCTAGCTTCACTGAACCACCGGCCAGTTCACCAATTTCTTTTGATGCTGTTTGGCTGCGCCCTGCGAGTTTACGCACTTCACTGGCCACTACCGCAAAACCGCGCCCGTGTTCACCGGCTCGCCCTGCTTCAATTGCCGCGTTTAAGGCGAGCAAATTTGTTTGATAGGCGATGTCATCGATCACGCTAATTTTTTGTGCAATTTTGCGCATTGCATCAACGGTATTTTTAACCGCATCACCTCCCTGTTTTGCTTCAGCTGCGCTTTTGCTGGCAATATTGTCAGTGACTTTTGCGTTGTCATTATTCTGCCCAATCGATGCCGTAATTTCTTCCATCGCTGCACTGGTTTCTTCAATGCTCGCTGCTTGCTGGGTTGCTGCTTGGCTCAGTGATTGAGCGGTTGCACTCAGTTCTTCGGATGCGGATGAAAGGGAATCGGCAGTGGAGCGTACATCGCCAATAATTTCTGACAAGCGCGTAACCATTTGCCGAATGGCAAACAAAATACTGCTTTGGTCATTTGCATGTGTTTTTACCTGCACCGATAAATCGCCCTGTGCAATCCGGTAAATAATATCCGCGGTATAGTTAGGTTCGCCGCCCAATTGTTTGAGCAAGCTGCGGGTAATCAGGAAACTTAAAATAATCGCTACGAGAATACTGCTGATAATAATGATGCTGTTCAGCATCAGGGTATTTTCATAGCGTTGGGTGGAAAGGTCGTATTCCTGTTTGGCAATTTGCACCTGAAATTTATTGAGCGCGGTGAATACCTCATTCAGTGGATCAAAAATAGGGTAGATGCCTGTTTGGGTAAATTGATTGACCGCATCGATATTGCCGTTGGCATACCAGGTTTTTAAATCAGCCAATTGCGCATGGGTACGATCAATTAATGGTGTGGCTTGTTTGATTAAGCGTTTCTCTTCATCCAACAAATAGGTCGTGAGATAGTGTTCCCATAGTTTGTCTGTTGCTGGCAGGGTTTCATTGGTGATTTGCAGGGCTTCTTGCGGGGTGATTAAACCTTTGACGGTTTTTTGCGGGACATCGACCAGAATGAGCGCAAAATTATCGATCACTTCTTTTAAATCGCGCATGGGTTCAACCCGGTCAAGATAAACGGTGCGCATGCCCTGATTGGCATCGCTCATTCCCTGTATCCCCAAACCTCCGATAACAATCATGAGTATGACCAGTGTGCTTGCCAAAATGGCCAGACGTACCGCGACTTTTGTATTGCTAAACATGACTAACTCCTTATTGTTGTACCGGTCCCATTCGGCCAGAGATTGGCTCATACCGGTTGGCGTATGCCTGTGGATGTGTTGGCGGGCTGCTAACGTTAGTTGATGACTGAACTAGGCTCAATTTGTAAAGAGTTGTAATGAACCTTAGTCAGCAAGGGGGTATTTGTCAAAAACGGGAGGGGGAGCGAGGAGTGGAACTACTCTGTCTGGTGACCGATTGGCGAGTGCTGATCAGCTTTTACTGAGCAGCCACTCTTTGGCGAGGTTGATGTCATTAAACATTTTGCCAAAGCTAATCGAGCGACTGGCGAGTACATCGTACACAAATTGTGTGGTTTCCCGGGTGCGGGGGTTTTTATCCACCCACGCAAATTTGTACTTGGTGGTAATGCCTACTTTTTTAAAAATAGCGGGGTGGTCAAACGCTTCCAGAGTCGTAACTGAGTCAAGCAAATACTGCTCGCCTAACACCTTGAAACACTGGTGAGCCTCACAGGCGTGAGCGACTTGTTGCCAGAATGCGACGGCATTTTCATAGTTGCCAATACCGCGCACTTCTATATGAAGATAATCGCCGTGCGGTGTGACTTTTACATCGATATTCATGGGTTACTACAACTCCAATAACTATTTGTTGCGTAAATCGGCAAGCAGTTTTCCTGCCGCGAGAATCTCTTGCTCATGTTCCGGTTCGCGCCAGGTTTCTTTTAAGCCGCTGGCATACCAGTCTTGCATCGCAGGTACATTGAGCAAGCGTGTCAAGTAATCCTGTGCCGGTCCGGTTAATGGCAATCCATAGGTTTGGAAACGAAAGGCGACCGGAGCAAAAAAGGCATCTACTGCGGTGAAATACGCACCTGCTAAAAATGGCCCCCTAAAGGTTTGTAAACCTTGGTTCCATAATTCATTAATACGCTGGATATCCCGCTCCAGACCAGCGCTGATCGCATGCAGTTGAATGCGATGGCCGCAGCTCATGCCGCAGGTGTTGCGCAGGGTTTGGAAACCTGAGTGCATTTCCGCACTGGCTGAGCGAGCCCACGCACGGGCAGCCTTATCTGCTGGCCAAACCTGCGGATAAGTTTCTGCAATATATTCAACAATCGCGAGCGAATCCCACACAGTTTGATCGCCATCTTGCAAACAGGGAACACGTCCGTTGGGTGAAAAATGGCGATACGAATTCCAACTACCGCCTGCATCCAAGGGATGTATTTGCTCCTCAAACGGAATATTCAGTGTGCGCATCAATACCCAAGGGCGCAGTGACCAGGACGAGTAATTTTTGTTGGCAATATGCAGGGTGAACATCGGGCAAACTCCTTGTGTGATGTGGACTTGTTGCTGGCGGATGATGCGTGAAAAATTAACACAAATGCGTGTGCAAACCCGAAACATTAACCATTGCTAACAAAAAGACGCGCTAACAAAAAGCCAGCGTAAGGCTGGCTTTTATCATTACAGTGAAGCGATTGCGTTCAGGCTCCAATCAATTGCCTCGCGATAATAATCGGCAGGCAATAAATCACCCAGTAACACCAGGGTTTCGCGCACTTCGGTGATGTTGCTGCTGACGATATTGATGTGACCGACTTTGCGGCCAACACGCACGTCTTTTCCATACCAATAGACACGCGCGCAAGGCAGGTCGCGCCATTGTGGATTGTAGTCAGTACCAATCAAATTGATCATCACGTTATGGCCAACCACTTGCGGCTGGGGCGTTGCCATATTGGCAACGGCGCGCAGGTGATATTCAAATTGGCTGATGCTCGCACCGGCTTGTGTCCAGTGGCCGGAATTGTGTACGCGCGGTGCCAATTCGTTAATCAATAATTGGTCGCCTACGCGAAAAGTTTCCATCGCCATCACGCCCACGTAATCGAGCGCGTTGAGAATTTTACCTAGCATCTCTTCCGCTTGCGCCTGCAGTGGTTGCAAACGCGCAAGTGGCGCAACAGACGCGTAGAGGATGCCATTCAAATGCAGGTTCAAGGTGAGCGGATAAAACACGCATTCACCTTGTTGATTGCGCACGCCGACTAACGAGACTTCTTCATCAAAATTGATCGCCTGCTCGGCGATAGCTTCACCTTGCCAGTCATCAGGCACTTGATCATCATCGGTGCGCAGCCAGTGTTGGCCGCGGCCATCGTAACCGCCAGTGCGGCGCTTCAACAGCACGCGCTCGCCCAGTTGGTCGCGCAATTCGTTAGCGGTAATGTCGTTACATACGTTGCGCCAGGGCGCAGTGGCAATGCCGAGTGAATCGATCAATTCTTTCTGGGTTTTGCGGTCTGCCAAACGCCCGAAGACGTTTTGGTTGATAAAGCGAGGGTGTTCGGCAAGTGCATGGGTCACTAGTGTTTCCGGCCATTGCTCGCGCTCGGCCGTCACTAAATCAGTGGGGGCCAATGCCGGAGCAGTGGCTTCATTAATATCGACCGGGCATACATCCAGTGCCAAAGGCATACCGGCGTGTTTTAACATCGCACCTAATTGGCCTGCACCCAAAACCCAAATACGTTGACTCATGCCTAACCTCAACTTACTGATCGCGAGGATCAGGATTATCCAAAACCGCTTGGGTCTGGTCGTGGCGGAATTGTTCGATCTTGATCGCCAGTACCGGATCGGTCACTGCCAGAATCTGGCAAGCCAGCAAACCGGCATTAAACGCACCCGCTACACCAATTGCCAAGGTGCCGACTGCGACGCCTTTTGGCATCTGTACGATGGAATACAGGCTATCGATTCCGCTCAGCGCCTTGCTTTGTACCGGAACCCCCAGTACGGGCAAGCGCGTATGCGCAGCGACCATACCCGGTAAATGCGCTGCACCACCGGCACCGGCGATAATAACGGCATAGCCATTCTCAACCGCTGACTCGGCAAATTCAGTGAGCTTTTGCGGGGTACGGTGCGCAGACACCACCTCAGTATGGTACTCAACACCCATCTGCTCCAGTATTTCTACCGCCGCCTGCATAGTGGCCCAATCACTCTTGGAGCCCATAATCACCGCAACTTTTCTAGCCATAGCACTTGCCTGAATCTGAATGAAAGTTCGCTCAAAATGTGAGCCGGAAACGGAAAAAAGGCGCGCATATTAGCATGATGACGGAGGGATGCCGAACTCATTCTTGACCCAGTCTTGCTGGATGGATAAACAAATGGCTAAAATGATCAAAATGATTGTATTAATTAAAGTGATCAATATGAGGATCTGTCATGGAAACCCTAACTGCCAGCGATGCCAAGCGTGAATTTGGCGATCTTCTCTTAAAAGCTCAAAGTGCGCCCGTTGGCATTAACAAAAATGGAAAGCCAGTAGCGGTGATGCTCTCCTATGCCGAATACGAGCAGCTTGCCGCCTATAAAACCGAGCAACTTAAAGCACAGATTCAGCAAGGTATTGCGGATTTGGACGCTGGTCGCATCGCAAGCGGAAATACCGTGCTTGAGCGTCTACGTCAGCGAGTAAAATGATGCCCAACTTTTATTTCACGGAGCAAGCCGAAAAGGATTTGGAAGCGATTATCGATTTTACCTTTCAACGTTGGGGTCTAGCGCAGTCGCATAACTATATAGATGATCTGGAGTCACTTGCCCAGATACTCGCGGAAAATCCTCTGCTGGGTACTGAGCGCGAGGAGTTGTCTCAAGGATTGCGCAGTTTTCCTTATCAAAGCCATTTGCTTTTTTATGTGTTGCGAAAAGACGGAATCGCGATTGTGCGTGTGTTGCATACGAGTGTGGATGTGGCGCGGTATTTTTAACCCGCCTAGGATATTTGGATGTCAGTTATAACTTTCGCGGCCGCATAACCGCTTCCTCATGGAAAAGGCTGGCACCTCAGCTTCGAAAGGCTTTGTTGGCTTTCAAAAATAATGGTTTGAATACGTAGGGCAGTTATGTTCTAGATTTCAACTCCATGCAAAAATATGTTCTTCACAAAAACAAGTCGGGCATTGCTGCCCAACTTACTCTACTACTTCTTACATCCCACCCATCACTCCCACCATCCAGTGATAAACCGGAATCCCCAGCAACACATTCAACGGAAAAGTCACGCCCAGCGCTGCAAAAATTGCGAGGCCGACATCAGCTTCTTTAATGGCGGCTTGGATTGCGGCGGGCGCGGCAATGTAAGAGGCGCTGGCGGTGAGGGCGGCGAGGATCAGTACGCTGCCTTGCGGTAAGCCGAGGGCGATACCTGCAGTCATGCCGACCAATGCCAATCCGAACGGTGCGATGAGCGCGAAGCTGACCAGTTTCCAATGCTGCCAGGGGAAAGGCGCTAAATGACGTGAGGCGCACACGCCCATTTCCAACAAAAACAGTGCGAGCAAGGCTTTAAAGGCTCCAAGAAATAATGGGGCTATGTCTTTGCTGCCGTCGGGGCCGTAGAGGTAGCCGATAATCACACCGCCGGTTAGCAAGACTACGCCGCGGCTGGTGATTGCCTCGTGCCAAATACCTTTCATGCTGGTGCCCGTGCCTGTCGCTTTTTTATAAAGCAGGATTCCCACCACAATCGCCGGCAACTCCAGCAATACCAGATAAAGCGTGGTCTGTGGGGCGATGCTGAGGTTGTTGGCTTCGGCAAATGCAAGCGCTACCGCAAAGGTGCCGGCGCTGGCAGAACCATAGTGTGCGGCGATACTGGCGCTGTTGGCACTGCTGAGTTGAACCCATGCGCGCAGCAGCGGGTAGAGAGCGAGCGGAATAGCGATGCCAAGCAGGACGACCGTGATCACTTCGGGCAATAACTGCCAATGCACATTGCCATGTAAGGCGAGGCCGCCTTTCAGCCCAAGGGTCAGCATGAGCAGGATACTGAGCGTGTCGTAAGCGGCTTTGGGTACTTTTAAATCGGATTTGGCGACACCGGCGATAACGCCGAGCAGGAAAAACATAACAACGATATCGGGCATGGTGAACTCCAGCGGTAGAAACTGCAGTTATTGTCGCGATTTAATGAAATAGACGATAATTAATGTTTATGTAATTAAATATAGATAATTGTCTATATTGAGGGAAAAGGTGCATATCCATGAATATCCGTCATCTAACGTTTCGGCTGTTGCAGGTCTATATCGCCGTGGTTCGCACCGGGTCTATCTCGCAAGCGGCGGCGCAATTGCATCTCACCCAGCCAACCGTTTCCCTGCAAATCAAACGTTTGACCGAGGCGGTAGGCGATGTGCTGTTAGAAGTGCGCGATGGGCACTACCAACCGACGTTTGTCGGGCAGGAGCTGTATCACGCGTCGCTGGATGCGCTCACGCGCTTTGAAGACTTTGACAGTTTTTTGAGTGATGCCGCCTTGGGGCGCAAAGGGCATTTCAGTATTGGTGTGGTGACTACCGCGCAATATGTGTTGCCGCGTTTGCTCAGCCCCTATGCACAGCAATATCCCGGGGTGGATGTGACATTTAATATCGGCAACCGTGGCAGTGTGTTGCAGCGCTTCCAAAACCAGTTGGATGATTTGTATTTATTTAGCCATCCCCCTACCGGCGACCATGTAGTGAGCGGCCGTTTTTTGCGTAACCCTTTGGTGTTGATTGCGCCTTTGCATCATTGGGCCGCGCAGAAAAAAAGTGTGCAATTTGCAGAGCTTGCGGACGAGCGCTTTTTAATGCGCGAACCGGGCAGTGCGACGCGCATGATGTTTGAAAATTGGTTGCGTGAAAATAATATTCAGCTGCATAAAACCTTGCAGATTGAAAGTAACGAAGTGATCAGGATGAGTGTGGAAAGCGGCTTGGGGTTGGCGGTGTTATCAGAACATACGCTGGCGCAGGCGAATACCAAAGTGGCAATTATCAATGTGCAGGATTTTCCACTCACCAGCCATTGGTATTTAGTGCGTCACGGCGACCGCCGACTCCCTGCTGCCGCCTCGAATTTTATTGATTTCATGAATACCCATTTGGATCAATGGGTGGAAGAAAAATACATCCGCAATGAGCTTTCCGTTTTACTCGGCAGCCACTGATTTTTCTGTGCGCACAATAATAGGGTAATGGTCGGATGGGTATAAGTTGTTATACAGCGTTGTATCGACTGCATGGCTTAATACCTTGAGCTTTTTGGAAACAAAAATGAAATCGATTTTGTTGTCAGTTTCAGTATTCTCACCAAATCCATTAAAAGTTTTGTTGCCACCGGTTGCAGGTGTTGAAGAGGCTTTTTCAGCATCTGTTAAAAAACTGTTCATGATTTCGTAGGTTTTAGAATCCGCTTTGCAGTTGAAATCACCCGTAACAATCACCGCGGTTTGTGCATCCACTTTTGCTATTTCTGCCTGCAATAATTTTGCACTTTCCTGCCGCGCGGTTTCGCCTTCATTATCAAAATGCGCATTAAAAATTGCGAGGGTATTTTTACTGGCTTTATCGAGCAGTTGCGCCACTGTCAGTGTGCGTCTGTAGGTTGCATCCCACCCGCGTGACGGTTGTTGCGGTGTTTGTGACAGCCAGAGTGTTTTCTGGCTCTGTAAGCTGAGGCGCGCGGTGCGGAATAAAATAGCAGTGGTTTCACCTTTATCCCTGCCGTCGTCGCGCCCTACACCTATCCAGGAATAATCGTCCAACATTTCTACCAGATCTTCCACCTGATATAACTCTGCTTCTTGCAAACCAATCACATCCGGGTTGTGCGTTTTAATCAAATGCGCAACCAGATATTTACGCTTTTTCCAATTGTTCGGATTCTCCGCTGCTTCACACGCGCCGCAGCGAACGTTGTAGCTCATCACGTCCAACGTTTGGCTGTGTGCATGAAAGCTGATGGAAAAAACGCATAATAGTAAACTGGCTGCAAGGTATTTCATTAGCGGTTCCCCGTGAGTAAATAATCTGGCGGTCGATGTTGAAATAATCACTATAGATTATGGCTGCTTCAGGCTCACATCTTTCATATCATTCATCGCCTGACTTTGTGATTCAATTAACTCATCACCCTGTTGGTCGATAAACAGCACTGCCAGATTATTATCGTTGGCAACTTTCAAACCCTCGCTGCTGCCCATACACAAGAGTGCAGTTGACCAGGCATCGGCAATCGTCGGATCGGGGTGGAGGATGGCAACCGATACCGTGTTGTGCTCAACCGGTTTGCCGGTGCGTGCATCCAAAATATGGCTGTAGCGTTTGCCGTTACTATCAAAGTAGTGGCGGTAGGTGCCCGATGCCATAAGTGCCATAGGCGCACCGCTATCGAAGCTGGCGATTTTGTGCATCTTGCGTTCATTTGGCAGTGGCTTTTCCATTGCAATTTTCCATGGCTCGCCATTGGGTTTTTTGCCATTGATTTTTAGTTCACCACCGATTTCTACCAAATAATTTTCTACGCCGTATTGCTCCAATACTTTAACGATTTGCCCTACGGCATAGCCTTGGCCGATGGATGAAACATCAATTCGCAATGTGGGAATTTTTTTGCGCAAATGGGTGGTGTCTACCGTTTCAAGATTGTCCAGCCCGATAATCGCCATGGTCTCTGCAAGTGCAGCATCACTTGGCGGTGTGAATTCATCTTTTTTAAATCCCCATAAATCAAACAGCGGTTTAATGGTGAGGTCGTAACAGCCATGGCTTGCACGATGGATAACGCGCGCAGTCTCGACCAATGACACCAATTCTGCATCGGCCTCCAATACGTCGGTGGTTTGCTGTGCGTTAAAGACTTCGATTTTGGAGTCATCGCGATAATTGGATAACGCCAAATCCATGCGCTCCAGTTCATCACTCACGGCTTTTTCTATGGTGGCGATATCGGCCGTTGTGGTTGCAGGCAGCTGAAATGTGAGGTTATAGGTAGTGCCCTGCGCATAGCCGGAAATTTTACTCAGCTCCGGCGTTTTGCTACAGGCGATGGTGAGTGCGCAAAGTGCGCCTATCAAGCTGCGATACATCAGGCTCATGGTTATACATCTCTCAAGTCAAAGTAAGTGATCCAGAACAAACAGGGCGGCATTATAGCTTGCTAGACTATGGATAGACTGTTTGGATAAGCCGCTTTTGTGTTTTTGTCACTGCGGCCATTTTCTGGCTCAGATACTGCTTGGTGTTTTATTCGCATTCATTGAGCCCATATTATCTGGATTGGTTTATGCCCCATCGCGCCCATTTATTTTCGCTACGTCTTGCCCATGCCTTGCGAGAGGCTTGTTTTGCTGAGAAATACGATGCGCCGCGTTTTACGCGCGATTTATTAGCGGGTATTACCGTCGGTGTTATTGCAATTCCACTGGCAATGGCACTCGCCATTGCCAGTGGTGTGCCGCCGCAATACGGTTTGTACACCGCCATCATCGCCGGCTTTTTAATCCCGCTACTGGGTGGTTCGCGTTTTAGTATTTCTGGTCCTACTGCTGCGTTTGTGGTCATCCTCTATCCCATCGCACAACAATATGGCTTGGGTGGTTTGCTGGTGGCGAGTGTGATGGCCGGTGGCATTTTGGTGGTGATGTCACTGCTGCGGTTGGGGCGCTTGATTGAATATATCCCTGAGGCAGTTACGCTCGGCTTTACTGCCGGTATTGCGGTGGTGATCGCTACTTTGCAAATCAAAGATTTTTTTGGTTTGCAATTGCCACACATGCCTGAACATTATTTGGAAAAACTGTGGTTGTTAATTCAAAGCGTGCCGGATTTTTATTGGCCGAGTTTTGTTGTCGCCGCTGTAACGCTTGCCGTGATGTTGTTATGGCCGTTATTGAAACTACCTGTCCCGCCACATTTGCCTGCGTTGATTGTGGGAACGTTTGCTGCGTTATTACTGAATCAATCCGGCTTTTCGGTTGATACGATTGGCTCGCGCTTTTCCTACACTTTGGCCGACGGCACCACCGGCTTTGGTATTCCGCCGCAGTTACCGCAATTTGAATGGCCCTGGTTACAAGCAGGTGCAAATGGCGAATCGATTCAATGGAATCTGCATGTGTTGCAGGATTTACTCGCTGCCGCGTTTGCGATTGCCATGCTCGGCGCAATTGAATCGTTATTGTGTGCGGTGGTGTTGGATGGTATGTCCGGTAAACGCCACAGCGCCAACAGCGAATTATTGGGACAGGGCATTGCGAATATAATTACGCCCTTTTTTGGTGGCATTACTGCAACGGCGGCGCTCGCGCGTTCAGCTGCGAGTATTAAAGCGGGTGCAGAATCACCTATTGCGGGAATGGTTCATGCGCTGGTGGTTTTGCTCGGTTTGGTAGCGCTCGCACCGCTATTAGCGTATTTGCCGATGCCTGCAATGGCGGCGCTATTGGTGATGGTTGCCTGGGGAATGAGTGAAGCACACAAGGCCGCACATTTAATGAAAACCGCACCGCGCGGCGATATTTGGGTGTTTATCACCTGTTTTGCGTTAACCGTGTTATTCGATATGGTGATCGCGATCACTGCGGGTATTGTGCTCGCAGCGCTCTTGTTTATGAAAGAAATTGCCGCTATGACCCATGTGGATGATGTGACCGATGCAGGGCGAGTGGACGATAAAAAATTACCGGAAAACTGGCGCGCATTCAGCATTAGCGGGCCATTATTTTTTGCCGCGGCGGATCGCGTTTTTGGTGAACTGTCAACGCTGTGTACCGAACAGCAGCACATTATCCTTTCATTAAAAGAAGTGTCGCTATTGGATGCGGGTGGTTTGTCGGCGCTGGAAAAGCTAATTGCTAAATGTGAAAAAAATAATACCGAATTAATCCTGACGGACATTCCCAAACAGCCACTCAGTACACTTGCGCACGCCAATATCAAACCGGTCAAAGGCGTGCTGCGTTTTTATTTAACGTTGGCTGAGGCTCGCCGGGTGGTTGTCGAAGGCCATTGATGTTGGATTGTCACTACACCAATTGTTTTGCGCCTTAATACCGCCATCGGGAGATGAATAGCCGATACATCCGAGCAGGCTATCAAAAATTTGTTCATGATGCGGTAGGAAGTTATTGTCTTCGCGTTTTTTCAGATTAGCGATGAGTTGTTGGTTCTGCGGTTGTGCGATGAACTTATCGGATGTCCATACCAAAAACGGCACGCGGAATTGTTCGGGTGGAGCCAATTCTTTCGGTGTTGCATGAAAGTGACTGTTTTCACCGATGGACTCACCGTGGTCGGGTACATAAAACACCAGCGCATTTTTATCACGCAATTTATCGAACACTGTTTTCAGCATGTGATCCACATAAAGCACTGTGTTATCAAATGAGTTGACCAGTTGCTCGCGGCTACAGGTGTCGTCTATATCCATGCATTCCGGTGTAAAACGTGCGAACTCGCGTGTATAGCGCTGGCTGTACAGATGATGTGAACCTTTGGTGTGCAACACCACCAGATGTTTTCCCTGTTTATATTTATGAATGGATTTTTCCAACTGATCCACCAGTAGCATATCGTCAATTGGACGTTTGCTGTGGGCATATTGCGAGGCAATGATTTCACGGATTTCATAACTGTTGGCATCCAGACTGGAATAAAACCAGGCTTCACTTTGCATACCAAATAATTCCGAGGTAAAACCTAATTTGCGCATCACTGCGAAAACATTACGCTCTTTAAGCGTGCGTTGATCGTCGTCTGCGGTGCCGTTTTCACGCACAAACATACAGCGCAATGACAGTTTGGTAGCGGTATCGCAAGAGGTTCCGCGCAAAGCAATCAGATTCGGTTCTTGTGATAACAAAGGCGTTGTATTGCGTTCATAGCCAAATAAACCCATGTGATCCCAGCGCGTTGTTTCACCAATTACAAACACGACAAATAAGTCATCGAGTGTGCCTGGCGGTTGGTAGGTGAAATGCTTGCTAGGGTCGAATAGCTGTTTGTTGCTCTTATCCTCTTTACCGAGTTGGTGTACGTAAATGGCGAGGCTGGCAATCCAATTGGTGGGCAGATACGAATGCGCAATCACACCGCCAATACTAGCCGTGTATTGATTATTTTTACGTGCCTGGTTTTCGGTGAGGTGAACAATGGTTTTTATACAAAGATTCACCGCCAGCAAACAACACAGAATCGGAATACTGCGGCGGGCATAGTATTTGAGAGAAGAATAGCCAAGAGAAGCATATTCAGGCGGCATGTGTTTAATACCGCGCATTCGCTGATAAATACTGCTAGAGAGCGGCGTACACCACAACAGCACTACCGGTACAATCCCAGTGAGTGTCCACCATAGAAAGAATTCGTGGCCGAGTGCTTCACCATTTAAATCAGTATCCAGCGTGAGGGTGGAAACAATCACACCATAGCCAATCACCACGTTGAAAAAAATCATGTAATAACTGGCGGCAGCAGAGACAAGCAGGGTAAAACTGGCGAGTGTTTTGTAAAGGGTTTGGCCAAACAGGCTGAAGGCGCTGATAAGCAGATAACAAAACCCCACCAATGCAATGGCGGAGAGCAACGCAGAGGTGATCTCTAATCCGCCACCTGCCATGGCATTGCGCATCAGATTAGCACTGTTGAGTGCGAGGCCTATGTAGAGGCTTAGTGCCAGCGACATCTGCCGCTGGCTTAAACAGGGTAGGGATTTCATTATTATTATCCACAAGGATCAATAGTTGATTGTTACAGAACGGGCTCTGGTGAAGCGCTAATCCTTGTGAGGTTATCAGGCGTAAATTAAGTCAAACTTAAATTCGCGTTAACAATACTTTCCAATTTATTGAGGCATTTATCACTCGTGCTGTGAATCGTCCTCACCGCCAAACTCCACCAATAGTGCCTGAACGAAGTTCTTCAGTTCAAGCGCTATAATCGCAAAGTCTGCGTCAAATTGTTCTGCTCTACTTTTTCAGTCAGCTCTATACTGCTATTAACTCTCGTTAGCCGTGCTTTGTGTGAAGGTGTTATGACAGAACTATCTCAAGAATCTGCTCGCTTTACTCCCCTGCTCAGGCTCAATCGTAAGCTGATTTGGATAATACCTTTGCTGTTACTGGTTGCGATGTTGGGGGTAATTGAAGTTCTGATCAGTATTGAACGCAGCTCTGCACGGCAGGGCTCGCTCAAAGAGACTGGTTTGAAGTTGGCAGGTATCGGCAGCTCGCTGACCTATGAATTGGATGCTACTCGCTACTTCACCATGGGCTTAAAGGCGTTTGTGGAGGCCAATGCCGGTAATCTGAATGAACACTTTCTCGAGCCGTGGCTGACGGAGTTGCAAACGCGTGGGGCACATATTCGCAACATCGGTTTGGCACCCGGGAATCGCATCACTTACATATACCCAAAGGAGGGAAACGAGGCGGCATTGGGGCTTTATTATCCCGATCTCCCCAATCAATGGCCCAGTGTTAAAGAGGTGATGGAAACCCGCCAACCTAAACTCATAGGTCCAATAACCTTGCAGCAAGGCGGACAGGGGATGATTTACCGTGAGGCTATTTACTTGGAGGATGGCCGCTATTGGGGGGTCGTGAGTACAGTGATGAATGCCGATAGCCTATTTTCCAGCCTGCGACAACAAGCGCTCGCTCAAGAGTTGAGTATTAATATTTTTGATCGCGATACTGAGCATTGGCTGCTGCAGCCAGAGTCGGTTGAGGGCTCGCTTCAAGAGCGTATCTCATTGAATTTACCCGGGCGGAAGTGGGAGCTGGTGGCGGGATTAAATGACAATCAGTTGTCATCGCGAGTGACAATGTTGCGTTTTGGGGGGTGGCTGACGTCTTTCGTAATGGCCTACTTGATGCTTCGAGTCCTGCTTGCGTGGCGCGAGCGCGAACAGGCAGATCAGGCGCTCTATATCAGCCAAAATCGTTTGAAGCGTGTATTTGCTTCTTCGCCGCAGGGAATGGCATTGGTAGATGAGCGGCAGCAGTGGCTGGAGGGCAATGACAGTTTTTGCAGATTGTTGGGTATTGCTCGGGATGGTTTTACCGGAAAGTCTATAGAGGAGTTATTTGTTCCCAGAGAGCGTGAGCGCGTACGTAATTTAATGGCAGCGATTCAAGAGGCTCATCAACAGGGAAATAAACACTTCGAACAGTTTGAGGCTTTCCTGCATTCGCACACAAAAGGGGATGTGATGGGCTTGGTTAGCATTGGTATCTCCTATCGCTCGGGCACACACACTCACTGGATTGTGCAATTAATTGATATTAGCGAACGTTTGCGCCTTGAATCTTTGAAGCATGAGTTTGTATCGATTGTCAGTCATGAATTGCGTACACCACTGACCTCCACTCTGGGAGGATTAAAACTATTAGCCAGCGGACAATTCCAACAGTTTGATGAGCAGGTATTGATGATTATTCATATTGCTCTGAATAATAGTGAGCGGCTGGCATTACTGATCAATGACTTGCTGGATATGGAAAAGTTGATTGCAGGCAAAATGCAACTCAGTCTGAAGTCACATGAGCTGCAAAACATTATCGAGCAGGTGAATGAACAGATGAGTGCCTATGCTGCCCAACACAAAGTGAATGTTGTATTGCAGTGTGCTGACGAGCCACTGTGGTGCAATGTGGATGAGCTGCGATTACAGCAGGTATTAACCAATCTACTGTCTAATGCGATTAAGTTTTCTCCCGCAGGTGGCCAAGTTATTTTGGGTGTGGAGGCAAATGCCGGTCAGGCGCGTTTGTTTGTGCGTGACTTTGGTGAAGGTATTTCGGATGAAAATCAACACAAATTATTTAAACAATTTTCTCAGGTTGACTCTTCATCAACACGTAAAGTAGGTGGTACTGGCTTGGGATTGGCAATCAGCAAAGAACTGGTGGAGGCTATGCAAGGTTCGATAGGTTTTCTAAGCCCCGCTGATGGGGGAGCCTATTTTTATGTAGATTTACAGCGCCAGCCTGCGCCTGAGTAAATGTTCAGGCGCTGCTTCAGACGATTAAACTAATGGCGCGATGGATTACTCATGATCCGCTTCACCACCAAAGGCAGCAAGCAACGCAGCAATGAAATTTTTCAACTCCATCGCCATAATCGCAAAGTCGGCATCAAATTGTTCCGCTTTACTTTCCGGGTTGCGTTCGTTGGCTTTATCGCTGATCACATCTTCAAATTTTAATCGCTTGATGGCGACTTGATCGTCAATCACGCAGCTGATGGATTCTTTCCACACCAGTGCAATTTTGCTTACATGCATTCCGCTTTCCAAATGGTTGCGGATCTCACTTGCGGTTAAATCCTGTTTTTTACAGCGGATGACGCGACCATCTTTAGCAGCTTGCAGTTCAACTTCTTCGCCCAATTCAAACTGGTGCGGAGCCTGGCTTTCACGCAGCCAATGGGTCATCACCTGGGTGGGAATATTTTTGGGGGCGATAGGCAAGCAGCGCAAACTACCAAGAGCCTCACGCAATTTACCAAGCAAATCTTCCGCGCGTTTGGCTGAGGACGAATTCACCACAATCAGTTTTTCTTGCGGCGCGATGTAGGCGTAATCCAGCGATGAGCGGGTAAAGGCTTTTGGCAAGAGCGAGAAAATAATTTCGTCTTTTAAGGTATCGCGCTCTTTGCGGCCAACGGGGCGGGATTCTGCTTCACTGATCGCAAGCACCTTTTCTTCCAGTGCTTCCTTGATCACCCCGCCGGGCAGGATTTTTTCCTGACGTTTTGCACAAATCATAATGTAGCCATTGGTCACGTGTACAAACTCACTGCCGTGGCGGCCGAGCGGAAATTCAAAACCATAACGCAAAGGGTCGAGGCTGCCGCAGGGGTTAAAACAAAATTCGGCGAGCTTTTCATTTAATTCTTCAGCGGAAATCGTCCACTCTTCGGTGAGGCGATACAAACGTAAATTTTTAAACCACATGAAATATCCGGCAATTTAATTATGAGGTTGGGATTGCAGAGTTTATCGAAGCTGCGGAAGCAGGGCATTCGGTGTGATCTTTGAGACCGTATGCGGCATTGATGCCGCATTCGCCCCCAATGGACGACCCACACGGATGTGGGAAGTGTCCATAATCGTCGGGAACGATTATGGACCGGGTTCACGGCGTGTCGTAAAGATCACACCGGAGCCCATGCTGATGGTGAAATTCAAATCAATGTGGATTAACCAACAATATCAATCAACTCAACATCAAAAATCAGCGCAGAGTAAGGCTTGATACTGGCACCTGCGCCGCGCTCACCGTAAGCGAGGTTGTGCGGGATGTACAGGCGGTACTTGGAGCCCACTGGCATTAGTTGCAGTGCTTCAGTCCAGCCAGCGATAACACCGTTTACCGGAAAATCGATTGGTTGACCGCGATTGACAGAAGAATCGAACACAGTACCGTCGATCAAGGTACCGTGATAGTGGGTCTTCACTTTAGAGGTTGCAGTTGGAATCGCGCCAGTACCCTGGGTGATCACTTCATATTGCAAGCCAGATGCAGTCACAGTGATGCCTGCTTTCTTCGCATTCTCAGCCAGGAAAGCTTCGCCAGCAGCGGCCAACACTTTGCTCTTTTCAGCTTCTTTCGCTTGCATTTGGGCGTTGATTGCCTCGAACGCTGCTTGCATTTGCTCGTTGCTGTATGGCATCTCAACACTGTTCAGTGCATCCATAACCCCTTGCGCCACAGCTGCTGCTGATACGCCGTCAAACGGATTGCTGGCCAGTTGATCGCCCATTTGGCGGCCAATTCCGTAGCTCACCAGTTCTTCATTCGTCTTGTACTGATTAGACATAACTCAAATTCCAAAGGATAAATAAGGCCGCGCAGTCTAGCAGATCAGGCCGCAGAATCCTTATCGGGTTCATTCGATGCAGACGGTGAATCTTGCTCGATAGTGTCATCGTCAGGCGCGATAACATGCATTTCGCGGATAAAAATCCCCCAAAACGCCATAAACAGTGCCGCAACCAAAGGCCCAATGATAAAACCGTTGATACCAAACAGTGCCAAGCCCCCGAGGGTGGACAGCAGCACAATATAGTCCGGCATTTTGGTATCGCGCCCGACCAAAATAGGGCGCAGGATGTTATCCACCAAGCCAATAACACCCGCCCCAAACGCCACAAGGATGATGCCTTTGATATTGTCACCGGTCGCAAACAGGTAAATTGCAACCGGCACCCAGACAATCGCCGGGCCAATAGCGGGGATCAAGGAAAACATTCCCATTACCACACCCCACAAAAGTGCACCCGGGATTCCCAGTGCCCACAGGATCAATCCGCCCAGAGTGCCCTGGATAATCGCGATCACCAAATTGCCTTTGATAGTCGCGCGGGTGACTTCGCCAAACTTGGCGAACAGCATGCGCTCGCGGGCATCACCCAGAGGAAGTGCGCGGATCAGTAATTCCAGCAAACGCTGGCCATCGCGCAACAGGAAAAATGTCAGGTACAACATCAGGCAGATATTCAACAGCAGTTTGAAGGTGTTTTGGCCGATACTCAGGGCGTTTTGCGCCAGCCATTTGCCGCTGCTCATACTGACATTCAATACCCCTTCTTTGATTCTGGCGACATCGATACCAAAGCGTTCCGCAGCTTGCTGTATAGCGGGAAAGGCCGTGCGCACCTGTTCGATGTATTGGGCAGGGTTGACCTCACCGGATTCCAGTTTCTTATAAAAGTCGGCACCCTCGGCCACAACAGAGCTAACCAGAACCGTAACGGGTAACACTACAATCACTATGCAGGCAGTCAGGGTCAACAGCGAAACCGTATTGGTGCGCCCATTCAAGCGCTTCAGCAGCCGCTGTTGTAACGGGAAGAAAATGATAGTGATGGCGCAAGCCCAAAAAATCGTTCCGAAAAAGGGCTTCAGAATCATCAAAAAGCCCACGGAGACAATTAATAAAAACAGCAAAAACGTGCGTGTTTCCAATTTTTGTTGCATGGCGCTTATCCTTCGTAAGATCAAAACAAATGGCTGCTGACTATACGGGAGCGCCCCAAGGGTGTCATCCGTCGCGCCTTTGAAAATAGCCATTAGGCAAACCAGACACTATCTTCTATGCTGGCAAACAGTGATTGTCTTTTTCGGGTTGTCGGGTTTCATGCAGATACTGGTTTTTTTCCTGGGTTCAAGAATGCGCTTGTGGGTGTGGCTACTGCTGTGCTCCGGTGGCCTGTGGTGCACCCAGGTATTGGCTCAAGCTGGCGATGGAAAAATCCATATCCCTGTGCGGGTGCAGGGCACCAAGCTGGAAGAGCCGGTCGATTATTTTACCGAACTGCTGATCATGGCGTTGAATGCCAGTAAAGCCGAGAACGAAGTGATCGATATTGTATTTTCTGACCGTGACTACTCCCAGGCGCGCTGGATCCATCTCTTGCAAAACGACAAGCGCAATTTTGTGATCTGGACCATGACCGATAAAACACGCGAGCAGCAGATGCGCCCCATCCGTATCCCTTTATTCAAAGGCTTGTTTGGATACCGTGTGTTATTGATTCGTAAGGGTGAGCAGGCGCGTTTTGATAATGTCACCGGGCTTACCGATCTCGCCAAACTCCTCGCCGGCCAGGGCACTCATTGGCCGGATACCGACATCATGCTGCACAATGGTTTACGTGTGACCACCAGTGAAACAACCGAATCATTGTTCCGCATGTTAAGCGCGCGCCGGTTTGATTATTTTCCGCGTGGAATTTCAGAGGCTTGGTTTGAGTTAATGCAACGCAACGAAAAGAATTTGGTGGTCGAGAAAAATCTGCTGCTGTACTACCCGACGGCTATGTATTACTTCGTCAATAAAGACAATGAAGCGCTTGCCAAACGAATTGAATCGGGTTTGGAAACCCTGATCGACAACGGGAAGTTTGACCAGTTTTTTTACAATCACCCAAGAATCAACACCGGTTTGGAAAAACTCCAACGGCGAAAAATCCTGCGCATGGAAAACCCGTTTTTACCTGAGGAAACGCCAGTTGATAACCCGCGTTATTGGATTGATTTAAACGACATAAGTAGATCTGAAGTAAAACCAGAAGATGCTGTTTCGCGATAAATCGCGCAACAGCATGTGCCGAATGGACGGCGAGCAGGGGATTAATGCGGTGTTTTTTCAGTGGGATTATTGCAGCTGGCATCGCTGGTTTTATCGCAGCCGCCACATCCGCCGCAGGCAGAGGATTTTTTGGCCGAGGGGAAAATCCAGCGGCGTAGGAGGAAAACCACTGCGGTTAGAACGCATATGCCGACGATCAGTTCTTGCCAGGGTAGATCATGCATGGCTCACCTCATCAATTCACGATTGCGCTGGCGACTTGGTAGGTCACCCAGGCCGCGAAATAGGCCAGTGCGAACAAATAAACGGTAAAGAACAGCGTTGCTTTGGTTGAGTTGGTCTCACGTTTTACGACCGCAATAGTGGAGATACATTGCGGTGCGTACACAAACCACGCCAAATAGGAGAAGGCCACTGGCAGTGACCAGCTGGCAGCCAGTGCGCCCCCCAAAGCGACATCGATGGACTCTTCGCCTACGGCGTAAACCGTTGCCAGCGCACTGACCGCAACTTCGCGCGCGCCCATCGCGGGGATCAGCGCGATACACATCTGCCAATTGAACCCGAGTGGGGCAAACAGCGGCTGCATAAAGTGGCCAAGCTGGCCGGCAAAGCTGTAGTCGATGGCGGGTAGGGTGGCATCTTCCGGCGCGCCCGGAAAAGTGGCCAAAAACCATAAAACAATTGATAAGGCAAGAATGATGGTGCCCACGCGGCGGATGAAAATCCAGGCGCGCTCACGCAGCCCCATCAGCAGGTGGTACATCATCGGCCAGCGATAGCTCGGTAACTCCAATAGCAGTGGAAACTCTTCACGCGCGGTGCGGCGGCGCATCATCCAGGCCACCAATGCTGCACTGGCTACACCGGCAAAATACAGGGCAAACAAGGTCAACCCTTGCAAGTTGAAAACACCCCACACCGTCTGCTCGGGAATGAAGGCCGCGATAATCAGTGCATAAACCGGTAAACGCGCCGAGCAGGTCATTAAAGGAGCAACCATGATAGTAATAAAACGTTCGCGCGGGTCAGAGATAGTGCGTGTCGCCATAATGCCCGGAACGGCACAGGCAAAGCTGGAAAGCATGGGAATAAATGAGCGGCCGGATAACCCCAAACCGCGCATAGGGCGATCAAGCAAAAACGCGGCTCGGGTGAGATAACCGCTATCTTCCAGTACCAGAATGAAGAAGAACAGGATGATGATTTGTGGCAGGAAGACCAACACACCACCTACACCGGCGATCAGGCCATCCACAATAAAGTCTTTCAAAATGCCGTCGGGTAAGGTGGCACCGACCAGTTCGCCCAGACTACTGAAGCCTGCGTCGATTAAGTCCACCACCGGCGATGCCCAGGCAAATACCGCCTGGAAGATCACCAGCAAAATCGTGAACAGGGCGATCATCCCCAACAGCGGATGCATAACCAATGCATCCAGACGATCCTGCCAGCGCGGTAGGTGCGCTGGTTGGATGACGTGCTGGCTCATGATGCTTTCAATCTCAGCGTAAAGCGCTTCAACCGATTCCTGGCGGTCGCTCAGGGTGAGTACCTGCGCGCCTTGCTCCGTTGGCTGTTGTGCACTTTGTGCATAAGTGTCCAAATACTGGCGTAATTCAGCAACGCCCTGGCTGTTAACGGCCACGGTTTCGATAATCGGCATACCGATGGATTGGGAGAGTGCTGCGGTATTGATGCTGATACCGCGGCGTTTGGCTTCATCCATTTGGTTGAGCGCAAGTACCATCGGGCGGTTGAGACTTTTGAGCTCCATCACCAAGCGCAGGCCCAAGCGCAGGTTGCAGGCATCAACCACGGCAATGAGCAAATCAGGGCGCTTTTCATGGGCGAGTTTCCCCAGAATTACATCGCGCGCGACCTGTTCATCGGGGGAGGTCACAAACAGGCTGTAAGTCCCGGGGAGATCGAGTATTTCAGTGGGGGTGGCGATATGGGTGACGGTGCCGGAGCGGCGTTCAACGGTTACCCCCGGATAATTTGCCACTTTGGCGCGCGCGCCAGTCAATCGGTTAAACAGGGAGGTCTTACCACAGTTGGGGTTGCCAACCAGTGCGAAACGTATAGGGGCGGACATGCTTGCTACCTGATCAAAGACTTGAACGGTTAAGGATGAGGGGTGATAGGTTCAACGCAGATCTTGGCTGCTTCGGCGCGGCGCAAGGCAAACTTGGTGCCGTTTACTTGTACCGCCAAAGGGTCGGAACCCAACAAGCCAAAGCCAATCACCTTTAAATGGGCACCTGGTAAAAATCCCAATTCCTTTAAACGCAGGCTGACGCTTTCATCCTGAGCGCCAAACAGGGGTTGCCCAATCAAGCTGGTCACCCGGACTGATGTACCTTTGCGGCATTGGTCAAGGCGCAGGGTGGGGGTGAAGGAATCAGCATGTGAGGCAATATTCATAAGTGATACATCGCATATGTAAATGAGAGTGATTATTAGAAAGAATACTGTATTTGCCCCCAAGCCGCAATTTTCAAAAACAGATTGCGGCTGATACAGGTGTGCCTTGTTAGCGGGTAATAGAAGTAATCAGCTCCGGTAACCCGTTGCGATAATCACTAGCGATTTTCCAGCCGGTTGTAATCCAGCAGGGCTGCTTCTTCCGGTTCGCTGGAGGAATAAAGCTGGTGGACCTTATCGCTAAACGCCCAGAATTCGCTGCTGCTGCGGCGAATGCCGTAAATATCGCGCAGCACTTTGTAGTCATCCTCTGAATCCAGTGTTTGGATACGGCTGACAAAATCCTCCAATTGTTGTTCCTCTACGCGCATAAAACTGTTGGGGTAGTTGCCGATAATGCCCTGCGCAATGGTGAGATTATCCTCGGCGGCAATGCGCCGTTTATCTTCCCCAAAAAGTGACGATAGATTGGAATAAGCGTTGTTGTGCACCAGCGTGAACAAACCGGTATTGGGAATATAAATGAGTGTGGTTTGCGGTAAAAAGCTGATGGGCTTTCCGGTGGTGTTTTGCAATTTTTCATAGAGCGCCAACTTATGTGCGGGCAATTTTTTTGCCTGGATATTAAAGGGCGAATGTGCGGCCTCCCCCAGATGCAATTTCAATTTTTGATAAAGCTCTTGTTGCGGATCATTGCTGACATAGCGGATTTTGTTGGGCGCATCGATTTGCTTGATGTAAAGGTCAACGTAGGTTTTAAGATTGGATTCGGCATCGCGGTACCAATAGGACATGACTTTTTCCTGCTCGTTTTCCGGGAGCAGGCCGACAAAGTTCATCTCGCCTTCAATGCGCAAAAAGTCCATATAAAGACGGCTCAATAGCTGGTGCGATACATTGCCATACACATCAAAACCAGCGACCAATAAATAATGAATGCGCTCAAGCAAAGGGTAGTCAATTATCCATGCTGTTTTAGGGGCTTGGCCGATAAGGCCTTTGTGCACGCTGGCGCTGTCGCTGTGACGAAAAATAGTGAGTGCGGCATTCGGATTTCTCTTTTTAATATCTGTTTTAACATGCGGGCTCTTCTCACCGTTCCAAATGTTATTCATTTCAAGTCCGCCTTCGTTAGCAATCAACTTGCTGACAAACGCAGCTTTTGCGTTCAGATATTCTTTTTGCAGCTCGGAATATTTCAGCCAATTTGTCATCGGTAACAAGGTATTGCCCGCTTCTGCAGGTAATTGCAGGTGCTTGCTGTTTTCCGACAAAAACTGCGCAATTCCATTGGTATTTTGTGTTTCGGGCGATACAAAGAAAACCCAGAAGTGATCCTGAATCACATTGAGTGCAACCTGCCCACGACAGACCGGACCTTTAATAAAATTCATAATCGTGAACTGCGCTTCATCCAACATAAAACGGTAGCGCGCATTGACCGGTAGTTGGGCGAAGCTCACAAAAGGATTCGCTGCAATTGCAGGATCATAAGAGGGAAGGTGAGTCACCTCGTAAGAAAACTCGCCTTCTGTCGCAAAAAATAATTGCTGCCATTCCTTCATGCGCTCGGCATTTAATGCATATGGCATGTGGTTTTTAGCAACGATGCTCGATGGATCTTGCCATAAGCGGTAATACACTCGCGCAACCATGGGGTTGTCGTAAGGGCGCAGGGTGCTGATGCGTTCGATGGGTTGACCTGGCGGCGTGCTGGAGCGCACCAAGCGGAAATAGGTTCTGGGCGCTTCCTTAAAATGAAGTTGCGCCAAAAACAGATGTTCGTAAATATAGCGATTGACTAATTGTTGTTTCAGGCTGTCGCCGTTGAAGAACACTTCCCACTGGTTCACTTGTTGTTGCACGCTTGCGGGAAGTTTGGGTGGCGTTCCCATCGCAGCACCTTGCGCGAGCCACTCCATAATTAATGTGTGTTCTTTTGGGCTGAGCGCAGGAAGGCCATAAGGCATTCCCCACAGCGGGTTTTTATCAGCAAATGCGGCAAAATTTTCGATGCTCGGGCAATACTGTTTGTAGTTGAGATCGAAATCAAAATCGGCGGGTAAAATCTCTGCTGTTGGTAGAGGATGGTTTTTTTTCAGTTCAAGTGATTGTGCCAGCACGCCGGCATTGATATTGGCTTTGCGCGAATTGCTGCGCTCATTCAATACGGGATGGAATCCCTTGCTGCGCCAATCAGAGGTTGTGTGTGCATCTTCAAACAAACGGGTGAGTGATGCCCCCAGCAAGCGCGTTCCATCGTACACCTTGACCGGATTGGCCCCACGCAGCAGTCCCTCGTAAGATTCCATTTTGAGCTGGCAAGGCGCGTCGTAACAGCCGTGGCAAACAACACAGCGCTGCTCCAGCGTCTTCCGCGTGTCTTTGTAATAGGTCAATGTTGCTTTGGTTGGTGCGGAGGATATTTCCCGCGGTTGTGCTTTGCCGTAGAGCTGGTCCCATTGCGAGCCGGTGATACTGGCGCACCCCAGGGTAAGCAAAATTATCATCCATAATCCGGTACGTGCAGTTTGTTGCACTGATGTGTTGATCGACATTCCTCTGCTATCCCCTTTCCTCTGGAATCTTATGACTCTATGTATCTCATAGTGGTATTTGTGGATTGCAGTCTAATCCGCGCCAACAAAAAAAGGGAACCTGATACTGGCGACGCTGTCACCCTAATACAGATTAGGCCATAATCCTGCTGGCGACTGCTTCCGCTTAGGGAGCGAGCGTTGCCCATCCAGTTTCCAATCACTATTACAAAGGTATTGCTATGAGTGATGACTACCAACCGCGACAAAGCTCGTCCACCTCCATGATCGTAATTGTGGTACTGGTCTTGATTGCTGTTGCGGCTGCTTTCTTTTTCTTGCGCGATGATGCCCCCGCGACATCGCAATCTGTGGTAACCCCGGTTGCAGTTGCTCCCCAAGCTGTCAGTAGCAGTAGTTCCTCCGCTGCCCCCATCGTTGAGTACACCCCCCCTGTGCCCGTGGTTGAGGTAGAGCCTTTACCTGCATTGAACGAAAGTGACGCAGGTATCTTGGCTGCCCTACAACAATTGCGTGGTGAAGGATTAATACAGTTGTTGGTGCCGCAGGAGGTAATCCGCAAATTTGTATTGGCGGTAAACAATATTTCCGAGGGTAAGGTCATACACGAGTATCGCCCGGTGGTATCACCGCCACCGCCGTTTATCGCTGAAACCTTCTCGGTCATGGTAGAAGGCACTGCAGTTGATCAGGAGCGTATAGCCCCGACTAACTACCAGCGCTACGAGGCTTACGTTACTACACTTGCATTAATCGACAGCGATGCTGCAGTTGCAGTTTATCGCCGGTTCTATCCACTGCTTGAAGAAGCCTTTCGGGAGTTGGGATTGAAAAAACCAAACTTCCACAGCGTTATGATTGCAGCGATCGATAACCTATTGGCCGCACCGGATCATCAAGGTGACTTGTTACTGGTTCGCCCCAAAGTGTTCTACCAATACGCCGATCCCGCCCTTGAAGCCCTGCCTCAAACACACAAATTAATGCTGCGCATGGGGCCTGAAAATGCGCGCAGCGTTAAGGCAAGTCTGCGCCAATTGCGGGCACGTCTTATTAACCAGTGATACATGTTTGCGCATAATTTCCTGCAACCAAAATGACCTGAAAAGCCGCTGAAAAGCGGCTTTTTTGTTTCCGATAAAGTGATGTGTGTATTTTGGTAATGTTCCTTGCTGCGCCATGAAAATTTTTTTTCATATCAAAATTGTGGCGCGAATTTGCAACTTATTGATTTTGAATTACTTTCCTGTCATTTTTTCAGTGTTAAGACGGTAAATATTACTTTTCATTTCTTTGCAAAACTGTTGACAACGTTGTCCAGCAGGAATAGTGTTGGTCAATCGACAACGTTGTCTCTATTTGGTTCGTTGTTGAAGAGTTAGATCATTATTAATACACACAAATGACAAGTCACGGGAGAATAACCATGCGTAACAAGTTAAGTGATGCGATCAAACTGGCCAATAAGAGTGCATTAATGCTCGGCTCAGTTGCAGCAGTCACCATGATGGGTTTTGCAACAACTGCCAATGCACAAGATGCAGGTGCTGAGCCCGAAGAAGTATTGGTAACCGGTATTCGTGGTGCGTTGCAACAAGCGATTGACGTGAAGCGTAATTCTGACGCCGTTGTAGATGCCATTTCGTCAGAAGACATTGGTAAATTCCCTGATAAAAACCTGGCTGAATCGCTTCAGCGTGTTCCAGGTGTAACCATTAACCGTGGTTTCACCGGTGAGGGTAACGAAGTATCTATTCGCGGTGTGAACCCACAATTAACCTCGGTATTGCTGAACGGCAACTATGTTGCTTCTACTGGTTGGTTCTCACAAACCGCCAACAAGCGCAGCTTCAACATGGATCTGCTGCCATCTGAATTGGTGAAGAAAGTAGAAGTATACAAATCTCCAACCGCTTCTTTGGATGAAGGTGGCGTGGGCGGTACTGTAATTGTAGAAACTCGCAAACCTCTTGATCTGGATGCGAACACTGCTTTCGTATCGCTCGAAGGTATGGCGAACTCAATCGCTGACGGTGAAACCGGTGGCGGTGCTACTGGTATGTACAGCTGGAAAAACGAATCAGAAAGCTTCGGCATCCTTGTTGCGGCATCGACTCTTGAAACCATCGGTCGTGCACACAAAGCAGAAAACTACTGGGAAGAAGGTTGGTCAGCATCAGGTATTGCTGCGTTTGATCAAGACCGTGTACGCGATGTATTTGACATCACCGCACAATGGGCTCCTACCGATGAGTTGACGTTCACTGGTCATTATCTGTCTACCGAAATTGACGCGACCAACACTAACCAAAACTTCCTGTTCATCAACTCTCACTGGCGTGATGGTGTACAAAACCAGAACATGATTGTTCCTGGTACCAAAGGTGGTCGCACCACTCCAAACAACGGTTTGGCGACTATCGGCGAATACACTTCTGGCGCTTGGTTAGCTCAGGATATCAACAGCCGTGAAGCCAACATCAAGAGTGAAGTGGGTGATGTAGGATTCAAATACGAAATCGACGGCTTTACCTTGGAAGGTTCTGTGGGCACCACAGAAGCTAACGGCGGTAACGGCGGTAACATCAACTCCTTGTGGGGTATTGGTGGTTACGCAATCGATTGGGCTGCACCTGGCGAGCCAGGAAAATCAGTACCATTCATGTATAACGGCAAGCCTGTAACCGTTAAGATCAACATGGACGGTAAAACCCAAATGCAACTGGCACCACAGGGTGTAGATGCTGCCGATGGCGAGTGGCAAGCACTGGGTGATGGTCCTTCACGTGAATCCAACGTGTTGCACGACGAAGAACAATACTTCGAATTGGATGGTAAGTTTGACGTAGAGTTTGGTGCAGTTAACGCGATCAAAACCGGTATCAAAGCACGTACTCACGAATTCTCGAACGATGGCTACCGTTACACCTACACCGGTACCGAATTTGCGGGCACTACACTGGCTGATTGGCAAGATGGCGTGATCAAGCACAGCGGCGAAGGTCTGTTCGGTGGTTCACCAACCCGTATCGCACGTATTGATGCAGACAAAGTAAGAAAAGCATTCAAAGCAAATCAATCTGCTGGCGTACAAAACCGTGGTGCATGGGCTGAGGTTGAAGAAGACATCACTGCACTTTACACCCAAGCTGATTTCGAAGGTGATGCCTACGCGGGTAACGTTGGTGTGCGTTATGTAACGACCGATATTACCGGTACTCGTTACACCATCGCTGCATTGAACGATGTAAACAACAAAACCACTGAGCAAGAAAAAGGTGAATACAGCGACATTCTGCCAAGCTTCAACTACAAGTTGGACTTGTCTGATGACCTGGTTGCCCGTTTCTCTGCCGCTCGCGTTATGAGCCGCCCAGGTTATAGCGACATGAGTCCTTCATACACCAGCCAAAGTCAGGTTTCTCGTAAAGCTGCCAAAGGTAACGTAGGTCTGGATCCATATCGCGCTACGCAAATGGATTTGGGGGTTGAGTGGTACTTCGATGAAAACGCTATCGCATCTGCTGCAGTATTCACCAAAGACATCCGTTCATTCTTGACCAGTTCTGTTGTGATCGAAAAAATCACTGATCCAAGCGGTACATGGGATTACGAAGTGACCACACCTAGCCAAGGTCGTGGTGGTAAGTTGCAAGGTTTGGAATTGCAATATCAACAAACCTTCGGCAACTTCGGTGCTATCGCTAACTACACTTATGTGGACGGTGAAGGTGAAAACGACAAAGGTGTGAAAGCAGCGTTGCCGGGTACTTCTCGTAACTCATACAACTTGACTGGTTACTATGAGACTGACTTGATCTCTGCACGTTTGGCTTATACCCATCGTTCAGAGTTCCTGGCAGAAGGTTTGGGTATTGGTGGTACTGAGTTGTATGCTGACCAGTCCTTCCTTGATGCTAACGTTACCTGGTTTATCACCGATAACATCAACGTGAGTTTCGATGCGCAAAACCTGTTGGGTGAAGTGACTACCAGTACTCACGGTTATGGTCTGGAAACATTGAGTATCTCTAACGACAACGGTACTCGTTACTACGTTAAAGCTTCTATGAAGTTTTAATTAATGGGAAGCTGATGTTAGTTGCTTCTTAGGAAAAGGAAGGCGAAAGCCTTCCTTTTTTTTTGCTATATTTTGATATTGTATAGTTACGTTAAATGAGTAACGTTCGTTATTCCCCCGGATACTTGCAGGTGTTTTCATGAGCTCTCTTGTCAATCATGTGTTGGTCGTTGGTGGTGGTACAGCGGGTTGGCTGAGCGCGGCAATCCTTGCTAAACAATTGAATTCAAATCAACCCGGCGCGGTAAAAGTGACCTTGGTTGAATCTCCTGATATTCCTATTCTTGGCGTAGGTGAAGGCACTTGGCCTACTATGCGGACAACATTGCAAACTCTGGGCGTGAATGAAAGTGAATTTATGCGTGAGTGCGATGCTACCTTTAAACAAGGATCAGAATTTGTTAATTGGATCGAAACGCCCACTTCAGAAAAAACAAATCGTTATTTTCATCCGCTAAGCGCGGTCTTCCATGCATCTTACAATTTTAATTTGGCTCCCTACTGGTTATTGAAAGAAGGTAATGATGGATTGCCATATGATTTGGCCGTTGCAACCCAAAGCCGTATTTGTCAGCTTGGATTAGCCCCAAAAAAAATTACTACACCAGAATATGTTGCATTGCAGAATTATTCTTATCATTTGAACGCAAATAAATTTGCCGATTTTATGGCTAAGTTTGCGGTAAGTAAGCTGGGGGTACAGCATCTACGAGCAAACGTTGGTCAAGTCAAATTGGATGAGCACGGTAATATTCATTCAGTGTGTACTGACAACCCTGAATGCGCCGAAATAGCCGCCGATTTTTTTATTGATTGCTCCGGCTCACGGGCGCTGCTAATTGAGAAGGCGCTTGGTATTAAATGGCATAGCATTAGCGATGTTATTTTCAATGATACCGCGTTAGCGATGCAGGTTCCCTATGAAAATGCAGATGATCCGATTGCAACCCACACAATAGCTACTGCGCAAGAAAATGGTTGGACATGGGACATCGGTTTACATAATCGGCGTGGTGTCGGTTATGTCTACAGTAGTCGTCATACAACCGATGAGCGGGCAGAAGAGGTGCTTCGTCAACATATTGGTAAACAAAGCAATGGTATTGAAGCGCGTAAAATTCCACTCAAGCTTGGTTATCGTGAAAAATTCTGGCATAAAAACTGTGTTGCAATTGGAATGTCTGCCGCGTTTATCGAACCTTTGGAGGCTTCAGCAATTTTTCTGATTGAAGCTGCAGCTAATATGTTAGCTGACCAATTTCCGCGTGATGCGAGCGCGCTTCCGTACGTGGAAGAAAAATACAATAAAACATTTCGTTTGCGTTGGGATAAGTCAGTGGATTTTGTCAAGTTGCACTACTGCATTTCGCGTCGGCGTGATACCCAATACTGGATTGATAATTGCGACGAAAAGTCTATTCCTGCAACGCTATTGGCTAAATTGAATCACTGGCGGTCACATATTCCCAGTAAATACGATTTTGATTATGCCTATGAGCCTTTCGTGTTGGATAGCTATTTGTTTGTGCTTTATGGTATGCAATACCCCACAAACCTTGCTCACAACCAATCTACGTTTCAAGACCGTGAAGTTGCACGAAAAAAATTTATGGAAATTAATAATGTCACTGCAATGCTAGCAAAAGAACTACCCAATCAGCGTGAGCTGGTAGAAAAAGTATACAAATACGGTTTTCAGAGAGTGTGATATGAACCTGTGCAATTTTACAAATGTAAAATTGCACAGGTTAATGTCCGTTACATTTTATTTGCAGCACAGTGTTGTGCAATAAAATCTTCATGAAACGGCATTAGATCGACAGATGTTTTTATCGCTTGCCGAATTTTTGACATGCGTTCATGTAAAACAGCATCATCCGTTAAGTCTGTCAGAGGGTGATAGCTGGAAGGCATAAGTCCTTGACCTTGCATAACTTCAAACCAACTGAGTTCGCTAAACATTTCATAACTTTCACGAAAAATTTTTCCGGTCGATCTGAAGAGTGATATTTTTTGTGCAAGCGAGTCGGGAATCTCCATTGTTCGGCAATAATTCCAAAAATCAGAATCATCCCGTTCAGTAACGTGATAGTGCAGAATGAGAAAATCCCGAATTTTTTCAAATTCAAAATGTGTTTGGCGGTTGTATTCAGCAATATTGGCTTGATTAAAATCCTTAGTAGGAAAAAGGCTGATTAATTTAGCCAGGCTGGATTGTATAAGGTGGATACTTGTTGACTCCAGTGGTTCCATAAATCCGCTAGACAGGCCTACTGCCACACAATTTTTATTCCAAAACTGCTTTCTTTTACCGGTAGTGAAACGCAATTGTTTGGGGGCGGCTAATACTTCGCCATCTAAATTGGACAAAAGAATATTTTTAGCTTCTTGATCATCCATAAATTTACTACTGTAGACATGACCATTCCCAATCCGATGCTGTAATGGGATTCGCCATTGCCAACCAGCACTGTGTGCAGTGGAACGAGTGTAGGACGTTGGTGCTTTATTACTTGCGCAAGGAACAGCCCAGGCTCTGTCACATGGCAGCCAGTGCGACCAGTCCTCGTAGCCTGTTTTTAAGGCTTCTTCAATCACAAGACCTTTGAAACCAGAACAGTCAATAAACAAATCAGCTGCTAATTGCTTCCCGTTTTTTAACGTTACTGACTCGACGAATCCATCACTATCACGCAAATTTACCTGATCAATAGTCGCTTCGATACGCTCAACGCCAAGATTTTCTGCGTATTGACGTAAAAACTTTGCGTATAGCCCCGCATCAAAATGATACGCGTAAGGGATATTGGAAAGAGGAGAGTTTGGATTGTTAATCGGGCGCATAAATTTGCGATTCAGCGCAGCACTGGTGTTTAGGCAATATTCACCTATGTCAGCATCCGGGTTTGTATGATTTAACTTCAGCCAGTAGTGATAAAAAGGTATCGCATCAACATCGATACCAACGTCACCAAACGCATGAATGTAGGAGTGTCCTTGCTTTCTCCAGTTTACAAATTGAATGCCTAGTTTGAATGTCGCTTGAGTTTTTTTGACGAAATCGTTGTCATCCAACCCAAGCATTATATTAAAGCGTTGTATTTGAGGAATCGTTGCCTCGCCTACACCTACAGTACCTATGTCTTCCGATTCAACCAATCTAATTTTAACTTTTTCCCTGCCAAGAATTTTTGCTAGGGCTGCCGCGCTCATCCAGCCTGCGGTTCCCCCTCCCACGATGAGGATTGATTCAATATTAGTATGTTGCATTAAGTGCCTGGCTTCTTATAGTTTGAGCATGTCGGCTCATGGGTGAGAATTATTTTATTGACTTCATTTGAACAAGCGTGGACATATTGCCCAGCGAAGCCAAATGAGCAAAAACGGCTGGTAAATAATTTTTGTGTCTCAACTCAAGAAAAGTCGCGTCAGAGAGATCATTTATTTTTTTATGGTCTATCGCATACAAACCATTTAGCGAATAAGATCCAGACTCTTCACCGCTTGTATTGATGGTTAAATTAAAAGGGGATAAAAGATTTTTTTCTGCTATGTAACGGATAAATTCCCGGGTTACAGGTGTCTGGCTTACGAACGTTGAAAGGCGTTCTTTTACACCTTTTAAATATTCGCTTTCGCTGCCATCACTATTAAAAAGCTCATTGCCTTCTGTTTCGTTAAATAGTGGACTGCTCATGTCTGCACACAGGCTTGCAGTATCGGGTGCAATTAAAAATGGATAACCTCTGATTGCTGCTGGAATGTAAGAAGCTGCCCAATGCTCTTCGCTATAAAACAAATTTTCATTTGGCTGCAGGCCAAGCATTGCAACACAACGAAACTCGCCGGTTTCAGCGTCTTTAATAAAAACAATCGGATAGCAGATGGAAGCAGGTACAAATTCATGTACTTGCAAAATAGCGATGTGCTGATTTTTTGTTTGCTGATAATTTCGGTTGTTTTTTATTTTTAGATTTTTGTGGACTTCTTTGTTTAAGACGACAATGTTGCTCATGATTTTCCCGTGATTTTTAGTAAATGATAATTTTATATGGACTGAAAGTTGTATGTGCGTATCTTATTAAGCAAATCGCGATGCGTAGGTAGTTCTTTTGCGGCTATCTCTGCCAGCTCTTTTACGCGAGAAAACTGCTTTTGAGCATAGTCGACCATTTGGTAGGCTGATTTTTTATGGTTAATATCCATTTGGAAATCCAATCCGTAGAGAATGTATTGATAACTTTCCAAAGGAAATGGCTCATAAACATTATCAAAGTCATAGCGGCTTGGTGGGTGCGATTTCCAATGTTCCAGTCTGTCCATTAGAGCAGTTGGAACCGTCTCTGGATTGCGGTTGTCTATCCAAAATTGAGTGTCATCCCTGCGTGAGAGAAAGTAATGCATTTTGATAAACTCAACCGATTTATCCCAGCGGTACAAAAACGAACGGTTGAATTTTTTAGCGACAGATTGCATCTCATGTCGTGTACGTGGGAACTGGTCTGCCAGCATATTGCCTGCTGCCTCAATCAAGAAGATAGCCGATGCTTCCAGTGGTTCTATGAATGCCGCTGACATACCTATGGCAACACAGTTTTTTTTCCAAAAACGTTCTCTCCAACCAATGTTCATCTTAATTCTGCGTGAAGCCAAGTGGTCAGCTTGTGGGCCTAAATAGCGTCTCAGGGTTTGCTCCGCGCTTTCATGGTCGGTGTAATGGCTGGAATATACATAGCCTGTACCGCGACGGTTGGTTAAGCCTATATCCCATATCCAGCCATAATTTTGAGCGGTAGAAAGTGTTTGTGTGGCGACAGGGTCGTTGTGCTCATCCTGATAGGGCACTTGAATGGCAATGGCATGATCGACAAACAATTTGTCCGAAATGCTTTTAAATGGAACGTCGAGCGTTTTTCCGATAATGAGTGCAGAGAAGCCGCTGCAATCCACAAAAAACTCAGCTGCAATAACGCCATGCTCTTCGGTATCAATTGATGTGATGTATCCATCCTGATCTTGATTGACCTGTCTTATGTGCCCGAAGAGATGTTTAACTCCTAATTTCTCGGTGCAATGGGTTTTTAAGAAATCAGCGAAGCGTGCAGCATCAAGATGATAGGCGTAGCTTTGTATGCCCTCATACTGTGCAGTTGTTATTTTTTTTGGAGCCAATCCCTTTTCGCATACGGAACCTTGGAATGAAACTGCATCGGCATAGCTTATGTCGCCTGCGTAGCCTAGGCTCCAATAGGGAGCCAGATTAAATTGTTCAGGATTTTGCAGGGATGTGAAGTGATTATAGTAAAAATTTGATTGGTCGTTTGAAGGTGTTTTTCTCCAATTAATAAATTTACTGCCTTGCTTAAAGCTTGCATTGCAATAACGCATAAACTCAGCTTCATCTATCCCTAATTTTTGAAGTGTGGCACGCATTGTTGGCCATGTGCCTTCGCCCACGCCGATAGTGGGAACATCTGGAGATTCAATTAATGTTACTTGTACTGCATCAGTTGACTTGCTATTGAGTTCCTTTGCCAGTTTTGCAGCAGTTAACCAGCCTGCAGTGCCTCCGCCAACAATTAATATTTGTTTTACTAAGTCACTCATATTCCGCTCGATGTTCAATTAAAAATCACATCACACTAACTGCTTGCGAGTAACCAAGTCAAGCCGAAAACGGTAGCAAAAAAATCAAAAAAGCTACCGCTTTGAACTAAGGAAAAAAGGCGGTGAAGAGAGATTGATTTATCGTCTCTGATTGGGATTTATATGAACAATGAATGTGTTAAATCATTGCTTCCCAAAAGCGATTTTTGAAAAAAAAGGTAAATTCCCGTCCGAATGAGAGATTGAGCTTAAAATTTCTTTGACAACGTTGTCCGGTAGGCGTAATCTAACCCTGTCCGATGATGACTTCTGGATCTGATATCTCTCCTTATCGGGTTCAGTATCATGGGGCATGAGTTCTCTAGAGCTGTAGTAGTGGTCTTGTGGTTAGTGTCCTGCGGGGCACTAACCTTTTTTAACTGTCTGTTATGATGACGACTTTGCTTGGGGTTGTTGCCCGTGCATAAGAAGAGTCAAGTTTTTTGAGTATCTGGCAGCTGATGACATGTGCCGGGTATTTGCTCTAAAAAATAATGAGGTAGATCATGGCAAAGATGCCACTTGGCGAACAACCCTTGTTTATCGGTATTGATGGCGGAGGTACCAAGTGTCGTGCCAGTATCATGACTGCTGACTTACAGGTGTTAGGTACCGGTGTCGGTGGTCCTGCCAATCCTTTCCAAGGCGTTCAACAAGCCAAAGATTCTATCCGTACTGCTGCTGAACTTGCATTGATTGATGCAGGTTTGCCTCCTTCTGCAATGAGTGAGTTAATCGCTGGCGCTGGTCTTGCCGGTGTGAATGTTCCAAGCCTTTATGATGTTATGTCGGCGTGGGAACATCCTTTCAAAGAAATGCATCTCACTACCGATCTTCATATCGCCTGCCTTGGTGCCCACAACCGTGACGAAGGTGCGGTAATGATTTGTGGTACTGGTTCGTGCGGCTACTCTTTTGTAAATAACGAGTCCCTGTTTATCGGTGGGCATGGTTTTCCTATCGGCGATAAAGGCAGTGGTGCCTGGATGGGCCTTGAAGCTATTCAGGCAATCCTGTTGGCCTATGATGATTTGGGGCCGCAAACCAAACTGAGTGAATCTATTGGTGAGTTCCTGCAGGCATCGGGTGTTATGATCGTTGATCGCATGTTTGGAGCCAAGCAGGGCGATTATGCCAAGTTTGCTATTTTTGTAGTCGATGCTGCAGATGCAGGTGATGCCGTTGCGATTGGTATTGCCAAAGAAGGTGCGGCTTACATGAGTGGTATTGCGCGTAAGCTTTGGGCAACCAACCCTGGGCGTATGTCAATTATTGGTGGCCTTGCTCCACGCCTGATTCCCTGGATGGAAAAAGATATGGCGGAAAAGCTTTCTCCTGCGCTATATCAACCGGAATTTGGTGCCGTGTATTTCGCCAAACAGCGTTTTAAATATATTAATAATAATCAGAGTGTTTTAACCACTGCTAACTAACGCGAGAACCATACAAATGAATAACGAAGCTGTCGCTGTGCATTCCCCCCCCGGAAACTCGAAAAGTATTGTGTTGCCACTGGCAATGATCGCTGGGCTATTTTTTATTTTTGGTTTTGTCACTTGGCTTAATGGTTCGTTAATGCCTTATTTGGAAGTTGTGTTGAACCTGACACCCTTTCAAGCTTCTTTTATTTTGTTTTCTTTTTATATCGCCGTTACCGTTTTCTCACTGCCATCTTCCTGGGTTATCCGCAAAGTAGGATATAAAAATGGAATGGCGATCGGTTTGGGCGTTATGGCCTTGGCTGCGTTACTTTATATTCCTGCGGCAAAAACCCATTGGTTCGCGTTGTTTTTAGTTGCGCAATTTATGATGGGGGCAGGGCAGACATTAGTGCAAACAGCGGTGAACCCCTATGTTGTGAAAATGGGGCCTGAAGAATCTGCCGCACGTCGTATTAGCTTGATGGGCATTCTCAATAAATCGGCCGGTATTGTTGCGCCTTTGGTTTTCACCGCATTGATTCTGGGTGGAATGAGTGGTCATCCAACTACAACACCATCGCCCGAAGAAATTGAACAAATGGCGAGTAATTTGGTGTTGCCATACATCTACATGGCGCTGGTGATCGGTGCTGTGGCGCTTTTGGTAAAAATATCGTCTTTGCCTGAATTGAATTTGCATGAAGAAGAGAATGATCATCTTCCCATACGCGAAGTGCTGCAATTTCCCAGCTTGGTGTTAGGCGTTATCGCGCTTTTCTTATACGTAGGTGTTGAAGTTATCGCAGGTGATACGATTGGTGCTTACGGCCGCAGTATAGGTTTCACCAATTTCTCTATTCTGACCTCCATTACCATGACCTGTATGGTGATAGGTTATATCTTGGGGATATTGTTGATTCCACGTGTCATTTCCCAGCAAAAAATGCTGTCGGTTTCTGCAGTACTCGGTGTGCTGCTGAGCTTGGCGGTGGTATTCGGCAGTAATGAGTCTACGGTTATCAGTTCAATGTTTGCCTTTCTGGGCGCACCTTCTATTCCGGATACTATTTTGTGCATTGCGCTTCTGGGCTTGGCGAATGCCATTGTGTGGCCTGCGGTATGGCCATTGGCATTGAGTGGTTTGGGTAAATACACCAGCACAGGTGCGGCCTTGTTGATCATGGCTATTGCCGGCGGTGCTGTGGTGCCGGTCATTATGGGGGCGCTGTCAACGGTTGTTGATCGCCAAACCGCTTACATAGTGATGACACCTTGCTACTTATTTATTCTTTTCTATGCGGTCAAAGGACACAAACTGCGCAGCTGGAAATAAATTTTTTCCTCACACGTTTTACCGCTACATCGTCTGCGAGGTATCCGATGGTTAAACAACGTTTTCTGGCTTTGGATGTGATGCGTGGTTTGACCCTCGCGTTGATGATTTTGGTAAATACTCCGGGTTCCTGGGAGTTTGTGTACGCTCCACTGCTCCATGCTGATTGGCATGGAGCAACGCCCACTGATTTTGTATTCCCTTTCTTTATGTTTATTGTTGGCTCGGCCATGTACTTTTCTGTGCGTGGTTTGTCCCAGCTTTCGTTTGCGCAACAATCCAAAAAAATCCTGCGCCGTGTAGCTTTGTTGTTTTTAATCGGTGTTTTGTTATCTGCATATCCATTCACCGAGAGTTTGAGTGAGTGGCGCGTTATGGGAGTGTTGCAGCGTATCGCACTCGCATATGGTTTTGCGGCATTTATTATTTTGTATTTTGGATTTTCGGGGCGCGTTGTTATCAGCACCATTTTGTTGGTGGGATATTGGGCTCTGTTAAATATGTCATCGGATCCTTACAGTCTTGAGCACAATGTTGTGCGTCAGTTTGATCTGAGCGTGCTGGGCGCTAGCCATTTGTGGCAGGGTAAGGGTATGCCGTTTGATCCAGAAGGTATCCTCAGTACATTTCCATCGATTGTGAATGTGATCATCGGTTTTGAAGCGACGCGTGTTCTATTGGCGAGCGAAGATAAAGAAAAAGCACTGAGCAAATTATTTGTGTCCGCATTGGCGTTGATTGGTTTGGCGTTGTTGTGGAATACCGTATTTCCTATCAATAAATCCTTGTGGACCAGCCCGTTCGTTGTGTTGACCTGTGGCGTTGCTATTTTGATGTTGATTTTGCTGGTCAAGCTGGAGCAATCCTCGCTAGCAAACGCTATCAAACCTGTGTATCACAGCTTTGAAATTATTGGTAAAAACCCGCTGTTTATTTATGTATTGTCGGGTTTATTGGCAACAACCATGTATTTAATTCCTGTCGGCAATGAATCACTTTACACCGCTTTGTATGGAGCGTTCCGCAGTGTGACCGACCCTTATTTTGCCTCGTTTATTTTTGCGCTTTTACAAGTGGCTATTTTGTGGTTTGTGGCTTGGGTACTGCACAAGCGCAATATTATTATCAGCTTATAAAGAATTTTCTGCGCTAAGGCAGATGTTGTTATACAGGTATGGCTATGAAACAGGCTTTGGTGGGCGCGCGCATTTTTACCGGAGACACTTTTCTGGAAAATTATGCGGTTGTGATCGCTGACGAAAAAATAGAAGCGCTGGTTCCTGCTGCGGAGTTGGATGCGAATATTCCGCAAATTTTATTGGATGGTGGCATCCTTGCGCCTGGTTTTATCGATCTGCAAGTGAATGGCGGTGGCGGTGCATTTTTTACCAATGACACCAGCGTGAGCGCTATCAAAACTATGTTGGACGGGCACCGCCCAACTGGCACAACCTCGATGTTACCTACCTTAATCAGCGATACCCGCGAAGTTCACCAAGCGGGCGTTAAAGCAGTTGCTGACGCGGTTGCTGCGGGTATGAAAGGTGTTTTGGGTGTACATGTGGAGGGACCGTTTTTTGATATGGCGCGCCGCGGTGCACACAACGAACGCTATATCCGCACGATGGAGCAAGCCGATATTGATTGGCTGGTTGCCTCTGTTAAAAGTCAGCATGAATTTAAAGTAATGCTCACGCTTGCCCCGGAACATGCGGCACCCGGCCAGATAGCACAATTGGCATCAGCAGGTGTTGTGGTCTGCGCAGGTCATACCGATGCGCATTACGAATCGGTTGTCAGCGCCTTAAAAGAAGGTCTTAGCGGTTTTACACATTTATACAACGCGATGCGCCCGACCACTGGCCGCGAACCTGGTGTGGTAGGCGCGGCATTGGAAGATGGTAATAGTTGGTGCGGCATTATTATTGATACGTACCATGTGCACGCTGCATCAGCACGCGTTGCCTGCGCAGCAAAACCCAAAGGCAAAATCTATTTAGTGACAGATGCAATGTCTACTGTCGGCTCACCTGAAAAATCATTCCAGATTTACGGCGAAACCATTTATGAAAAAGAGGGTTGCCTCGTTAATGCAGAAGGTCGGTTGGCAGGCAGCGCGATTGGCATGATTGACGCTGTGCGCTTGAATACGCAATGGGTGGGAATGGAGTTAAGTGAGAGCCTGCGTATGGCTTCGTTATACCCCGCTGAATTTATGCAGGTCGATAATTCGCTTGGTCGCATCCAACCGGACTACCGCGCAGATTTGGTACATTTTACCGATGGCTATCGTGTAACCCACACATGGGTTGCGGGCGATTTCTTACGTCATTCGTAATTTTTTCTGCAAGTTAAGTTGTTTATTTTTTCGGTCAATGCCACTCACTGGAGTGTTCAATGAAAGTTGTTATTTTGAAAGATGCCGCTGCTGTTGCGAATTACGGCGCGAATATTTTTATCAAACAAATTAGCCGTAAACCCGATTCAGTATTGGGCTTGGCAACCGGCTCAACACCGGTAGCTCTATATAAAGAGCTTATTGCAGCCTATCAGTCCGGGCGCGTGTCTTTCAAAAATGTCAGCAGTTTTAATCTGGATGAATATTTGGGGTTGCCTGCAACCCATCCGCAAAGTTATCGCTACTTTATGAACCAACAATTATTTGATCATATTGATATCGATAAAAATTCAACCTTTGTTCCACCAGGTGATGCAGAAGATCCGTTTACCGCGTGCGCACTTTATGAAACTGCAATCAAACAAAAAGGCGGCATTGATGTGCAGTTGCTAGGCATTGGCCGTAATGGTCATATTGGTTTTAATGAGCCATCATCATCGCTGATGTCGCGCACCCGTGTGAAAACGTTAACCCGTGCAACCATTGATGATAATGCGCGCTTTTTTGCGGCAGATGAGTACCAGCCACACTTGTCTATCACCATGGGGATAGGCACCATTCTTGAATCGAAAAAAGTAGTGTTACTGGCGACCGGCGAAAATAAAGCAGAAGCGATTAAGGCTACTGTTGAAGGTCCATTAACCGCTGCTTGCCCTGCATCGGCATTGCAACTGCATGAGCAGGTTGTATTGGTCATTGATGAAGCCGCTGCTTCACACTTGTCAGATGTAGAGTTCTACAAGCACATTGAGAGCGAAAACCAAAAATTATTGGAGCGTTTGGGGCGCAATTAACTCCCATTTGGCGTCATCAAAAGGCCGGCTTTGCCCGGCCTTTTTTATTCTCCCGTGCACGGTTAATGGTCATTCCAATGGAGGGCGTGGATCGGTTGTTACGGTTTGTCTGGGCTAGGGCTCCTGAATCTCGGTGCTTGATGGTGTAGAATCGTCGCCCTGTTTTACCGCCTTCCGATTTACTCTCTAACAATTCGAGAAGTTCATTATGCCAACCGTGATTCGCCAGCAAGACCTGATCGACAGCGTCGCCGATGCGCTGCAATTTATCTCTTATTACCACCCCGTGGATTTTATCCAGGCCATCCATAAAGCCTACGAGCGCGAGCAAAACAAAGCCGCCAAGGACGCGATGGCGCAAATTCTTATCAACTCACGTATGTGTGCCATGGGGCATCGCCCGATTTGCCAGGACACCGGCATTGTCACTGTGTTTGTGACCGTGGGGATGGATGTTCAATGGGATGCGCAGATGAGCCTCACCGACATGGTGAACGAAGGTGTTCGCCGCGCTTACAACAATCCCGATAACGTATTGCGTGCATCGATTCTGGCCGATCCGGACGGTGCCCGTAAAAACACCGGTGACAACACCCCTGCTGTGATCCACTACAACATAGTTCCGGGCAATACCGTTGATGTACACGTAGCGGCTAAAGGTGGCGGATCTGAAGCAAAAACAAAATTTGCCATGCTCAACCCCTCTGACTCGGTTGTGGATTGGGTGTTGAAAGTCGTGCCCGAAATGGGTGCAGGTTGGTGCCCACCGGGCATGCTGGGAATCGGCATTGGTGGCACGGCGGAAAAAGCCATGCTGCTTGCCAAAGAGGCACTGCTTGATCCTGTCGATATCCAGGAGCTTCAAGCGCGCGGAGCCAGCGACCGCTACGAAGAATTGCGCATTGAGCTGTACGACAAAATTAATCGCTTGGGCATTGGTGCCCAAGGGCTGGGCGGTTTGACTACTGTAGTTGATGTGAAAATCAAAGATTACCCAACCCACGCTGCTAACAAAGCGATCGCGATCATCCCTAACTGCGCTGCAACGCGCCACGCACATTTTGTGTTGAATGGTTCTGGCCCTGCGTTCCAAACGCCACCGGCGTTGGAGGATTATCCGGAAATCAGTTGGGATGTAGGTAGCAGTGTTCGCCGCGTCAATCTGGATACCGTCACGCCAGAAGATGTGCTGGAGTGGAAAACCGGTGAGACGATTTTGCTCTCCGGCAAAATGTTAACCGGCCGCGATGCCGCACATAAAAAGATGACCGACCTGCTTGCCAAAGGTGAGCCGCTGCCAGTGGATCTCAAAGGTCGCTTCATTTATTACGTCGGACCGGTTGACCCGGTGCGTGATGAAGTAGTCGGTCCAGCCGGTCCAACAACGGCTACCCGTATGGATAAATTCACTCGCACTATGTTGGAACAAACGGGCTTGCTCGGGATGATCGGCAAATCCGAACGTGGCCCAACCGCCATTGAGGCGATACGCGATAACAAATCCGTTTACCTGATGGCAGTTGGCGGAGCGGCCTATCTGGTTGCGCAAGCGATCAAGTCATCCAAGGTATTGGGTTTTCCGGAATTGGGGATGGAAGCCATCTACGAATTTGATGTAAAAGACATGCCAGTGACAGTGGCGGTGGACTCACGTGGTGAATCCGTTCACACCACCGGCCCGCAAATCTGGAAGGCCAAAATAGAAGAAGGTGTAGTGACAGTCCAATAAACATTGGCATTTAATATTGCATCGCTATAGATGATCATAAAAAACCGGCAGTGAATAACTGCCGGTTTTTTTATGGCCGAAAATTAGAAAATATAAAAAATAGAAATAAAAAAATAATGCATAGGCGTTTTCATTCTACGTTTTTTGGATACATATCAAGTCGCATTTCGATTATTAGTAAAAAATCGGTTAAACGAATTGCAAACAGAGCAAGCTGAAATAAACCTGCTAGTGTTAATCCATACTGTTCAAAAACAGGCGAGATTCTTGCCGCCCTGACTGTACAGTTTCACCATGGAATCAATGGAGTGGATTGCATTTATGCAGGTGAAAAACCTATTGCTCATTGTCTTCGCGTTGGTCGTTGGCTCACTGCTGGGAATTTATCTCCACCCTATTGCTGGCGTGGTGTTGGTATCGGCACTTCTGGCTTATGTGGTGTTGAGCAATCCCTTATCAATTCATTCTCCTATCGGGCGGCCAGCACAATCGCTTAATGGTAGCGGCACCGATACTACCGGCTCCCCAATTAATCACAATGCGCTAATTGAAACCAGTGTCATTGTGAATGAGGTTGTACAGGAAAGTATGAGCAATCTGGTGGCGCAGATTGGCATCCAGTCCGATGCAGTCAATACCCTGACCCAATCGTTTGAACAAATCAAAGCACTGCTGGAACAACAGCAGCAAGCGACGCAGCGGCTGTTGTATGAAATTGATGAAGATAAAAGCAGCGACAGTATTTCAGCGCGTATGAGTTTGTTTGCTGAAAACACCTATAACTTGCTCAATCAGTTTGTGGATACCACAGTCAATATGAGTGCCTCCTCAATGGAGCTGGTAGAAAAAGTAGGTGCTATTGCCGACCAAATGCCCGATGTCCTCAAAGCATTAAAGGACATCGATCAAATTGCTGCGCAAACTAATTTACTTGCGCTGAATGCGGCAATTGAAGCCGCGCGTGCAGGTGAAAGTGGGCGAGGGTTCGCAGTTGTTGCCGATGAGGTGCGGGCGCTCTCCAATCGCTCAGCCGGGTTTAGTTTGGAAATCCAAAAGCGTTTGAGAGGAATTGCTGGTGCCATTGATGATTTGACCCGTGTGGTAGGCGAGGTCGCATCGCAAGATATGACTTATGTGTTGCAAGCCAAAGCAGAAATGCAAACGGTCAGCGATAACCTGATCAAAAAAGCCGATAAAGACCAGTTAATAAATCACGATATGGAGGCGCTGGTTGGGCAGTTGGTAAACGCATTGCACGATGCGATCCGCGCACTGCAGTTTGAAGATATGTCAACGCAAAATATGCGCTATACCATTCAACGCCTTGAAGAGCTGTTACCCATCAGTGCATCGCTCGAAGATGCCGACAAAGATTTTGCACGCCTTAGCCGTGAAATAGCCCGCTACCGTGAATCATCCTACCGCCAAAAACATAATCCAGTGTCGGCCAGTTCAGTTGAAAGTGGCTCAATCGATTTCTTCTAATAAAGTGGAGTGTCTTATGTCCAATCTTGCTGTCATTAGAATGCCAAAGCGTTTTGATTATTCCTCCAGTGCAGAATTTAATAATGCCATGGCTGCAGCATTAGAGCATCCAGGCACCATTACCCTTGATTGCATAGAGTTGGAATATATCGATAGCGCGGGCATAGGTTTGTTGGTGATGTCGCAAAAAAAAGCCCAATCACGCCAATCAAAAATTGTATTGACCAACTTGAAGTCATCCCCAAAGGAAATTTTACAGCTGGCAAACTTACAGAAAATTATTGATTTCAATTGACTCAACCATCGCCTTACAAGGTGTTACAGATAAAAGAGTTGAGAATATTGAAAGTATGGAAGGTAGTCATGTTATTAAAGGTGCAGCCATGAGCCAGCAAGCAAACATTATACTTCCCAGCCGGTTTGATTACGGCTATCACAAAGAATTTCAGCGGCAATGTACAGAGCATCTCGACAATCAAAGCATTACAGGAATTGTGTTTGATTTTAGCCGGGTAGAGTATTTGGACAGTGCGGCATTGGGCATGATGATGATGTGGCAGCGCCGTGCGGTAGCTGCACAGAAAAAAATGATGATTAAGGGTGCAAAAGGTGCAACGGCGCAAATATTGGAAATGGCAAATATGAAAAGGATATTCGAGTACATTTAATGGTCATCAGTGAACTTCAGGCAGCAGAGGCGCATTCAATTCTGGTCATCGATGACGATGAATTCCTGAACGAGCTATTTTGTCAGTTTTTTCACAGCAAAGGCTTTATTACCGATTCGGCGCACAGTTTTTGCCAAGCTGTTGATCTACTGAATTCAGGTCTTTGTGCGGATTTGATTTTACTGGATTATCAATTGGGTGATGGAACAGGTTTGGAATTGCTGGCGCAATTGAGTGATTACCTGCAAGAGCGACAAACCCCGGTGATTATGATCAGCGGCAATGAAGATCCGGTCTTTTTGGAACAATGTTTTGCCAGCGGTGTAGCAGATTACATTATCAAACCGGTGAACTTGTCGCTCTTGGCGCTCAAAGTCAGCGCCCTGATTAAATCAGTCAGTTTGCAGCGTCTTATCAGTTTGCAAAACAGGGAATTGGAGCGATTTAAACAGGAAGCAGAACGTGAAGAATCTATTGCCAAGTTCACCTACGAATATTTGTTGCGTCAAAACAGCCAATCAATAGACGGTGTATCTATTTGGTTAAAGCCATCGACATCATTTAGCGGCGACATAGCCCTTGCAAAAATGTCACCCAGTGGCGATTTATATTTTTTGTTGGCAGATGCAACTGGCCATGGTTTATCTGCCGCTATTACCGTGATGCCGGTGGTATCGATTTTTAATAGCATGGTATCCAAAGGGTTTCACATCCAGCCCATAGTGACTGAAATTAACAAAAAGTTAATTCGCGATACACCGCAAGACCGTTTTGTTGCCGCTGTGGTTATCCAATTGCATCAAGAGCAACAAGAAATCGAAGTATGGAATGGCGGTATGCCAACAGTGTACTGGGTGAATGATGGAAAAATTATTCACGCCTTCAAGTCACAGCACATGGCGCTCGGTATTTTGGAGGAAGATCTTTTTGATGCAAATGTTGTTAGCTGTGAAATCACCGCACATGGACACATTCTTGCTTATAGCGATGGTTTGATCGAAGAGACTAATGCTGAAGGCGCTTCTTTTTCATCGGCCAGGGTTGTGGAAGTAATCGAATCCAGGCCTGACAATTTGCAGCAGGCTTTGGCTCACGCACTTGCCGCGCACACAGGAAGAGAAAAATACCGGGACGATGTTTCCATTTGTACGCTGGAGCCTAGCTTGGTGTTGGCCAGTTGCCTGCAGCAACTGCGCGATAGTTTGAGCCAAGGTTGTGTGCAGGAGGATATCGGTGATTTTTCCTGGAGCGTCAAAATATCCGGAAAAAAAATTGCTAGCTGTGAGATTCCACCCTTGTGCAATAAATTTTTGCAGTATCTGGAGATAAATCAGCATCTTTGCCAAATCGTTTTTCTGGTTGTCAGTGAAATGATCAGTAATGCCATAGATCATGGCATTTTGAAATTGGAATCATCCCTTAAAGAAACAGCGGATGGTTTTACCTATTATTTTCGTGAGCGAGAGCGTCGTCTTGAGCAATTAACCAGTACGGATACGATTGAGTTGCGGTTGCTGTGGGAAACCAATGCCCAGCAGCCGAAATTACATATCAGCGTACAAGACAGTGGCGCAGGTTATTGTTACAACGAACGTAACTCTCAAGAAAATGATGGGCTATCAGGTCGCGGATTACAGTTAATCCGCAACCTTGCGCAGCAGGTGGAAGTAGTAGCGCCAGGCAATTTAATCAGGGCCGTGATAAGCCCGTTTTAATGGTGACGATAAGGGTCTTAGGTGTATGAGCAAACAAGTATTGATTGTGGATGATTCAGTCTCTGTCCGGCAAATGGTAGAGGCAACACTGAAATCGGCGGGTTATTCGGTCAGTACCGCAAAAGATGGTCTTGAAGCATTTAATATGTGCAAGGCCAGAAGTTTTGATTTTATTTTAACGGATCAAAACATGCCGAACATGGACGGTCTGACATTTATTAAATCTGCCCGCGCACTGCCTTCACATTCACGCACACCCATCGTGGTGTTGACCACAGAAGCAAGTGACGCGATGAAAGCCCAAGGGCGCGCAGCAGGCGCAACCGGATGGATGGTAAAGCCATTTGATCCCGCCAAGCTGCTGGAAATTGCTAAAAAAGTGATGGGGTAAACACGGGGCGCGTGCCGCCAAAAAATGCGCAGGATGTGGATATGTCAATCGACATGCAACAATTTCACGCTGTTTTTTTTGAGGAAAGTCAGGAACACCTCGAAGAAATGGAGCAGCTGTTGTTAGCGCTGGATCTGGAAAATCCGGATCCGGAAATGCTCAACAGTATTTTTCGTGCAGCCCATTCCATTAAAGGCGGCAGTGGTATCTTCGGGTTTGATGCGCTGGGCAGCGTAACCCATATTATGGAAAATCTATTGGATAAAATCCGCAAGGGGCAGATGGGTATTGTTGCCGGGATGGTGGATTTATTTTTACGTTCGGTTGATCAGTTAAAAAGTATTTTGCACAGTTATCGCAGTGGCGGCGAAATCGATTGGGCTGCCGTGCATACCCTCACCAGTGAATTGGAGTTGGTGACCGCAGGAAAGCGTCAAGACCAAAAAAACAATAAAGAAAGCGAGCAAGGCTATGGCTTTTTTAATCAGCTAGACACGGCTCCTGTAGAAGAAACCTATGGCTTTTTTGATGAGCCTGTTGCCGATGATGGTTTTGGTTTTTTCGAGGATTTGCCAGTAGCCACTGCAACAGATTTCAATACTACAGTTTCAAATACTATAGCTTCCAATACAACCGGCGCCATGACGGAGGTTCCTGTTACTGCAGTTACTCGTGAGGTAGCGAGTAAGGATGTATTTGGCTTTTTTGAAGACTTATTAGTGCCCGAGTCTAGCTCGCCAGAAAAAATAGATTCTTCATCTGAAATTCCCAGCACAACGACTACCGCAACTACCTCCGTTAAAACCAAACCGGAAGCCTCAGCGCCCGTCATATCCAAATCCAAAACTGCTGATCAGGTCAGTGTAGAAAGTTCATCCATTCGCGTTGATGTCGCCAAGGTAGATCAGCTGATTAATCTGGTGGGTGAGATTGTCATAACCCAATCCATGATGAGCCTATTGGGCAAAAGTCTTGAAGGTGCGTTAGCTGAAAAATTCCAAACTGTTGCGGGTGAGTTGGAACGCAATACACGCGAAATTCAGGAAGCGGTCATGTCTATCCGTATGTTGCCGGTGTCTTTTGTATTCAATCGATTCCCGCGTGTTGTGCGTGATCTCTCCACCAAGTTGGGTAAACAAATTGATTTAGTGATTGAAGGTGGCGAAACAGAGTTAGATAAAGGTCTTACCGAAAAATTGGTCGATCCTCTCACGCATTTGGTGCGCAATAGTATTGACCACGGTATAGAGGCTGCGGAGGTGCGTCGCGCACGTGGGAAAAATCCTACCGGAAAAGTGGTGCTACGTGCTGCACAGCAAGGCGGCAATATCGTAATCAGTATCAGCGATGATGGCGGTGGCTTGAATCGTGAACGCATTTTGGAAAAAGCGCGTGAAAATAATATTAGTGTCAGTGAAAACCCTAAAGATGAAGAAGTGTGGCAATTAATTTTTGCACCCGGGTTTTCCACTGCAGCTGAAGTAACGGATGTGTCCGGCCGTGGTGTGGGCATGGATGTTGTAAAGCGCAATGTACAAAGTTTGGGTGGGCGTATTGATATTGAATCACGTACCGGACAGGGCGCTACCTTTACCATTCATTTACCGCTGACATTGGCCATTGTTGATGGCATGTGCGTGTCGGTTGGCGACCAAACTTTTATTGTGCCACTGGTGCATATTGTGGAATCCATGCAGCCATCGCCAAAAGATATTAAAACCCTGGCAGGTGATGATCAGCTATTGCATGTGCGCAATGAATATTGGCCGATTTTACCGCTGCATAAAATCATGCAACTGGACTCACAATTTACCGATGCAAGCAAAGGCATAGTGGTATTGATTGAAACCACAAAGTACCGTTTTGCATTGTTTGTTGATGCATTGGTTGGGCAGCAGCAAGTCGTTATTAAAAGCCTTGAGCAGCATTACAAACGCGTACAGGGCGTTGCAGGTGCCACGATTATGGGTGACGGCAGCGTAGCCCTGATTCTGGATGTGGAATCGCTTGCGCTCAGTGTCAATCACAATGTGAATTTTGCGGCGGCAGTGTAATTTTAAAATCAGGTAATTTGAGGTAGCGGCGTATGGAACCGGCAGCATCACCTGCGGCAAATAATATCAAGCAGGAATTTCTCACCTTTACATTAGGCGATGAAAATTATGCGATCGATATTCTCACGGTTAAAGAAATTCGTGGTTACGAGTCAGTAACCAAAATTGCCAATGCGCCGCCCTTTATAAAAGGCGTGATTAATTTACGCGGCGATATAGTACCTATTGTTGATTTGCGTATTAAATTTGATGTGGGCAATGTCACTTACGATGAGTTTACCATAGTGATTGTGTTGCATATCCACAGCCGTATTGTCGGCATAGTAGTGGATGGCGTTTCCGATGTGGTGAGTTTGGAGAAAGAACAGTTGCGGCCGCCTCCGGATTTTGGCGTCGCCTTTAACAGCCGTTATTTATTAGGGCTGGCAACAGTGAACGAACAAATGATTATTTTGGTGGATATTAATGAGCTGATATCGAGTGAAGAGCTGGGCTTGTTTGATTCACCTGAAGCAACTGGCGCAAGTGCATAAGGAGCAAATTCAATGAACATTATCAATCTTTTTAACGCAGGTTCCGGCAACAAACATATTAAAGTGAATGAGCGTGAATATGAAAACATGCGCGGACAAATAGCTGCTATTAACCGTGTTCAAGCGGTCATTGAATTTGCACTGGATGGAACCATACTCAATGCCAATCAAAACTTCCTCGATGCAATGGGCTACAGCCTCGACGAAATTAAAGGTAAGCATCACAGTATATTTGTTGAGCCAGCATATAAAGCCAGTCAGGAATATCGTTTATTTTGGGATCGCCTGGGGCGTGGTGATTTTGAAGCAGGTCAATACAAACGTATCGGTCGCGGCGGAAAAGAAGTGTGGATACAGGCCAGCTATAACCCCATCCTTAATGCAGAAGGGTGCCCTGTTAAAGTGGTGAAATATGCAACGGATATCACGCAGGATGCACTCAAAAAAATTGAAGCTGATCACCAGCTAAATAGGATTTTGGGGGCTTTGAATACAACGACCACCAACGTCATGGTGGCCGATACCGGGCGCAATATTATTTACATGAATAAATCTGTTGAAACCATGTTGCGTGCTGCGGAAGCTGATCTGCGTACAGTGCTACCGCATTTTTCTGTCGATAAAATTGTGGGCAGTAATATGGATATCTTCCATAAAAATCCAATGCATCAAATGAAATTATTGGAGTCCCTGACCACAACCTACACATCAAACATTGTAGTCGGCAAGCGACATTTTCGTTTAGTGGCTAACCCTATTTTCAATAAAGAAGGTATGCGTCTCGGCTCAGTGGTCGAGTGGCTTGACCGCACTGTTGAAGTTGCTGTTGAGTCTGAAGTGAATAGACTTGTTGAAGCTGCGGCGGCGGGGGATTTTAGTGAGCGTATCAGCACCGATGGAAAAGAAGGGTTCTTTTTAAAGCTGACAGAAGGATTGAATAGTCTTGTCTACACTGCTGATAAAGGCCTTAATGATGTGGTGCGTGTATTAAGTGCAGTATCGAAAGGCGATTTGACTGAACGGATAGATGAGGATTATTCCGGAACATTTGGTGATTTAAAAAATTATTGTAACGAAACTACCGAAAGCCTGAGCAAAATGCTGAGCGATATTCGCAGCGCAGCCGATATGATTTTTACTGCCTCCAGTGAAATTGCACAGGGCAATGCCGATCTTTCCAGCAGAACAGAGCAGCAAGCAGCGAATCTGGAAGAGACTGCTTCATCAATGGAGGAGATTACCTCCACGGTGAAATTAAATGCGGATAACGCCAAGCAAGCGAATGTATTGGCGGAACAAGCTTCTACAGTGGCCACCGATGGTGGAGCACTAATCCAGCAAGTGGTATCCACGATGAATGCGATTAATGAATCGGCACGCAAGATTTCCGACATTATTGGCGTGATTGATGGTATCGCCTTCCAAACCAATATTCTCGCGTTGAATGCGGCCGTGGAAGCGGCACGTGCGGGTGATCAGGGGCGTGGGTTTGCAGTCGTTGCGTCTGAAGTTCGCACACTTGCACAGCGCTCGGCCAATGCCGCAAAAGATATTAAAGCGCTCATTTCTGATTCGGTGCAAAAAATTGATAGCGGCAATCAGTTGGTGGGTAAATCGGGCGATACGATGAAAGAAATTGTCAGTTCGATTAAGCGTGTAAATGACATCATGGCAGAGATTGCAGCGGCTTCTGCAGAGCAGTCTGCTGGCATTGAAGAAGTATCTACAGCGGTCTCGCAAATGGATGAGATGACACAACAAAATGCCGCCTTGGTTGAACAGGCAGCGGCAGCCGCAGAAAGTTTGCAATCACAAGCGGATCAGTTGACGCGCAACGTGGCGCAATTCCGCTTGGATGAATCGCAAGTGGAAATAACATCTGCGCAGCGCTTGCCTGCATCGCGCGCGGCTACAAAAGTAACCGCGAAAGCCCCTGTTAAAAGAGCACCTGCTGCCAATAAAAAACTCACGCCGCCCAGTTCGTCGGCTGAAGATGAGTGGGAACAATTTTAACGCAGCACAATGGGGCAGCCGCTGTGACTAGTACGCTGGGGCGTGAATTTGATTATGGTGATGCTGATTTTGCGCGCATCAAAACAACCATTTATCGCAAGGCCGGCATTCATCTTGGCGATAACAAAAAGCAGCTGGTTTATAGCCGTTTGGCGCGGCGGTTGCGTGCATTGCGTATGGGAAGTTTTTCTGAATACTTGAATTATTTAGAGATAACACCACAAGAGTTACAAGAGTTTATCAATGCACTAACCACTAACCTGACAGCATTTTTTCGCGAAGAACACCATTTTGATATCTTGGAAAAGTTTGTTGCGCTACATCGCCGCAATAAACCCTGCCGCATTTGGTGTGCCGCCTCAAGTACAGGTGAAGAACCTTATTCTATTGCCATGACGCTGGTGCAAGCTTATGGGCGTTATGATCCTCCAGTGGAAATTATCGCTTCGGATATTGATAGCCAGGTGCTAAAAACTGCAGCGGCAGGTGTGTATAGCATTGAACGGTTGGATGCGTTGAGCCTTGTGCAGAAGAAGCAATTTTTTTTGCGCGGTAAAGGCGTGAATGCCGGTAAGGCTAAAGTCGTTGATGAATTGCGTTCCTTAATCGATTTTAGGCAGATCAATTTATTGGATAAACACTGGTCTCTGGATGGAAAATTCGATGTGATTTTTTGCCGCAATGTAATGATCTATTTTGATAAACCAACTCAGCTGGCACTACTTGAGCGCATGACACGCCTGTTAGTGCCGGATGGTTTGTACATTGCAGGTCATTCAGAAAGTTTCTCCCATGCCGCACATTTGGTGAGTCTTGTTGATAAAACTACCTATCGCGTGGCGCGACCCTCCGGTGAGGAGGTTGTGCGATGAATTACGATAATAATGCCCATTTGGCTCCCACTCTTTATTACGACAAACACTTTGATCGCCAAGCGGTAAAGATTTTACCCGGTGAGTATTTTGTAACAACCGGCGAAAAATTAATTGTCACCGTATTGGGATCCTGTGTTGCGGTATGTTTGCGCGATAAATATACCGGCATGGGAGGGATGAACCATTTTTTACTGCCTAGCGATAGCCAAAATGACACAGGTTTATTTACGGAATCTGCACGTTATGGAATTTATGCGATGGAATTGCTCATTAACCATTTGCTAAAAATGGGTGCAAACCGCAATCGTCTGGAAGCAAAAGTATTTGGTGGCGGCAATGTGTTACGCGGTTTAAAGGTCAATAATGTGGGCCAGCGTAATGCTGAATTCGTATTGGATTATTTACATCTTGAGCAGATACCAATCGCCGCGCAGGATTTATTAGGTGATTTTCCGCGTAAGTTGTATTTTTTTCCTGATACCGGTCAGGTGCTCGTAAAAAAAATTAAATCCTTACATAACAGCACCATTATTGATCGTGAAAGCGACTACCGCATGCGTGTTAAATTTACCCCCAAAAGTGGCGATGTGGAATTGTTTGATAGTTAAGTACGGATATGGGCAGGAGCGTATGTATGCCAATTAAGGTCTTGGTGGTGGATGACTCTGCATTAGTGCGCAGTTTGCTGGCAGAAATTATTCGCGATACATCGGATATGGTGTTGGTAGGTGCTGCACCTGATGCTTTTGTCGCACGTGATATGGTCAATCAGTTTGCACCTGATGTGATTACGCTGGATATTGAAATGCCACGCATGGATGGCTTGTCATTCTTGGAGAAGTTAATGGCGGCGCGGCCTACGCCAGTGGTGATGATTTCAACCTTGGCGGAAGAGGGTGCAGAAGCGACTTTACGCGCGTTGGAGTTGGGCGCACTCGATTATATTCCCAAACCAAAATTAGGCGTGAGCAGCGGTATTCGCGAATATGCTGAATTGATTGTGGAAAAGCTGCGTGCGGCCGCAAGCGTGAAAGTAAAACCGCTGGTGAAAAAATATCACGCTGAATCAAGTGGTGCACAAAAAATCCAAAATTCAGCCAAGCTATCAGGAACTGAAAAAATTATTGCGATTGGTGCATCTACTGGCGGCACTGAAGCGATTAAAGATTTATTAATACAGCTGCCAGCTGCAGTGCCTGGCATTGTTATGACCCAACATATGCCCGCGGGTTTTACCCGCACTTATGCAGAGCGATTGAATAAACTGACACGGTTACATGTTGTGGAAGCAAAAGGCGGTGAACGTATTTTGCCTGGCCACGCATTTCTCGCACCCGGTGGTTACCATCTTGTGGTGGTACGCTCGGGTGCAGATTACATTGTTAAGTTATCAGAGAGCGAACCTGTGCATCGTCATCGCCCTGCGGTGGATGTGATGATGGAGTCAGTCGCATTGGCTGGTGGAAAAAATGTGCTGGGCGTATTGCTCACAGGCATGGGGAAAGATGGCGCTAAAGGTATGTTGGATATTCGCAATCATGGTGGTTATACCTTTGCGCAAGACGAACAAAGTTGTGTGGTTTACGGAATGCCCAAAGAGGCTGTGCTCTGTGGTGGCGTAGATCAAGTGGTGGAGTTGGATAAAATGGGCGCGGCACTACTTGAGAAAATAAAATCAATGGGGAGTGGTAACCGGCTGTGATTCAGTACGAATTTATAGCTTGCGGAAATTCAACAACAAAATAATCACTCTCTCCCTTGCTTTCGATTGTTATTTTGCCATGCATTTTTCCAATCATTTCTTTAGCAAGGATGAGCCCTAAATATCCTTCATCATGCAGTCTTTCATCGACATTGCTCGCCTCCGCTGTGAAATACGCTTTCAAATTAGCGCGCATCCCGGCATTCATTTTATTGTTCAGTATTTTTAGTGAGATTTTGACACGGCTGCGGTCTTCGAAAACCTGAATATCAAGGAGGCTATCGGGAACAGAATAGGTGAGTGAATACTGTAGCAGCTGGGTTAATACTTGAATGAACCTCGTTTTATCCACCAATACTGCCAAGTCTGTAGTGTTGCAAGTAATATGGTGTTTGCACTGATAAATGTCGTTATACGCGCGATTGCGCTGTACGGCTTGTTCAACCAACGGAATCACGGCTTGTGATGTCAGCTGATAGTTGGAATCACTTTGCGAGAGGGTTTGCATCTCTAACAAATCAGCCATGAGTTTTTGCAGATGGATGCTATTGGTGTGCGCAATATGGATCGCATTCTTTAATGAATTGGGCAGTGCAGTCTGCTCATGTTGTTGTAAGAGTTTGATGACTTCGCTGATGATGTTAAGTGGCCCCAGAATTTCTTTACTGGCGGCACTAATAAATTGGTTGCGTAAATCATCAATACGCCGTTTTTCAGTAATGTCGCGCACTATCCCGATGAACAATGGATCGCCTTGTTGAAATACACGCGACACCATCAAATCCATCGGAAATTCTTTGCCATTGCGCCTTAGGCCTTTTACTTCACGGCCAATGCCGAGGATATTTTTCTTGCCTGTTTTAAGGTGCGTTTTCAGATAATCGTCATGCAGGGATTTATGCGGCTCGGGCATAAGCTCGCTGACATTTTTCCCAATTATTTGTTTTGCTCTATAGCCAAAAATCGTTTCCGCTGCGTGATTGAACGTTTGGATGATTCCTTCTTTATTGATTGTAATAATGCCATCGGCAATATCATTCAGAATGGTTTGGGTGTGCTGGGTGCTTGCTTCAAGCGCGGCTTTATCCTGCGCATGCTGTTGCTCGTGATGCATGGTTTGCACGAACTGTGCGATGCTTTTTAGTATGGGTTCCAGCGCTTCAGCGGTTTGGTGTGTGTAGCTCTGCGGGGCATTAGCCAGCCCGAGAATAGCGATTTGCTCCCGTCCATTAAAAATGGGTATGCCGATAAAACTCCCTATGGTGGGGTGGCCTTTGGGTAACGTACTTGCACGCATGTCTTGCGCAATATTGGGGCTAATGATCGGCTTGTCCGAGCGCATGATTTTTCCGAATAGTGTATCCAGATTGCGATATTCACCATTTTCCGGAAGATGGGTTTTCCGAAAGTTTTCCAACAGGGGATCATTTTTTTTGATGCTGGAGAAAACCAGAGCGCGCATAAAAGGTTGTTGCTGTTGGTCGCGTTCTACTTGTCCGATAAAGCCCAATTCACTATTGCTTATGGCTAAGGTTTCGCTCAGTAACTCGCTTAATGCCGATTTAATATCGCCATCGCCAATAAAAATGGATTGCGCGTTATTAATAATTTGTTCAAGTTTTTGTTTGTGGTTAATGGTGTTGGAGAGTTGCAGGAGGTGATCGTTTTTGCTGAGTAACTCTTCCATATTGTGCCGCGCACGAGTACTGCTTGCGATGACGAAAAAAATAAAGAGTAACGTCATGCTGCTCATGGCAATCGCTGTTGGGCCATCTTCCAGAAAAATAGCGACGCTCAGTGGCGATATGGTGAGCATGACAAAGCCCAGCGACGAGTACTTATCTACCGTCAGCGAGGTCATTGACCCGCTGGCAACGCCGGCCAGTGAAAATGAAAGTAATGCTTGGTAAATCGTATCTTCATGTGCAAACAGTAATAGGGCGGATGACCCCCAGGCTGCACCGGTCAACCATACACCGATTCGGAACAGTCTTAGCCAGAAAGTGGCGGAATAGAGTTGATGCAGGTTGTGCCAACAGATCCACAAGATCAAACGCGCAAGCAGGGTGCTGCCTAATAATAGGTTCCAGAGAATAATTTCAGCCTGACCGATGACCTTCCAGTGGGAGATGCTCAGGATCAGGGCAATGGCAATCGAGGATAACAATGAAACTGGCAAGCTGTTATACAGCGACCGCATCTGTTCGTGTGCCAATGAGTCCTGGCTTAGCGCGTTATTATTCAAGAGCGCGCTGTTATTCATTGGGTGCGCGTTGCTATCCAGGTGCACGGGTTGGTTTTCCTGCATTGAATATTCCACAGCAGTGTGTTTGTTTTTGAGAGCTGGCTTGCATGCCTGAGTATAGATCAGGCTGGAATTGGCAATGCTAAAGATTAAATAGTGTGAGAACTATTACGGGAGATTACGTGTGTTGGGATTCGCTGTAGTTGGAGAGTAGTTGGAGAGTATATGTGCAGGAGATTGCGCGTGGAGAGAGGGGATGCGTGTCAGTTAGCAAGCCGCCGGGGCTGCTGGCCCCGGCATCGTCGCTACCCTGTTAATACAAACGGTATTGTTCAGGGATTTGTTCGACGGAATCGATAGGCGGAGTCAGCTTGTGCAAGATGCCATCGTGAATGTCGTAAATCCATCCGTGAATCGTTAATTCCTGACCGCGAGCCCAAGCGTTTTGCACAATGTTGCTGCGGGAAATATTGTCTACCTGTTGGATCACGTTAAGTTCGCACAGGCGGTTTACACGCTCATCCTGATCATCCAACCGGTCAAGAACATTTTTGTTGGCGTAATACACATCGCGGATATTGCGTAACCAGTAATCAATTAACCCGAGCTTCTGATTTTCGAGTGCTGCCCTGACACCCCCGCAACCATAATGGCCGGTGACCATTACATGCTTCACTTTCAAAAATTCTACGGCGTAATTTAATACTGTCATGCAGTTCAGATCGGTATGGATCACTACGTTTGCCACATTGCGGTGTACAAAAATTTCACCGGGAGCGAGGTTAAGAATCTGATTGGCAGGTACACGGCTATCGGAACAACCTATCCATAAATATTCCGGGGCTTGTTGTTTGGCCAGGTTGGAAAAAAACTCGGGGTCTTCCCGTTTGATGTCTGTTGCCCATTTTACGTTTGCGGCGAACAGGCTCTCTAAATCACTCATGGCAGGCTCCAATTGTTGTTGTTTCTGGCTTGGGGTCGCTTGACTCTGGCTATTAACCAGCGTTTTTAATTAAGGTTTTTGGATGTTGGTTTCCGGGCGCGGTGTTTACCCCGAATGTGGGTGGCAGTATAGGGGAAAGCCGCCTATGGGTGTTACATTGCTATTTGGGGTCTGACAGGATACCGATTATTTTTCTACCGATGGATATAACCATGACCAAGGGTGAGCAACAAAATACGCTGTACTGGCACGATTACGAAACCTGGGGAGAGGTGCCATCCATAGATCGCCCCTCACAGTTTGCCGGTGTGCGCACTGATGAAGAGCTCAATATCATCGGCGAACCGCTGATGATTTACTGCAAGCCTGCGCCTGATGTGTTGCCCAAGCCGGAGGCCTGTCTAATTACCGGTTTGTTACCTCAGGTTGCCGAGCAAAAAGGCTTGCCGGAATACCAGTTTATTGCCCGCATCCATGCTGAATTGTCGCGTCCGGGTACCTGTGGGGTGGGGTTCAACTCTATCCGTTTTGATGATGAGGTTACCCGCTATACCCTGTATCGCAATTTTTACGACCCCTATGAGCGTGAGTGGCGCTACGGCAATTCGCGCTGGGACATCATCGACATGGTGCGTATGACCCGCGCTCTGCGCCCCGAGGGAATTCAGTGGCCGGATTACGAGGATGGCCGCCCCTGTTTCAAGTTGGAGATGCTGACTAAAGCAAATGGTTTGGTGCATGACGCGGCGCACGATGCGCTATCGGATGTCTATGCAACTATCGCCGTGGCGAAACTGATCAAAACCCGCCAACCCAAGTTATATGACTATGCTTATAAATTGCGCGATAAGCGCTTTGTCGCCAGCCTGATTGATATCGATAGCCATAAGCCGGTGCTGCATATCTCGTCGCGTTTTCCCGCTGAAAATGGCAATGCCGCGTTGGTGTTGCCATTGGCGATGCATCCCACCAACAAGAATTCAGTGATTGCCTTTAATCTGGCTACGGATCCCGCAGCGTTGCTAAGCCTGCCAGTAGATGAGTTGCGCTTGCGCTTATACACCCGTACTGAAGATTTGCCCGAAGGTGTGGAGCGATTGGCATTAAAGGAAATCCATCTCAACAAAACCCCCATGCTGCTACCTGCCAATATGCTGGATGATGCTACAGCGCAGCGTTTACGTATCGATAAACCATTATGTGAGCGCCATTGGCAGTCCCTGTGCAATCTGACCTTGTCAGAGCAGCAGCAATTGCTGCACACCTTGCATCAGCTTTACAGCGAAAACGGATTTGCTGAAAAAACCGATCCTGAGCAAATGCTGTACAGCGGTTTTTTTGATGATGCGGACAAGCAATTAATGGCACGTGTACGCAAAGCAACGCCAGAGCAGTTGGCGGTTGAAGTTTTTCCCTTTCGCGATGAGCGGCTTAAAGAAATGTTGTTTCGCTACCGCGCTCGCCATTTTCCGTCTAGTCTCAATAATGTCGAACAAAAGCGATGGGAGGCGTTTTGTCGCTGGCGATTGACCGCCAAAGAAGCACAGGGCAGTTTAACTCTGGCTGATTTTCGGGAGCGCGTGGCGTCGCTGTTGGTAGCGCCGGATATCACTACTGAACAGAAAGATTTGCTAAAGCAATTAAGTGTTTATGCCGATAAGCTAGAAAAATAACAAGATTTTATTACTACAAATAACAACTACCCATCCCTCAGGATGGACCACTATTCCGGAGGCCAGACAATGGCAGCTAGTTGGTCACTACGCAAAAAAATCAGTACTTCCGTTGCAGTATCCCTGTTGCTTGTCGGGTGTGCTGTTTCATTCCTTTCCTATGTGTCTGCCATGAAGGCCATGGAAAACAATATTAATCGTCAGGTTGCAGGTATTTCCGCTACGTTCAGCAAATACGTGAGCGACTGGTTTGAGTTGAAAGGGAAGGCGTTGGAGGGTTTTCCGGCAAACGCCACTGAAGAGAGCTATAACGCCCATCTCACACAGGTAAAAGTATCTGCGGATGTGGACAACAGTTTTTTGGCATTCGCAGATGGCAGATTGTTTAACGCCAATAATCTGGTAATGGCACCGGGTAATGATGACCCCCGCGTGTGGCATTGGTATATCCATGCACTGGAGCGCCCTCGCGAGACAACCATTGAGAGCCCTACTATTGCATCGGCAACAGGTAAAAATGTGGTGTCCTTAGGGCGCGCCGTAATCAATTCCGATGGCAGTGTAAAAGCCATATTGGGTATTGATGTGGTGATTGACGATATCGTCCAGCAATTGCGTGACATTGATCTCCCTGGTAATGGCTATATGTTTATTGCGCGTGGCGACAAGGTGTTCTCTCACGCAGATCAAAAACTGTTGAATAAACCTTTACTGGATATTTCAGCTGATTTGACCCAGTCGCAGCTCGAAAAAATTCTCAGGGATAAAGATGAATTGCATTTGATCCAACTGGATGGCAAGAGTACCCAGGTGTTTGCTGATGCCATTCCCGGTTCAAATCTGGTGCTGGTGATGGTGCTTGATCGCGAGTTACTGGTGGCACCGGTCCACTCGGCTTTGATGGGGCAATTAGCAGCTATTCTGGTGCTGTTGGTGGCTATTCTCGTCGTGTTGAATTGGTTTATTGGGGTACTGTTGAAACCATTGCACACGGTATCCCAGTCGCTGTCGGATATCGCCTCGGGCGGGGGCGATTTGTCGCGCCGTCTGCCGCTCACCTCACATGATGAGGTCGGGTTATTGGCCGCCAACTTCAATTCATTTGTCGATCACATGAGCGATCTGGTCAAGCATATCCGTGCCCAAGCCAACGATCTGCAGGACAACGCCCGCGCGATGGCAGATTCGGCGGTGTCTTCGGTGCGTGATCTCGGCGTGCAGCAACAACAAATTGGCATGGTCGCCCAGGCGATGAACGAAATGACCAGTGCTACCCACGAAATTGCCCATCATGCGGAGCACACTGCAGACTCGGTGCGTGAGTCGGTCAGCAGTGCGAGTGAGGGTAAGTTACAAGTCGATAAAACACGCGATTCCATCGTGGTACTGGCTAAAAAGGTCGAGCAAGCCGGTACAGTGATATCTACCCTCAATAACAATGCACAAAATATCAGCGGTATTCTGGCCACTATTCAAGGTATCGCAGAGCAGACCAATTTGCTGGCACTCAATGCAGCGATTGAAGCTGCGCGTGCAGGTGAACAGGGGCGTGGTTTTGCGGTAGTGGCAGATGAAGTGAGAGTGTTATCACAGCGCACCCATGCCAGCACAGAGGAAATCCAATCGATGATTGGCAGTCTCCAATCTACTGCACAGAATGCAGTATCGATCATGGAGGACAGTCGTCGTCTGGCTACCGGTAGCGTCGATAATGCGGACAGTGCATCGCATTCGCTGGATAAAATTAACTCATCCGTCGGTGCTATCAGTGGTATGGCTGTACAAATTGCTACGGCCGCTGAGGAGCAAAGCCAGGTTGTGCAAGAAGTGCTTAATAACATCACCGCGATTAAACAGGTTGCTGATAACTCTGCTGCTTCTGCCTTGCAGGGCGATGAAAGAGCGAAAAGTTTGCAAGATTTGGCGCGCGGCCTAAATGATAAGGTCTCAACTTTCCGCCTTTAAGGTTTATTTGCAGTCACTAAATTCAAAAAAGCAGCCTTCGGGCTGCTTTTTTGTTCTTGGCAGTTTTGCCTGCCGATTACCCGCTGTTAGGCGGGTGTGAAAACCCTGTATTTCGCTACGGCAACTGTGGGAATTTGGCCCACTTGCGAGTACAATTCCGCGCCCAAGTAGGAAGGGGTCTGTGGCTTGTGGATCCTGCCCGGTGATCGTCAACGAGTTATAGCGGGAGTTTCCCATGTCATCTATCAAAAAAGTGGTGTTGGCCTATTCCGGCGGCCTCGACACTTCAGTTATCGTCAAATGGCTGCAAGAAAACTACAACTGTGAAGTTATCACCTTCACTGCTGACATTGGTCAGGGCGAAGAAGTAGAGCCAGCACGCGCTAAAGCCCAGGCGTTGGGTGTGAAACAAATTTATATCGATGACTTGCGCGAAGAGTTTGTCCGCGATTTCGTATTCCCTATGTTCCGCGCCAATACCATCTATGAGGGTGAGTATTTGCTCGGTACTTCTATTGCCCGCCCGTTAATCGCCAAGCGTTTGATTGAGATTGCCAACGAAGTGGGTGCCGATGCTATTTCCCATGGCGCGACCGGCAAAGGTAACGATCAGGTTCGCTTCGAGCTGGGAGCCTATGCTCTTAAGCCGGGCATCAAGGTAATCGCCCCTTGGCGCGAATGGGATCTGACCTCGCGTGAAACCTTGATGCAATATTGCGAACAGCACAATATTCCAGTGGATTTCACCAAAAAGAAAAAATCCCCTTACTCGATGGATGCCAACCTGCTGCACATTTCCTACGAAGGAAAAGTCCTTGAAAATCCCTGGACTGAAGCCGAAGAGGATATGTGGCGTTGGACTGTAGCGCCTGAAGCTGCTCCAGACAAAGCGACTTATCTTGAACTCACTTATGAAAAAGGTGATGTTGTTGCAATTGATGGCAAGCGCATGAGCCCTGCAGAGATCCTGACCTATCTGAACAAAGTGGGTGGGGAAAATGGTGTCGGTCGTCTCGATATCGTAGAAAACCGCTACGTAGGTATGAAGTCACGCGGTTGCTATGAGACCCCTGGCGGTACCATCATGCTGCGTGCGCATCGTGCAATTGAATCTATTACTCTGGATCGTGAAGTTGCGCATTTGAAAGACAGTTTGATGCCGAAATACGCCGAAATGATCTATAACGGTTATTGGTGGAGTCCGGAGCGTTTGATGATGCAGGCGATGATCGACCAATCGCAGGTGCACGTGAACGGTGATGTTCGGGTGAAATTGTACAAAGGCGCTGTGCATGTTGTTGGTCGTCGTTCGGCAGATAGCTTGTTCGATGAAAAAGTAGCAACCTTTGAAGATGATGCAGGTGCTTACAACCAAAAAGATGCTGAAGGTTTCATTAAACTGAATGCCTTGCGTATGCGTATTGCAGCTAATAAAGGCCGTGTTATCAAGTAATGCCTGATGCACTGCTTTTGCTGATGCGAGCAGTGTACCTTGCTTTATCTGAAGGCACAGTAGGTTAAATTCGCATAAATAATTTGATAAATATCAAGCCTATACCGACAAGTGTGAGACAAACTGCCGTTCATGAGGCAAAATGCCGCACCTTCAGTAGGGTTATAGGCTTGATGATTGCCGTGTAGCTCTGAGTGATCAGGGTTCTGCCAGAGACAACAAGTTTTCATTTCTCTTTAAGTAACAGGAAAGTCCTATGGGTAGTCATGCGACTGTTGCTGGTGATCCACCGGTATACGACTTTGATATAGTACGTAAATTCTCGATTATGACCATTGTATGGGGCATATTCGGTATGGGAATGGGCGTATTCATTGCTGCGCAACTGGTGTGGCCAGGTCTGAATGATCTGCTGCAACCTTACACCAGTTTCGGCCGTTTACGTCCATTGCATACCAATGCGGTAATTTTCGCATTTGGTGGTTGTGCACTGATGGCAACTTCTTACTATGTTGTCCAACGCACGTGTCAAGCTCCATTATTTGGTGGTTGGCTGGTTCCGTTCACCTTCTGGGGCTGGCAGGCAGTTATTGTTTTGGCTGCGATTACTTTGCCCTTGGGTATTACTTCCACGAAAGAATATGCAGAGTTGGAATGGCCAATCGACATACTTCTGGCGTTGGTATGGATTTCCTACGCGATTGTTTTCTTCGGCACTATTGTTAAGCGCCGCACTTCACATATCTATGTTGCCAACTGGTTTTATGGTGGTTTTATTGTCACCGTAGCCGTACTGCATATTGTGAATAGCGCAGCCATTCCTGTCACACTGACCAAATCTTATTCTGCTTATGCGGGTGCTGCAGATGCGATGGTTCAATGGTGGTATGGCCACAATGCGGTAGGATTCTTTTTGACAGCGGGTTTCTTGGGGATGATGTATTACTTTGTTCCCAAGCAGGCTGGTCGTCCTGTTTATTCTTATCAATTATCTATTGTACATTTCTGGGCGCTGATCTCCCTCTATATTTGGGCCGGCTCGCATCACTTGCACTATTCAGCCTTGCCAGATTGGACCCAATCCCTTGGTATGGTGATGTCCCTGATTTTGTTGGCTCCAAGTTGGGGTGGGATGATCAACGGTATTATGACGTTGTCAGGTGCGTGGCATAAATTGCGCACCGATCCGACTCTGCGCTTCCTGGTTGTAGCGCTTTCTTTCTACGGCATGTCTACTTTCGAAGGCCCAATGATGGCAATTAAGAACGTCAACGCACTCTCACACAACACCGACTGGACTGTTGGTCACGTTCACTCAGGTGCTCTTGGTTGGGTAGCGATGATTTCTATTGGCGCTCTGTACCACATGTTGCCAAAGCTGTTTAACCGTGAAGAAATGTTCAGCGTAAAACTGATCAACTTACACTTTTGGTTGGCGACAGTAGGTACCGTTCTATATGTTGTGGCCATGTGGATCAACGGCATTGGACAAGGTTTGATGTGGCGTGCATTCAACCCTGATGGATCCTTGACTTACAGCTTTATTGAAACGGTTGTATTTAGTAAAGGTGGTTACATCATGCGCTTTATTGGTGGTGCCTTCTTCCTGACAGGTATGCTGGTAATGGCCTACAACACTTATCGTACTGTGAGTGCAGCCAACAAAGCTGCAGAAAGTGCTAGCCAGCCTGCTCAGGCGCCAGCTGTTTAAGGGGAATGCCATGAAAGGTCATGAAATAGTAGAAAAGAATATCGGCTTGATGACTGTGTTTATGGTTATCGCTATTAGCTTTGGTGGTTTGGTAGAAATTGTTCCGCAATTCTTCCTCAAACAAACCACCACCCCTATCGAAGGGTTGAAGCCATTAAATGCTGTGCAGTTGGAAGGGCGTGATATCTATATCCGTGAAGGCTGCCATGTGTGCCACACCCAAATGGTTCGTCCTTTGCGTGCAGAGGTTGAACGTTATGGACACTATTCTGTAGCGGGCGAATCGGTATACGAACATCCATTCTTGTGGGGCTCCAAACGCACTGGTCCAGATTTGGCGCGTGTTGGTGGTCGTTACTCAGATGATTGGCACAAAGTGCATCTGTTCAATCCTCGTATTGTGGTACCTGAATCGATTATGCCTGCGTACCCACATCTATACGATAACAAGCTGGATGGTAAGCACACCGAGGCAAAAATGCGTGCGTTATCCAAAGTAGGTGTTCCTTACACCGAAGAGGACTTCGCAGGGGCCAAACAAGCGGTGCAAGGCGTAACTGAAATGGATGCACTGGTTGCATACTTGCAAAACCTTGGCTTATTGCTCAAAGAGAAGCGCTAATGGACGCTGGTACAGTTGGCGCTATTTCTACCGTGTTGGTGACTATCGCTTTTTTCGGCGTTTGCCTTTGGGCGTTCTCGCCCAAATTGAAAAAACGCTTTGAAGATGATGCGAAATTGCCCTTTGCGGATGATGAAAAAACCGAACTAACCGCAAAGCAGCCAGAAAACAAGCAGACAGATGATCGAAAGTAATCATCGATTAGGGGCGGAGTTAATATGAGTACTTTTTGGAGTTTATGGATCATTATCCTGACCAGCACTAACCTTGTGTTGCTGTTCTGGATATTAATGGCCAATCGCAGACGTGCGATAACCGGTGATGAAAAGGAAGCGCAAACCACTGGTCATGAATATGATGGGATTGAGGAATACGATAATCCGCTACCACGTTGGTGGTTCTGGATGTTCATCCTGACGTTTGTGTTCTCTATTGGATATTTGATTATTTATCCAGGTATGGGGACTTACGAAGGTCTTAAAGATAGTGAAGGGAAAGCATGGACCTCTGTAAACGAGTTGCGCGGACATCAAGCTGAGGCTGAAAAGGTTTACGCAGAGACCTATGGCGTTTATTCAAAAATGCCTATCGAGGAAGTGGCCAAAAATCCTGATGCGTTGAAAATGGGCTTTCGCTTATTTGCTAACAACTGTGCGATTTGTCACGGTGCTGATGGTGGAGGCAACCCCGGGTTCCCCAATCTGACCGATAAAGATTGGCTTTATGGCGGTACTCCGGAAAAAATTCTCGAAACTATCGTGCATGGTCGTAAGGCCGCAATGCCTGCATGGGTTGGTGTGATTGGTGAAGAAGGCGTTGTGGATGTTGCGGAGTATGTGCTGCAAATTTCCGGAAATGAACACGATGCAGCGAAAGCTGAAAAAGGTGCCAAATTGTTTGCTACCAACTGTGTTGCTTGTCATGGTGCAGATGGTAAAGGCAATCAGCTCGTGGGTGCGCCTAATTTAACCGATGACATTTGGCTTTATGGTGGTGAACCAGCAACTATTCGCCAAACTTTGCGTGATGGCCGTAATGGTGTAATGCCGGCGCAACAAGAATTGCTCAAAGAAGATCGCATACATTTGTTGGCTGCTTATGTTTACAGCCTGTCGCTGGAAGAAAATTAATTTTCTCTGAAGATTAATCTTTCTCCAAGGAGGGCAGGCTAAGGCCTGCCTTTTTTTTCGCACTTACATCAGCTTTTCTACTGCCTTGTGAGTATGAGGTAGTAGTTTTAAGAGGTAATCCCCTTGAGTGAAAAACCCTCAGACCAACGGTCATCACCAGCGGAACCTACTATTCGTTACGTAAATCTCTACGAAGCGGACGAGAAAATCTATACCCGCCGAATTACCGGATTTTACCAGCGTTTGCGTCGCTATACCGGCCTGCCACTCATGCTGGGCTTTTTATTGATGCCTTGGCTGGTGATCGATAACCGCCCTGCCATCCTATTCGATTTACCCGAACGCAAATTCCACATTCTCTGGCTCACGTTTTGGCCGCAAGATGCTATGTATCTTGCGTGGCTTCTGGTTATCGCTGCATTTTTACTGTTCACAGTTACCGTTTTGGTTGGGCGTGTTTGGTGCGGGTTTACTTGTCCGCAAACCGTGTGGACCCAAATGTTCATTTGGGCTGAACATCTGTGTGAGGGGGATCGTAATAAGCGCATAAAACTGGATGCGCAGCCTTGGGGATTTGAAAAAATATGGTGCAAAGGTGCCAAACAATTTATCTGGATTGCTATTTCGCTTGTCACCTCCCTGACCTTCGTCGGTTATTTCACGCCTATTCGTGAATTGGTTGTGGGCTTTTTTACCTTTCATCTGGATCTGATAACTGCATTCTGGGTTTTGTTTTATGTCGCTGCTACCTACATGAATGCAGGGTTTATGCGTGAGCAGTTCTGTAAATACATTTGTCCCTACGCTCGTTTTCAAGCGGTAATGTATGACCACGATACGTTGACCGTTTCCTACAACAGTCTGCGTGGAGAAAAGCGTGGGCCACGTAAGTTGGACAGCGATTATAAAGCCCAGGGCATGGGTGACTGTATTGATTGTTCCTGGTGTGTACAGGTTTGCCCTGTGGATATTGATATTCGCGATGGATTGCAAGCGGAATGTATTGACTGCGGACTATGTGTTGATGCCTGCAATAGTGTGATGGACAAAATGGGCTATCCACGAGGATTGATCAGTTTTACCACGGAGGATGCTATCCAAAATGGTAAAACCAAAGTCTTCCGCCCGCGGCTGCTGGGTTATGGCCTGATGCTGACGATCATGATTTCACTTTTTGTATATTCAATCGCGACTCGCGTACCTGTTGGTCTGGAGGCGCAGCGCGATCGCGGTGTGCGAATGTATCGCGAGTCAGATGGCCATATCCAGAATGTGTACACCCTGAAAATCAGTAATATGGATCGCGCCACCCATACATATGATCTGGAAGTAGAGGGCAATAATGATTTTATTATCCAGGGATACAGGGCAATTCCGGCGGTAGAAGGTGAGGTACTGACTATTCCGGTGCGGGTCGCAATCAAAAAAGCAGACCTCAAGGCTAAAAAGACGGAAATTCGTTTCCGGGTACGTGCCCGTGAAAATGCTGAGATTACGACAACCAACACGACGACATTTATCGGCCCCTGATGTTTGCCATTCGCAGTAATTGCTTCGGCGCAATGGATTCGCCTGCTAATACGAGAGAATTGTTATGAGCGAGTCAACCCACAATACTATTGATGAGGCAGCAAAGCCCTGGTACCGCCAGTTTTGGTTTTGGTTTGTATTTAGCCCACTGATTTACATCATGATCATGTGCAGCATCACTGTCACTATTGCGCTCAAGGGTGCGGATGATGTGATCATCGATAACTACTACAAAGAGGGGCGTATGATTAACCAGACCCTGGGGCAGGATAAGCGCGCCAGTGAGCTGGGGCTGAGTGGCGAGGTGCAGTTTGATCGTGTATCCGGTGAGGTGTTGCTGGTTATTGCCAATACTCCGGACGATCAAAAGCTCATGCCATCACAATTATTGTTGATGATGGGGCATCCGGTTAAGGCTGATAAAGACCAGCTGGTTAAGTTAACGGCGGTAAGCGCCGGGCGCTATCGTGGTGAACTCAAGACTAAACCGGATTACTCCTGGTACCTAACGTTATATCCGGTAGCAGAATTGGCGCAACGCAATGAGGCTCCATGGTCGCTAAGCGGTGAAATTGATTTCCGCAAAGCCGAACAAACCCGTCTGACACCGCGAGTCAAGTAATTGTCTACCGGCCGATGAATTTGCCTACTTCTACGGGTACCGAAACTGGACAAGCGTGTTATCACTGCGGCTTGCCAGTCCCTCCCGCCAGTCATTATCCGGTCACAATACAAGGGCAGGAGCAGTTAATGTGCTGTCCTGGTTGCCAGGCAGTTGCTATGGCAATTGTCGATGGTGGCTTGGATAGTTTTTACCAATTTCGTACCAACAACAATGAGCGCCCCTCAAATCAGCTGGACAACGATCAAGGACGTTGGGCAATTTACGATTTGCCCGATGTCCAGAGCGAGTTTGTCATTCCTTTTGATTCCTCCCTCATTCAAGTTAACCTGCTGTTGGAGGGTATTAGTTGCGCGGCTTGTAGCTGGTTGATCGAAACCCACCTAAAGCAGAACCCTGCGGTCAAATCGGTCACTGTCAATTTGAGCACCCATCGCTGCGCAGTGGTGTGCGAAGCAGGGCAACCTCTTAGTCAAATTTTCCAGGCGCTTGCTGCTATAGGTTACTTGCCGCGCCCGGCGACTGATGACCAGCAACAGGAGCTAATCAAGAAAGAAAACCGTATTGCCCTGTTCCGCATTGGTGTTGCGGGCTTTGGCACCATGCAAGCCATGATGGTTGCGGTCGGTATGTATACAGGGGCTACCGATTTTTGGCTGGACTTCTTGCGTTGGTTGTCGATGTTGGTGGCGACACCGGTAGTATTTTTTTCGGCATGGCCGTTTTTTCAGGCGGCATGGCGCAGTATCCGCATGCGTCACTTGGTGATGGATGTGCCCGTGGCTTTGGCAATCGGCTTGGCCTATCTGGCGAGTGTGTGGGCGACGCTGACCAGCAGCGGCGAAGTCTATTTTGAATCCGTCTCCATGTTTACGTTATTCCTGCTGGTAGGGCGTTATGTAGAACTGCGTGCACGTCACCGCAATCGTTTGGCATTTGGTAATCTCGCCCAGCTTATGCCACTGACGGCTTGTTGTTTGCGTGAAGAGAACGGTTGTGAAACTGAGCAAACTATGCCGCTGAGGGCGCTTGCGTTGGGCGACAAGGTCAGGGTCAAACCCGGTGAGACGTTTCCTTGTGATGGTCGCGTTTTGGCAGGGGAGAGTACTGTTGTTGAAGCCTTATTGACGGGCGAATCCCGCCCGGTCGTCAAACGCTCGGGTGATACTGTTATTGCTGGAACTTTGAATAATCAAAGTCCACTGACAATTGAGGTAACGGCGGTGGGCGCAGCGACCCAGTTATCTGCCATCGAGCGTCTTGCCAGTCAGGCTGCTGACGAAAAGCCACAGCAGGTACTGGCTGCCGATCGCATAGCGCGGTTTTTTATTGCGCGGTTACTGGTTGTCTGTACGGCAGTATTTGTCTTCTGGCTCTGGTATCGCCCCGATCACGCACTTTGGGTCACGCTTTCTGTGTTAGTAGTGACTTGTCCCTGCGCGTTGGCATTAGCGATGCCAGCTGCCTTATCGGCTGCGACAGCCAATTTGCGCCAGCGCGGATTTCTGGTAGCCCGCGGTCATGTCGTTGAAACGCTCAATAGTATTAATCGGGTAATTTTTGATAAAACCGGTACCCTGACCAAAGGGCAGTTCAACGTAGTCAAGATTATTGCTGCTAATGGCGAGCTTCTGCCCAAGTCAGAACAAGATCGTTTACTGGGGTTGGCTGCGGCGCTGGAGCGTGGTTCTAACCATCCCTTGGCTGCCGCATTCCATCTTTGGGCTGATGCGTATCACGCTGAAGATATTAAGCAAACAACGGCTGCGGGTGTTGAAGGTCGGATCGAGGCGCAGCGCTATCGTTTGGGTACACTGGAGTTTGCAGCCGGCGCTTTGCCTTCTGCGCTAAGGAGTTCACTCACGCTGCCGGATGGCCATTACAGCTGGCTCTTGTTGTCGGACGAGCAGCAAGCACTTGCCTGGATTGCACTGGAAGACGAGCTTCGTCCCGATGCAGCAAGTGTTGTGCAATCGTTAAAATCTCGCGGTATATCTGTCGAGCTGCTCAGCGGTGATCAAACGGGTGCTGTGGCGCAACTTGCCCGGCAATTGGGGATCGATGAGTTTATTGCAGGTGCCAAACCGGGCGACAAATTGTCGCATCTGGCCAAGCGGCAGGCGGCAGGTGATAAAGTGTTAATGATTGGCGATGGTATCAATGATGTGCCTGTATTATCCGGTGCCGATGTGTCAGTGGCGATGGCATCTGCTTCAGATCTTGCCCAAACCCGTGCTGATTCGGTGTTGTTGAATGATCATCTGGGTGTGATTGCCGATGCCCTGGATATAGCCCGGCGTACCAAAGCCATTATCCAGCAAAATTTACGGTTTTCATTGGCCTATAATGTTATCGCTCTGCCATTGGCAGCCGCAGGTATGGTTCCACCCTGGCTGGCCGCACTGGGTATGACTGCCAGTTCATTGATTGTTATTTTCAATGCACTGCGCCTGACCCGCTAACGCCGGCTTCACTGACACTAACCCCGTGAGTTATTGATGGAAAGTCTTTATTTTCTTGTTCCCTGTGCCTTGGTGTTTATTGGTCTGGCGATCAAGGTATTGTTCTGGGCCATTAATAACGGCCAGTATGACAATTTGGATACAGAAGCCCACCGCATCCTGTTTGACGCAGAGAAAAAGAACAAGGATTCTGCTCAATCTGCCCCTGACGATAAGAATCCCCTTCCATGATCGATTGGCCTGCGCTTACTGCCGCGTTTTTACTTGGTTTGTTTAGTAGTGCCCACTGTGTGGGTATGTGTGGCGGCATTATGGGTGCCTTGAGTATGGCGATTCCCGCCCATGCCAAGGCGCGTCGCTGGGTTATTTTGGTGACCTACAACGTCGGGCGAATCCTCAGTTATGCCTTAATGGGCGTATTAGTTGGCGTTTTTGCGCGGCAAATCGCCGAATCAGGCGGTGCAACCTGGTTGCGTTGGTTGGCCGGTGGGCTGCTTATCGCAATGGGCTTGTATCTCGCTAATTGGTGGCGGGGGCTGACTTATCTGGAAAATGCCGGACGCTATCTCTGGGTTTACTTACAACCCTTGGGTAAACCGCTGATGCCGGTTGATAACCCCGGCAAAGCGCTCTTGCTTGGTGGGCTCTGGGGATGGCTACCATGTGGCTTGGTCTACACTGCGCTGGGATATGCCATGGCGCAAGGGGATGGTGTTGGGGCAGGGCTGGTGATGCTGGCGTTTGGATTGGGTACGTTGCCTAGTGTGTTGGCAACTGGTTTTGCGGCCCAGCAACTTGGGCGATTGCTGCAGCGTCCACAATTGCGTTGGAGTATGGCGGTGTTGGTGATCATCTTCGGCCTGTGGACCATTTGGGGTGGCGGCCATCACCATGGACATCACCACTCTGCTGATCATTCAGCAATGGATCACGAGTCTATGAATCATGAGTCTATGGATCATGAGTCTGCAGATCATGAATCGACGGATCACGAATCGATGGATCACGAATCGATGGATCATTCGCAGCATCACCATCATTCTGAATAGTTGCCCGCCGTTACAATTTGATCTTTTTCTCAAAAAAACTCTTAACAGTGTCTCGCTAGGCTAATGAATTTTGCCATGCTAAGGTGCGCGCCTGCTAAGCTTGAAACTGAAAGGATCTTTTTCTGTCCTAGTTTCAGGAGCGATTCCACAATCGTATTGAGTGAGCGTTTGAGACATTTATGCTGATTAAAACCCCTCGTACCGGGTTCATCTGCCAACCGGGCTGGTTGATGGCCGGAAGCGTCTGTTTCAGGGCTTGTGCTTTGGGGCTATCACTTTTCATATCAGTGTCGAGTGCACACGCAGATGATTCAGCCTCTCTCGCTGGTGACAATCAATCCGATACTGATGCAAGCTGTGAAAATTTTTACCAATCTTACAAAAAAGTAGCGGATGTTAAAAACAGCCGCATCAAATCTGATTTATTCAATGGCCTTGAAGGCAAGCAAATTCGTCACATCCAATTCAATACACTTTCGGTGTTTGATGAAGAGGATCCTGATGAAAATAATCGTCTGTATTTATTCCTGAATAAATTGCATATCAACACGCGGCCAAACGTGGTGCGTGCGCAATTACTATTTAACGAAGGCGAAGCACTGAATATTAAAAAAATTGAAGAGAGCGAGCGCATTTTGCGTCGCAGACCTTACTTAACCAATGCCTATATAGTGCCTGTACGTGTTTGTGCCGGGCAGGTTGATATTATGGTCGTTACCCGTGATGCATGGGCATTGGAACCGCAGCTATCGTTAAGCAAGGAATCGGAAGGTACCAAGTCAGGTTTTGCTATTGCAGACGGGAATATTTTTGGTACAGGAAATAGCTTGACCATTGGCTATGAAGAAAATACCCAGCGCAATTTGATCAGTTACGATTTCAGTAATCCGCACATTTTTAACTCGCAAATTGCAACGCGGCTTTATTATGCCGACACCAGCGATGGCCGTGACACTATCGTTGATGTTTCCCATCCATTTTACTCATTGGAAACTCCGTGGGCTGCAGGTTTTTACACACAGGATGTGAGTCTTAATCAACTTATTCGCCATATGGATGAGCAGATTAATGAATTTCGTCACCAACGCATGAGCAACGAAATTTATTTTGGTCTGGCAACGGATGTCAATTCATCCTACACCCAACGTTGGTTAGTCGGTATCACGAATGAGGAGGATAACTTTTTCGTTACCGATGAGACCTTGCAGAACATTCCAGCACAGCGTAAGGCAGCTTATCCTTGGGTTGAGTACCAATTTCTTGAAAATCGATTTGGTGTTTTCAAAAACGTTAATCAAATCCAGCGTCCTGAAGATATAGCTCTCGGTCATAACGTCAGTTTCCGTGTTGGTTATGCCGGAACCCAATTTGATAACCCGGACGATGTGATCCGTTATCTTGGTGATTACACTCACATCAGGATTTTTAATAATCAACATGTTTTTGAAACTTCTGTCACATTAGATGGCCGTCACCACTCCAAACTGGAAGGGGTTGATAGCACCTTGTGGGGATTGAGCCTTGCATACAATTATTTTCAGGATGACAAGCGTCGTTGGTATTTAGGGTTCCGTTACGATGCAGGGCAAGATCTTGCGCAATATGAGGAGTTGACGGCGGGCGATGTCACGGGTTTGCGCGGCTATCCAACGGATTATCAGCGCGGTAATGAGCGCTATGTGGTTACGCTTGAGCGTCGCTATTTTTCCGATATCCATATTTTTAATTTGATGCGTGTCGGCGCTGTTATTTTTGCTGATGTCGGCAAAGCGTGGGGGATAGAGCAATACGGTTATAGCCCTTTGCTAAGCAATGTCGGTGTGGGGCTGCGTTTAAGTTCCAGCAAGGTGCGCATTGGCAATGTTGTGCATGTGGATTTTGCAGTGCCCACTTCTGCGCGCAACGCCAAAGGTGTAGGCGAATATCAGTTGACAGTCGGCGCTGAATCAAAATTTTAAATTTATTCAGTCGTATTGATTTACGAATAAATTTTCCTTCTTGTTCCATCCATAAATTTATTTATCCATGTATCTCTTTATTAACGAAAGGTCAGTATGCGGATTCTTCATACCATGTTGCGTGTGGGCAACTTACAAAAGTCCATTGATTTTTACACGAAAACCTTGGGTATGACGCTGTTGCGTCAGCAAGATTATCCTGAAGGTAAATTTACGCTTGCCTTTGTTGGTTATGGCGATGAAAAAAATAACACCGTCATCGAATTAACTTACAACTACGGTGTAGAGAGCTACGATTTAGGTAAGGGTTATGGGCATATCGCTTTGGGATGCGATGATGTCTACGCTACTTGCGATGCAATCCGTGTAGCCGGTGGGAAAATTGTACGTGAGCCAGGGCCTATGTTGCATGGCACAACCATTCTGGCGTTTGTTGAAGATCCTGACGGTTATAAAATTGAACTGCTAGGTATCAAATAACGTGGCGCTTGTGCTTTCGCAATTATCGCAGCTTCAATTTGACAATCGTTTAGTACGTGAATTACCTGCTGACGAAGAGAAACAGGTTTTCCCTCGCCAGGTATTGGGAGCGGCTTATTCATACGTAATTCCTACTCCGGTAAAAAATCCACAACTGGTATGCGCTGCTGCAGAAGTGGCAGCGTTATTGGATTTACCTGACACTATTTTTGACCAGGATGATTTTGCACAAACTTTTGCGGGCAACAAACTACTCGATGGCATGCAGCCTCACGCCTGTTGTTATGGTGGGCACCAGTTTGGTAATTGGGCAGGGCAGTTGGGTGATGGCCGTGCAATTAATTTAGGTGAGGTGCTCAACCAGCGAGGTGAGCACTGGACCTTGCAATTAAAAGGCGCTGGGTTAACACCGTATTCGCGCACAGCAGATGGCCTTGCTGTGTTGCGTTCATCGGTGCGCGAATTTCTGTGCAGTGAAGCCATGTTTCATTTAGGTGTACCTACCACGCGTGCTCTTAGCCTTGTTGCGACTGGCGAATATGTGCGGCGCGATATGTTTTATGACGGTAATCCGCAAATGGAGCCGGGTGCAATTGTATGCCGTGTTGCGCCTAGTTTTACCCGCTTTGGTAATTTTGAAATTTTTTCTGCGCGTGGCGATATTGCATTATTAAAACAATTGGCTGACTTTACTATTCGCACAGACTTTTCGCATTTGTTAGCCCAACCCTCAAGCGTTATCGATTCCTCTGTTTATGTGCAATGGTTTAGCGAAGTGTGTATTCGCACGGCGCAGCTAATGGCGCACTGGATGCGTGTTGGATTTGTTCATGGTGTGATGAATACCGACAACATGTCCATTCTTGGTTTGACGATTGATTATGGGCCTTACGGTTGGCTTGAAGGTTATGATCTTAACTGGACGCCCAATACAACCGATGCCCAAGGTCGTCGCTACAGATACGGTAATCAGCCGCAGATCGCCTTATGGAACCTTGCGCAGTTAGCCAACGCCATATACCCATTAATCAATCGTGTTGAGCCGCTCCAGGAAGCATTGGGGCAATATCGCAATGAGTATGAGCGCTGCGCAGAGCGCGACCTGACAGCCAAGCTGGGCTTGAGTGTGTATAACCCCGCGCAGGATGAAGCCTTGGGAGACCAACTATTTCAGATACTGCAGTCATCTGAAATAGACATGACAATTTTTTATCGCACACTTGCCGATTTACCCGTGTATGACATTCATCAATATGCGGATCCGCAGGTGGTTGATATCGTGCGCGATGCGTATTACGCACCACCCGGAATGGCAGCCGAATCCGCTATGGCTAGTTGGTTGCGTTCCTATGCGCAGCGAGTGCAACAGGATTTTGTGTTGACGGGAAGCGATGAAAACACAAGACGTGCACGCATGAATGCAGTGAATCCCAAATATGTGTTGCGCAACTACATGGCGCAACAGGCAATTGATAAAGCTGCGCAAGGTGATTATTCCGAAGTAAAAACCTTGTTGCAGTTACTGCGCAACCCATATGAAGAACAACCGCAATTCCAACGCTATTTTGCCAAGCGTCCGGAATGGGCGCGGCATAAAGCAGGCTGCTCTATGTTGTCATGCAGTTCCTAGTACAAGTAGTAAAAATATTCAGTTCAAACGCGGCCAGTGTGTATTTAATTAAATTGTGTAAGAGAAAATCATGATTGGAAAAGTAGTGGGTTTTTTAGCAGGGTTTTTAGTGTTGGGCCCGGTTGGTGCTGTCATAGGTATTTTTGCAGGGCATTTTTTGTGGGATAAAAAACGCCAGGCAAAGCCGCATTTATCTGGCGAGCAATTGCATGCGGTGCAAACCAATTTTTTCACTACGGTATTTGTGTTGCTCGGACATTTAGCCAAGTCCGATGGGCGAGTAAGTGAAACAGAAATTCAATTGACTGAATCGCTGATGGTGAAAATGGGTTTGACTGCTGATCATAGACGTGAGGCGATCAATTTATTCAAACAAGGTGCTGCGGATAATTTTGATTTTGATGCAACTATGATCACCTTTAAGCAACACTGCGGTGCAAGCCCTAATCTCATCAATATGCTGTTAGTTAATCTTGTGAATCTGGCGATGTCTGACGGAGTTTTGGATGAACAAGAGGCGCAAGTGTTGCGCCGTGTTGCGGAGCAATTAGGGTTTTCCCGTTTTGCGTTTGAGCAACTGTTGCGAATGTTGAATGCGCAAAATGCCTTTAAACGTGAACAAGGGGAAAGCACGCAAGGTGGTTATCGATCACCGCCGCGTGCAGATGAGTTAACGCTGGCCTACGAGGCCTTGGGTGTCGAAAAAACAGCAACAGATGCAGAATTGAAAAAAGCGTATCGCAAGCTCATGAGTGAGTATCATCCGGATAAACTGATTGGCCAAGGCCTACCTGATGACATGATTAAAGCGGCCACAGAGCGCTCCCAGGAAATTCAAGCGGCTTACGATTTAATTAAAAAATCCCGCTGATTTGCTTATAAAAAAATTTTATAAATTGCTCCATTGTGCCCTTGGTTTTGTAGAAAAAAATATAAAAAACCAAGGGTAAACAATACTCATCCCCCGATCCTCATCATTCCTCCCCCGAAAAATGTGTGACACCTCAATCAACTTTTTTGCAAGGTGTTGACAACGTTGTCCATTAGGGTGTAATTTCAACCTGTAATCGGTGTTAACGTTTTTTTACAAGAATAATAATTGTGGTATTCGCTAGGTAGCGGCTGAAAAACCTGTTTTCTCTACGACGAAAAACGCTGGTTTTTCACTGTTTTTCTCATTCAGGATCGAATCTTCCTTGCCGCGTGCAAGGCGATGTGTGCTGTTTATCCATTACTAATGCTTGAAATTTTATTGGGTTAGAAACTCAGGGCTCGTTATTGCCTAACGGTTTTCTTTTGCCTGAAAAATGCGGATGTGTTTTTGGCAGGACGCTTGTTTGACGGAGCAATAAAAATAAAGGAGCAGGATCAATTACCTGCAACCTGAGCTGTGCAAGTCCGGGAGCCTTCTTTTGTTCAGAGTGAAACATCAGAAGTGAAATGAAAAAATATACCGAGGAAAACAACAATGAAATCCTTTAGACCCTTTAGATTGTTATCAGGTTTGGGGCTGTTATCCGCTGCTGCTTTGGCTAGTGTCCAAGTGCAAGCGTATAACTGCAGTGGCGTTGCCAATTATCAACAAGGCACTTACAACACGGGCGCTATCGTAAAAAATGGCGGTAATGCCTATTCCTGTACGGTGGGTGGATGGTGTTCTGTCGGCGGCCCTTATGAGCCGGGTGTAGGTTGGGCATGGCAAAACGCCTGGAGTAGTCTGGGCGCGTGTGATGGCACTACTGCAAGCAGTACTGCGTCCAGCGTTGCATCTGTCGCATCTTCTGTGCGCAGTTCAACTGCCACTACCTCAGTAGCTAATAGTTCCGCAACATCTACTACCGGCTGCGCGGGTGTTGCTGCATGGAATAGCACTGCTGTTTATACCCAAGGCAATACTGTTTCCCACAACGGCGCTGTTTACCAAGCCCAGTGGTGGACTCAAGGTGACAACCCTGCCAATTCCGGTGACTGGGGTGTGTGGCGCAAAGTCAGCAATTGCTCTACTTCATCACAACCAAGCTCGGTTGCGGCATCATCCAAGCCAGCTTCATCAACTCCGAGTTCTGTTGCAGCATCTTCCCAGCCAAGCTCTGTAGTGGCTTCTTCACGTGCTAGCTCAGTCGCGTCTTCCAGTGCATCCAGTACCGTGGTTGTGGGCGGCAAAAAAGTAGTTGGTTATTTCGCGCAATGGGGTACTTATGCGCGCAACTATCATGTGAAAAATATTGCAACCAGTGGCTCTGCAGCCAAGTTGACTCACATCCTTTATGCCTTTGGCGATGTGAAAAACGGCCAGTGTGTGATTGGTGATGCCTATGCTGATTACGAGCGTGCCTACACTGCGGATTTGAGTGTTGATGGCGTTGCCGATACTTGGGACCAACCGTTGCGCGGTAGCTTCAATCAATTGCGCAAACTGAAAAAAGCCTATCCAAACATCAAAGTGATTTGGTCGTTCGGTGGTTGGACCTGGTCCGGTGGTTTTGGTCAAGCGGCTGCTAACCCCACTGCATTTGCCAACTCTTGCTATAACCTGGTTGAAGACCCACGTTGGGCTGATGTATTCGACGGTATCGATATCGATTGGGAATACCCGAATGACTGTGGTCTGACCTGTGATACCAGCGGTTTCTCAGCGTACAAAAACCTGATCCAGGCATTGCGTACCCGCTTTGGTGCAAACGCACTGGTAACTTCAGCAATTGGTGCTGCTCCGTCAAAAATCAACGCTGCTGATTACGCCGGTGCTGCACAGTATCTGGATTTCATCATGCCGATGACTTACGACTACTTTGGTGCATTCGCTGCGAAAGGCCCAACTGCACCGCACTCTGCGCTGTACGGTTACTCAGGTATTCCTACTGCTGAATTCTACTCTGATGCTGCGGTGCAATTGCTGAAAGCCAAAGGTATCCCTGCAAGCAAAATCCTGCTGGGTGTTGGCTTCTATGGTCGCGGTTGGAGTGGTGTAACCCAAGCAGCGCCTGGTGGTGCAGCAACGGGCGCAGCAACTGGCTCGTATGAAGCGGGTATTGAAGATTACAAAGTATTGAAAAATACCTGCCCTGCAACCGGTACTGTTGGTGGAACTGCCTACGCATTCTGTAACGGTAACTGGTGGAGCTACGACACTCCACAAACCATGGTTGGCAAAATGGACTATGTTCATCAGCAAAACCTTGGCGGTACCTTCTTCTGGGAGTTGAGTGGTGATACCTCTGGTGGCGAGTTGATCAACGTGATTGGTAACTCAATGCGTTAATGCGCACAGGTTGTTTGAAATAAAAAATCCGGCAGTTGCAAGACTGCCGGATTTTTTATTGTTGGGCTGTAGCGTTTTCGATAATCAAAACATACAGCCATAAAAAAACCGGCGGGTTATTTCACGGGAGTGAAGTTTCCGCCGGTTTTTTGTTTAGCTGGTGAAACGATTACTCGTGGTTCAATACCATCACATCGGTATCGACTGCGGCGATCAAACGCTCGGCAGTATTACCACGACGGGTTTTGGTCATACCGTTTTGACCAAGGGTACCCATTACAATCAAATCGGCACCAATCTTTTCTGCCAATGCTGAAACGACATCTGATGTGTAGCCATTTTCAACGTGGATTTTATCGTTAGGCAGGCCGCTGATGCTGACCAGCTTGCCGCGATCCGGGTAGCTCATTGAATCCAGATAACCGTTGATGACGTGCAGATCGGCACCGTAGGTTTCGGCATAGAATTTTGCAGCGGCGATAATTTTTTGGTTCAGTTCGATTTGTACATCGCGTTGTGCCTGAACGTTGATAGCAGCCAGAATCACTTTACGTTGTGCTTTTGCGCCTGGACGGATCAGTACCACAGGGCAGTATGCGCCTTTCAACAGTTCCCACTTGGATTCGGTGAAGAAGAAGCGGCTGTTGTTATTTGTCGCGTGTACTGGCAGATAAATCAGGTCGGCATCGAAACGCTTGGCAGATTCCATGATGGATTTTTGCCATTCGGACGACCAGGAGACTTCGAGTGTGTACTCGATACCGGCATTTGCCAGAGGTGTTTTGATGTTTTGTTCAAACCAGGTCAGGTCGCGGAACAGGTGGTCGTTAACTGAGCGGGTATCTACCGCATCGCCATCCACTGCCACAAATGCGTGAACCTTGGGCTTTGGTCCTTGTATCAGGGAAGAGACAATAATGGCGCGCTCAAGCGCAATGTGATGGGTATCATTGGGGTCAACAACGACGAACAGCTTTTGTGACTTGGACATACAGATGGTTCCCTAAAATAAGTGGGTTGTTATTTTCCGGTTGGGGCTAGCATAGCAACCCCTTTGGGGTTTTTACAGCGACAATCCCGCTTGCCGTGGCCGATAGCGGCTAAATAAGTTTGATATGGATTAAACTGTACGCCTTTTTTACAGAGCATCGGCGGTAACACTATGAACCTGCTTGAAAACTATCCAATCAATGAGCTGGTTGTTGGCCAGCGTGCCACTTACAGCAAGACCTTGACGGAACAGGACATCACCCTGTTTGCAGCCTGCTCGGGTGATCTCAACCCGGTGCATCTTGATAAAGAATATGCCGCTACGACTCCGTTTGGTGAACCCATAGGCCATGGCATGTGGACGGGTGCATTGGTATCAGCGGCAATCGCGATGCGCTTGCCCGGGCCGGGCTCTGTTTATCGCAGCCAAAGCCTGAGCTTTAAACATCCGGTAAAAGTGGGCGATACGGTCACTGTCACCTTGATTGTGAGTGAAATCAAGGAGCGCATAAAACTGGTGACACTGGAGTGCGAGGCTCACAATCAGGAAGGCAAGTTAGTCGCCAAGGGGGTTGCGGAGGTGATAGCGCCGGCACAAAAACAACAATTGGCTGAAGGAGCTCTGCCCTCTATCGCGATTGGCTAACGTGTGGCGATGGCGTTGTTGTCTACACTGGGTTTATAGGGAGCAGTGGTTGCTACTCTCTTGCTAACTTTGATTGCGGAGCCATTTTTCTCTCATGTCCGGATTGAGATACATATTGCTTATTACCCTTTTGGGGATGAGCAATATGCTGTATGCGGGTTCATCCGCGCCTACCCTCGAAGCCAAAAGTCCTACCGAGTCGGTGGTGATTTTGGTTCCGCCTTCGGTATTGGAGCGCCTGCAGGTTTTCCTGCGTCACGGAGAAAGTCCTGAGCGCTTCAATGATTATGCCCGTGCGGGCAATTACCGCGATCTTACAGATTACCTGTTGTTGCGTCGGGCATTGGCCACTGGCGGCAACCGCCTTCCCGTTATTGTCGAGCCTTGGCTGGATGTGAGTTACGAGCGGGTATTGCTGCGACTCAAGGCAGGGCATGCCACGGTATTCAGTAACGGGATTTGGCGCGAGGATATTGCGCAGGGAGATTCACAGGTGCGCGCATCGCCACCCCTGTTTCGCTATGGTGAGTTTGAGGTAGGGCTCTATATGAGCCCACAGAATCCCAAATTACAGACCACTAAAACCTTGGCAGATCTTCAAAAATTGAGTGCAGTATCCAGCAAGCAATGGCGCCCGGACTGGATGGCATTGGAGAGTTTGGGCTTGGTCTCGATATTCGACAATGTGCACTGGGAAAGTATGGTCAAAATGGTGCATAGCCAGCGGGTCGATTTCATGCTGGCTGGTTTTTCCACGCGACCAGATTTGTCTTATGAGGCTATGGGGTTAACCCTGAAGCCCATTCCTGGCATGAAAGTGAAGTTGGCTGGCAGCCGTGGTTGGGCAGTCAGTCTCTCGCATCCCCAAGGGCGTAAAACCTACACGGTGATTGCAAAGGGCTTGGCAAAAATGCGCAGGCAGGGCGTCATTTATCGCGCTTACCGCGATGCTGGTGTGATTAACGAAGCGGTTGCCGAATGGCAGGTACTGAATCCGGAAACGGTTCCCCTTCGCACAAGCCATTAATGGCGTGTACGAGAGGTGTGCATGTTACTCATCACTGTCGTCGGCAAGGCACTCCTGCCAACCGCCTAATTCTTTCCACCGATTCACAATCATGCAAAACAAATCAGCGGTTTTTTCTGCATCGTAAGCAGCAGAATGGGCAGCGCTATTACTGAACTCAATGCCTGCAACCTGACAGGTTTTGGCCAGCACTGTTTGCCCGAATGCCAGTCCTGCCAGGGTGGCAGTATCGAATACCGAAAACGGGTGGAACGGGCTGCGTTTGATATTGCAGCGGTCAATCACTGCGTTGACGAAGTTCAAATCAAAGTGGGCGTTATGGCCGACGATCACCGCGCGGGTACAGCCGTTTTCTTTAACGGCGCGGCGCACTGCGCTGAGCAGGTCCGTCATCACCATTAATTCCGGTTCGGCCATACGTTCGGGGTCATCCAGATCGATACCGGTAAAATCCAGCGCCGCCTGTTCGATATTGGCACCTTCAAATGGCTCAACATGAAATGAAAAGGTTTCATGGCGATGCAAGTTCCCCTCGTGGTCCATACGCAAAGTGACTGCGGCAATTTCCAGCAGCGCATCGGTTTGCGGATTAAAGCCGCCGGTCTCGACATCCACAATGACCGGCAAAAAGCCGCGGAAGCGTTGCGCCATTGGAGAATCGGGATCGCGGTTATTTTCAGGTGGATTCACTGGTCTGCCTTAAGCCTGTACAACTGGCTGTTATGGGATTAACGGTTCTGGGTTTAGCTGTTTTGTAACTGCCAGCGCAGTGTTTCACCTGCGCGCAATGGCACCAGAGGCGTATCGCCCAAGGTGAGTGTCTCGGGGACTTGCCAGTCTTTTTTCAGCAGGGTGATGGTATCGGTATTGCGAGGTAAACCGTAGAAATCTGCACCAAAGTGGCTGGCGAAAGCTTCGAGTTTATCCAGTGCTCCGGCATCTTCAAACGCTTCGGCATAGAGTTCGATTGCAGCGAATGCAGTGTAACTACCGGCACAACCGCAGGCGGCTTCTTTTTTGTCTTTGGCGTGCGGCGCGGAATCGGTACCCAAGAAGAATTTCGGGTTGCCGCTGGTGGCAGCTTGGATCAAGGCTTGCTGATGGGTACTGCGTTTGAGAATAGGCAAGCAATAGTAATGTGGGCGGATACCACCCGCGAGCATATGGTTGCGGTTGTACAGCAGGTGGTGTGCCGTAATCGTGGCGGCGACATTAGCCGGTGCAGCAGCGACAAACTGGGCTGCATCTGCGGTGGTGATGTGTTCCAGCACCATTTTCAGAGCCGGGAAATCTTTCACTACCTGGCTGAGGGTGCGCTCGAGGAATACTTTTTCGCGGTCGAAAATATCAATTGCCGAATCGGTCACTTCGCCGTGCAATAAAAAGTGCATACCGGCTTTTTGCATGGCCTCCAGAACGGGATAAATCTTTTTCAGATCAGTCACGCCAGATGCCGAATTGGTGGTGGCACCCGCGGGATAGAGTTTGCAGGCGGTGACACCGGCTGCTTTGGCAATGGCGATTTCAGCGGGATCGGTATTGTCGGTGAGATAGAGCACCATTAATGGCTCAAATTGGCTTCCCTCGGGGCGTGCAGCCAGGATCCGCGCTTTGTATTCCTGCGCCTGGGCGGCATTCATGACCGGTGGTACCAGATTGGGCATCACAATGGCTCGTGCAAATTGCTTGGCTGCATCACCTACTGTGCGGGTGAGGGCAGCGCCGTCGCGCAGATGGATGTGCCAGTCGTCGGGGCGTGTCAGGGTTAGCTGCTGGGTCATGCGGAGATTCCAATAAGTCTAGAAAAAGAGAAGTCGATACGCGTAGGGAGCGGATAAGCTAAACGTGGAAATTGGCGGCATGCTATCAAAAATACCCCATATCCGCAGCCTTAATTCTCGGCGATCATCGGAGCATTCTGCAGTTGGCTGTCTATACTGCAGTGATCTTCATTCATGTGTTGACCGGATTTGCCCATGCTGTTGCCTGTTTTACGCCATTTTACCCCACTGCTATTACTGCCCGTTCTTGGATTCAGCCAGCCGCTGTCTGCCCAGGTATACAGCGCCAGTTTCAGTGATGCCAAATGGACGGCGCAGTCGGGAGCCTTTGCCTGTAGCCTTACTCATGAGATTCCCGGATTCGGCAGTGCGCGATTTTCCCGCAGTACAGGCGTGGCAGAGTCACTTGAACTGCGGCATACCAACAAGACATTTGCTGCCGGCTCGGTGCGGATTGAATCTATCCCACCCATGTGGCGGCCGGAGGATAGCCCAGCTGTGTTAGGGCAGGCGCAGGCCACGGGCGGAACGGCATCGCTGAAAATCACCACCAAGTTAGATTCCATTACCAAGACCTTGGAGCGGGGCACCAATGTCGTGTTCAGCGGTGGCATGGGAGATATAGGGTTGCGAGTGGGACTTGAGGCGCGCAATTTTAATCCGGCGTTTAGCCAGTACCGAAAGTGCATCACCAACCTCATTCCGTACACCTTCAACCAAATTTCGCGCACCATTATTTTTTATGGCCGCAGCGCAGAAGCCTTAAGTGGCACCGCCAAAACCCAATTGGATACCATCATCCGCTACGTCAAAGCAGACCCCAAGGTGTTGGGTATTATCATTGATGCCCACAGTGACCAATTGGAAACACCCGAAGACGGCGAGAGGCAATCGCAGATCCAGGCGGAATGGGTGGCGCAGTATCTGATCGATAAAGGTATCGATTCCAATAAAATCACTACTCGTTGGCACGGCGATCAATTTCCCATCGCCAACAATAAAGACAAAGCGGGGCAGGCAAAAAACCGCCGTGTGACGGTGCGTTTGGAAAACGAGTCCACGCGCAAAGAGATGGAAAAAAAAGTAGCCGCGATGAAATTAGCAGAACAAAAAGCCGCTGAAGAAGCAGCTGCAAAAGCGGCAAGCCAATCGTCTTCGGTAAGCAGTGAATCCCTGCCAATGAATTTGCAACAGCTGGAAGATATGGTGGAACGACAAGATCTCACCAGCGGCAAGCAGCCCCGTGGCGATCTATTACGTTAGTATTTTTATGAAAAAAACCGCGTTATTTTTGTTATTTCATTTTTCTTTTCACAATGTGTGAATCCTTCTTAACCGGCACGTTTTTTTAACGCGAAATTAGTGCCGGAATTGGAATTTTTTAATTCTCTATCAGTCAGAAGCTGCGAACCATGGCTATTCATGGCCAGCGGAAAAGAGTGTCTATAGAGGAGTTTTCCATGCAAAAATTGACTGGCAAATGGGCGAAAGTGATCGCAATAGTCAGCATTAGTATTTTGTCGATTGGAAGTTATGCCGCCGAGCTTCCGGATTTCACCGAATTGATTGCCGAGCACTCGCCAGCGGTAGTCAAAATCACCGCCGTATCCAAAGGCGAAATTGCGCAAGCACCACAAAGTTTGCCCCCCAATATGGATGGGCTGCCGGATATTTTCCGCGAGTTGTTAGAGCGCCGCCAAATGCCGCGCGACCGCGGCTCACTGGGCTCGGGTTTTATTATTTCGAGCGATGGTTATGTGCTCACCAATGATCACGTAGTAGACAGGATGGACACCATTACGGTGATTCTCAGCGACCAGCGCGAATACACCGCCACTCTTGTGGGAAGCGATGAGCGCTCGGATTTGGCACTGCTGAAAATCGATGCCAAAAACCTGCCCACCTTGACTCTGGCAAAAGATGAAACCTTGAAAGTAGGGCAGTGGGTAGTGGCGATTGGCTCCCCCTTCGGGCTGGATTACTCTGCCTCGGCCGGTATTGTCAGCGCGATTGGCCGCAGCATTCCATCGGCGCACCGCGAGAGTAATTACGTACCCTTTATTCAAACGGATGTCGCCATCAACCCCGGTAATTCCGGTGGTCCTCTGTTTAATATGGATGGCGAAGTCGTCGGCATCAATTCACAAATTTATTCCCCCAGCGGCGGCTCTGTCGGGCTTTCATTTGCAATCCCTTCATCTCTGGCGATTGATGTTGTCGCCCAATTAAAAGACAAGGGGCGCGTTGATCGCGGTTGGTTGGGGGTGATGATCCAGGATGTGGATAAAGATCTGGCCAGCTCCCTGGGTATGGATAAACCCGTGGGTGCATTGATCAGTGAGGTTGATGAACAAGGGCCTGCCGCAAAATCCGGATTGAAAGCGGGCGACCTGATCATCAAGTTCAATGGTTCCGATGTGCACACCTCCAGCGACTTGCCTTATCTGGTTGGCCGCACAACCCCTAAAACCAAAGTGCCTGTTGTGATTATGCGCAAGGGCAAAGAGCAGACACTGAACGTCACGGTTGGAATCCTGCCGGTATCACCTGAAGAGGCGGCGGCGCGTCCAGCATCGGCACCTGCGCAAAATACAGCGGATGCGCTTGGGTTAATTGTTGCTCCTCTGGAGCAAACCCAGCGCGGTGGTGCTGAAGCCGGTGTTGTGGTGCGCGATGTCAAACCGCGTAGCCCCGCCGCAGAGGCAGGGTTACAAGTCGGGGATGTGATTACCCAGCTGGCGTTTACGGATATCAAATCGCCGGCGGACTACGCAAAAGTGGTGAAGGGGCTGCCCAAAAACGAGCCTCAGGCAATACGTTTTTATCGCCAGGGTCGCCCCGTATTCCGCTCGGTTATTCTCAAATAGCCATTTTATGAAAATGGCATAGAAGGGGTCGCTCATCGCTATTCTCCCTGCACCCGGAATATCGTGATTACGAGGTTCCGGGTGTTTGTTTTTATGGGGTCGATAAGTGAAAACGTTACTTTCAGGTAACGGTTTTACTCATATGTTGCGCGCGTGTTGTACACCATTTCACACATTCGAAAGATGTAAATGGTTACATTGACTATATGCTTATTGTTGGTTTGACAATATATATCTTTGGTTTTATAAATTTCACATCGAAAGCGCCGGATAGATTTAACAATAACAGCAACCCCTTTCTGGTTTTCGATGTAAACCTGCCCGCAATGGGTAAATCAACCGCAGTCCTTCTCCTCTATAAGCGGTATTGGTTGAAAGGCAAAAAACCAAGGAATCTAATAATGAAACTATCCAATGTTAAAAAAAGTCTTGTCTCATCCGTTGTTGCTTGTGCCGCAGCGTTTTGCGTATCTGCAGTAAGCGCGCAAACCCTGACGTCAAATTCAACTGGCACCAATAACGGTTTTTACTACACCTTCTGGAAAGATTCTGGTAGCGCCTCTATGACGTTACAGTCCGGAGGGCGTTATACATCGCAATGGACCAACAACACCAATAACTGGGTGGGTGGTAAAGGCTGGAATCCGGGCAGCAGTTCGCGCGTATTGAATTACTCCGGTAACTACGGTGTAAGCAATAGCCAAAACTCCTATCTGGCATTTTACGGTTGGACTCGCAATCCGTTGATCGAGTACTACATCATTGAAAGTTATGGTTCATACAATCCGGCCAGTTGTTCAGGCGGTACTGACTATGGCAGCTTCACCAGCGATGGTGCGACTTATAACGTGCGCCGTTGCTTGCGTACCCAGCAACCATCGATCGATGGCACCCAAACTTTCTATCAATACTTCAGTGTAAGAAACCCTAAAAAAGGTTTCGGCAATATTTCCGGCACCATCACTTTTGCTAACCACGTTAATTTCTGGGCGAGCAAAGGCCTGAACCTTGGCAACCATGACTATCAAGTGATGGCGACTGAGGGTTATCAAAGTAACGGCAGCTCCGATATTACTGTTGCTTCAGGCAGTGGTAGCGGTGGTGGCAGTTCATCTTCTGCTGGTGGTGGTAGCAAAACCATCGTAGTACGTGCTCGTGGTTCTGTCGGTGGTGAGAGCATCACCTTGAAAGTGAACAATACTGCTGTACAAACCTGGACGTTAAGCACCACGATGACCAACTACACCGCGACCACGTCTTTGTCGGGCGGTAGCTTGGTGGAGTACACCAACGATTCCGGTAACCGCGATGTGCAAGTGGATTACATCAGTGTGAACGGTTCTGTTCGCCAGTCAGAAGCGCAAACTTACAACACCGGTGTTTATCAAAATGGTGCCTGTGGTGGCGGCAATGGCCTGAGCGAGTGGATGCACTGCAACGGCGCAATTGGCTATGGCAACCTCTAAGGTTTGACGTGCAAATGACGTAAATACGTTACAAAAAAGGGGCGGATTTTTAGCCCCTTTTTTGTCGATATAAAAACCCATTCCATATAAAAACTATCTCATATAAAAACTACTCATATAAAAATAATAGAGAGGCATAGACGATGAGAAACAACAGTCGCCCCATCCCCCACTATCTACTTGCTGCGATTTCAGGTGCAGTGATGTGTTATGCGGCTATCGCCCTGACAACCGATAATTCCCTCCAGTCTGAAAAAATAATTGCACTGGAAAATAAAATTCTGGATTTGGAGCTTGTGCTTGCGCAGAAAGACCTAGAAATTTCACGCAAGGATGACGCTTTAAAAAATGCACGCTGGTTAGCGTTGGATTCCCTGGTGAACAAAAACGATGGTGCTCATTCAGTTGCCCAATCACAGCAAGCGCAATCGGCTGCGCTGGGTGATGATCCATCCGGTACTGTTAACGCTCTGGTTGTCAACGCAGAAAAACTAAATGCGCTGGATCAAAAATTGCGTGCATTAAGTGCCTCATCGGAGCAAGACCCGCGCTCGTTTGCAGAAAAAATTGATGTGTTACTGCAAGGCGATGCCAGTGCCGAAAATATTGCGGTTGCGACAAAAGGTCTGCTGGAGCTGGCAGGGAATCCCGAGATCCTTCCCGACCAAGCATTGGATATGCTTTACAGTAATCAAGCCAATCCGGATATAAAACGTGTTGCAGCGCAAGTGTTGTCAATGCGCGGTGACAATCGCCTGATCGAAAAACAAGTGAATGAAGCACAGGCAAGCCTGCATAGCGATAATGTTACAGAGCGGCAACAAGCGTTGATCGCGCTGGGAAAAACACGTCATGCCAGTGCGGCCAATGTTATCGCGCCTTTGCTGCAAGACAGTGATACCGCCGTTAAATTGGAGGCGCTTCTGGCATTGCGTGCTACGGGTAACCAGCAGCATGTGTATATGGTGGAAGCGTTAGTGAATCATCCTGATACATCGGTCAGTTGGCTGGCCAGGGATGTGGTCACTAATTTACAAAATCTGAGTGATAAAGCCCGCACGCAGCTCAGCAGTGCAGATATCAATGCTGAATTGCCTGTGCTGCAGATGCCTTAGTGAATTTTTTTGGCAAAAAAATAGATAAGAAATGAGCGGATTGTTATGCATGAATCGTTGAAATCGATTGTGATATTTTTGGTGGCGGCAGCGATAGGCTCCGTGGCAACCTATTTTACGATTGCGTCACTTAAGGTTAACGATTGTGAACCTGCATCAGCATTGGCAACCCAGTTACAAACGTCTGATGTCGCTGTGGGCTCAGCAACAATTTCCTCATCAGCGATGTCTTCATCAGCAATGAACGTCGATCAATTGCTAAAAGATTTGCGCACGCGCTTTATTGGTGATGAGCGCTCAATTGCTGAAAAGCTGCGCGATTTTCTTGCGCAGCATTCCGATCAAAAAAATACCGCGATTGCGGCCAAAGTGATTGTAGATCTGGCAGAAAATAATGAGCTGTTGCCAGATGCTGATGTGAGTCACCTTTACCATCATCAGTCGCAACCGGAATTAAAACGTGTATTAGCACAAGTGTTATCGTTGCGCGGTGATAATCAATTGTTGAATGCTTATATTGCAGATATAGAGAAAAATGTGCACAACGCAGAACCTGAAGCGCAACAAAAAATGCTGATGGAATTGGCAAAAACCCACTACGTTGGTGCAGTGGGTGTTATCGAGCCACTGCTGCAAAGTCAAAACAACAGCGTGATATTGGATGCGTTGCTTACTTTGCGCGCTACCGGCAATGAAAGTCATCTCCATTATGCTGAGGCACTGGTTAATCACCCCGACCAATCGATCAGTTGGCTCGCTAAGGATGTGATTAACCAGTTGCAATATCTCAGTCAGAAAGCTCGCACCCGGCTCGTTCTTGCGGATATCACTGCAGAGTTGCCGCCGATTTAACACTGCTCGTAACTTAAATTCTCGTAGATTAGTTGTAACGAGCCCTGACTTGATCCATTTTAATTTGTAATCGATCGGGGCACTCTTCTGTTTCTTGCAAGAATTCCAGGCTATCAAAACCCTGTTGTGCGGATTTTAATAAAAACTGTTCATATTCCTGCTGGAATTGTGGGAATGCTGCTGCACGTTGCGCATCGGTTCCTTCATTGGCCACTTTCATTTTTTCAAGCGCGCTTTGCCATGTTGCCAGTGTTGTTTTCGCTGTCTTGAGCGATTGCAAATGTGCAGCATGCAATTGTTTTAACTCCCGCAGTTTTTGTGCAGTGCCCGGCGCTTTTAGATCCTGAATACGGCAGGCAAGGCCATAGGTTTTCTTTGGCGTTTCTTCGCTGGGTGGTGTTGGTTCTTCTTCAGGTTCCTGGTCCGGTTCAGATTCCTCTTCCGGTTCTTGTGTGACCGGAATTTCTTCTGGCGGAACTTCCTCTACCTGCGGCTCGCTTTCCTCTGGTTGCGGTGGTAGCGGTTGGTCTTCTTTTGGCGGTGGTGTTTTTTCACAATAGGCAAGGCGGTCGCTAATCTGGATATATTCTTTAATTAACTTGCTGTGTTGCGGTTCAAGCTCTGCCAGTTGGTCTGCAACACCTGCAAGAATCCCTAAATCCTTGCCAAATTTTTCAGCGGCCAAATAAGCCTCGCCATAGGTTTTTCCAAGCGCGATAGCCTGGTTTTGAGCAACCAATACGGCGGTGCCAATATAAAATTTTGCTTGTGCAGTCATATCATCAGGGTTTGCGAACGCGGTCTGCGCATCACCTACGGCGTTGTAACTGTCCCAGAGGGTGCCTGCAACTTCAAGTCGTTGGTTATTGATCACAATTTGCTGACTGAGATGAATGCCTTTTGATGCAGCAAACTTCGCCTGTTGCGCTTCACCAAAGCTGAGCGTGTTGATAATGGATTCGCCGGTTTTGATGGCCATGTCTTTGGTGGTATCTGCAATTTCAGTCGCAGCGCGCTGGAACTCGCTATCACCGGTCAATCCGGTAATACGTTTTACAATAGTGTCGGTACGCTGTTTGTATTCTTCTTTTTTGGTGCGCAATTTTTCTTGTACTTCATCATCGCAACGTACAATCTCAATCGCCGTCGGCTCACCAATATCGCTGCCGCACAGTGTTTTTGCTTGCAGTAATGTTTTGCCGGTTTTTACCGGTTGGATTTGAATACTGGTAGCCGTGTTGGTGACGCTGGCGATAGTGTCGTTTGCCAGTGTCATTTGCACAAAGCCATCAACCGGATTCAGTGTGAGCGGAAAGCTGTAAAATGTTCGGATTTGTTTTCCGTGTTCATCATAAATTCCCAGCTTTGGAATAGCAGAACCGTTATTGATGTTGACTAACTCAACAACGCTACCTGCAATAGTGGCACTGGCCGTTTTTCCTTTGACAGTGTAGTCAACGGTCACTTCACCTTTTCCGGGTGTTTTCCCTTGAATAGTTGCGCTGTTTTTTTGTTGGCGGGTGATTGCCAATACATCGGCGGGACTAGCTGTAAATTGATAGTTTCCGTTTTCCGGCGAGCCTTCTGCACTCACTTCGCGAGTCTCATCTTTCGCCAAATGCAAACAGGCATTGAACGCGACTTCCGGATCTTCTGCACCGGATTTATAACGCAAATTCACAGAGCCGGTTTTTAATTGGCTCCCCATGCACATAGGTGCAATACCCACTACCGTCCCATCAAATTTATAGGTTTTGTTAAAACCTTTTTGCAGGTCTTCCAGCGTGATATCCAGTGCAGGGCTGATTGCGTTGAGCATTCCGGTGTGAATGCTTGCCATGACGTTGGGGTATTCAAAAGACGTACCGGCAGAGTTGACTCTGCAAACACCCATTTCATCGGCTGAAAAAATAAAGGCAGGTGAGTTGTAAGCCGCGTCTTGTGCAAGGCTCACCGTGAGTTGGACTTTGTTGGAATTTTTTTGGCTAACATTGGCCGTCATAATGACCTTGCCATCGTTATCGCGACAAGTCACTTTATTGCTCTGGAATTTTACCGAGGGAATTGCCCGTTGCCCTTGGTGGCTGGTATCAAAAGCCGTGTAGCTAATCAACAGATCGGCGAGCGGGCCATTTTCAACATAGACCGGTCCTTTCCAATTAAGGCTCCAATCGCCGCCTTCACAATTTTCACCTTCGTAGGGAAGGCTATCCATTTGCACGTCGGCGTAAACCGGTTCGGGTTCATCATCAGCTGACACGAATACAGGCGCACTGGCAGCAAGTGCCAGCAGCGCGCTATAAAATCCTTTTGCTCTCATCGTCATTCCTTACAGTCCAAGCTCATCTTCCAGTTCATCGGTTTCTTTTTGGTATTCAGCCGATGCACCTTTTTTACGCTGTTCTTCCAATTGCTTTTGCATCTCTTGTGCTTGCTTTTGCAATTGCTGGATTTTTTCCGGATCGCTATACATTTTTTGCATTTCGGCAATTTGCGCTGCTGAGCCCATTTCGGCATCTTTCGCCATTTGGTCGCGCTGGGCTTCTATTTTTGCGCGCGCTTGTTCTTCTTTATCGTAATCGCCAATCAGTGAATAAAAATCGCTGGCACGTTGATATTGCGCTGCAGCCATCGCCTGGTCAGCGTAGTTGCGAGCTTTTTTTTCCAACGCGCTAATCTGCTCTTCTTTATCGAGTTGACGATAAAACTCTAATGCGCTCTCGACTAATTTGACCGTGCCACTATAGGATTTGCTGATCCGGTCTGCATGGGCGAGGCGTGCCTGATCTATTTTAGCGCGCCACACATCGGCTTCTTTGTAGTCGCGGATTTGTTGCGTCCAGCTATGGGCTTCATCAAATGCTTTGCGAATATCTTCAACACGATCCGTTTTCCACTGTTGTTGGAATTGTGTGGAGGCTTGTTGCAAACTCATTGCGCCCATCATATCACCGGGTTTGATGGCATCTTTTTGTTGTTCAAGTTTTGCAAATGCTTGCAAGTAAGCATCGGGCAATAGGGTGCTGTAACTATTTAATAAGCGTTCAATATTGGTGGGCGGCAAGCTCACAACATAAGGGTCAAAGGTTGGATCCAGCGTGTAGCCGCCGGTCATGCTAATGGCCGTTTTATTGTTGGCTTTGAAGTAATCCTGCGCGCGCACTTTAAAATGTTCTTGTGCAAATGCGGAGAGCTGCATATTGGTAGGCGCTTTTTTGAGTGCGGCAACCAGTACCTTGTCGGCAGCAGCAAAATGGGAGCCTTTTTCGTACCATTGGAAAGCACCGGCAGGTTTTCCATCCTTAAATAAATTCCCTTTTTGCTCTTCCAGTTTTCCTTGCTTGCTGCCAAGTGCAATCGCTTTGGTGAGCGCTTGCTTGGCAACAGGGTTGCCGCCATCTTCACATACATAACCTTGAGCAACATCGTATTTATTGATGGCATCCCAGAGTTGTCCTTGCGCTTCAAGGTTCATGCCTTGTTGGTAGGCCTGTTGTGCATCGGTCACGCTCAAGTCAGCAACGCAATCAGCAAAACTCAGTGGGGCTGCTGATGCAATCACAAGTAAGCCGGCAGTCAGTATTTTTTTCATAACAAAATTTCCTTGTGGATAATGTCCAGTTTATTGCGGCTTAAAGTTTTTCATCATATTGCCCATGCTCGGCATAGGTTGGTAACCCGGTGGTAACTCAAACAGAGCGGCTTCTTGTGGTTCGACTTTCAGATTTTTTAACGTCATGGTCACACGATTTTTTTCCTTGCCTTCTTTACTTAAAAAATCCATTTTTACCGGAATGTTTTCAGGCGATAACCAAATAAAGCCGCCAGCACTTTTATCTTTCATCAGAATTTTGTACTTGGTGGTGTTTATTCCATCCAGTGTTTCACTGCCTACTTTTTCAATAGTGACATCATCCGGCGCATTGCCTGACATTTTATTGGCCGATTTCATATCGACTTCCATATACATTTTTTGCATCGGCATTAATTGCCATGCAATGTTTTTATCAGGGCGGATGATCGAGATCATACTCATGCCTTCCATTTGCATTTCGTTGCGTTCTTTTCCGTGTGAGTGATGCACGGTTTGGGTAAAGCTACCTTCAGCCATAACAACCTGGCGTACACCGGAGTATTCAGTGTCGGGCGCAGGGATACTATTGGCATTGCTGTTATGTGCAAAAAGCAAACCGGTAGTTAAGGAAAAAAAGAGAGTGAATAAATGGGTGAGTTGTTTCATGGTAAAAGTCCGTTTGTGGGTGGAATAAAAAGGCCCGCGGATATCTGGCATCGATAAATCCGCAGGCATAAGAAAAAAGAATATTAATCAGGCTGCAGTGGCTTTTGGTTGGCTGAGCTTTAATGTGTGATTCAGTTTCAGCCAGTCCCGTGTGTTCAACCGCGGCTTAAGCATCGCGACAGTGTTGCTGAATACATCGGCAGGCACTGCCCGCTGAAATTCCTGCAGGAACATACAGCGCTCGGTGTGGGTAATGTTCGGCAGGATCATCAGTAAGCTTAGCAGGTTTTCTTCAGGTGTCAGTGAATCAATAATACACTGTTCAATAGCATGAATTTCTTCGTCGCTGAGATACTTCCATAACAATTCAGCATTAAAAGTTTCTTCAATACGCATATGAGAAAAATTTTCGCCAACGAACAAAGAAAAAACACTGTAGAAATCCAGCAGTGCCTGTGCTCGTTCGTGTTCCTGTAGCTGTTTGATTTTGGAAATTTTGTCGTGCAATCCTGCAATAGCGATTTCATGCTCCAGATGATCGTGAATCGTCTGGCGCGGCGTATCTCCTAGTTGATGCAGCACTGGATGAATAAATTTATTTTCATGCGCCAAGTGGTCGCGACAAACATGCAACAGGTTTGCCGTCATATCCAATTGATGTGCTACTGCAGTCGGATCAGTATCGTCGAGCTTGCCAAGGTCAACCAAGTTTTGACAAAGGCTTGCGCGCAGTCCTTTGTGAATTAATGTGTAAATATTATAACGGGGCTGATTCATGCTAAGCCTCATCTTCCATTGAGTAGGTAACATTAAAATGGCTAATCAAAACACTGGGCTATCGGTTGCGATAACAGTCATGTCATTGTGCAAAAGTGATTGGGGCAGGTCTGTAAAAAATTGTGACCAAGGCGTTCATCTTGTGGTTCTTACTTATCTACAGCCAGGCTACACCCGAGCCGGAGGCTCATGGCACCCGATAGCCAAATAGGCTAGAATGCCGCCCAATCTTTTCGCCCCCCAGTTTCGGGGACCAAAATCCAACTTCAAACAAAGTAGCCAAGCACCTGTGACTGACCTGAGCCATATCCGTAACTTTTCCATCATCGCCCACATTGACCACGGTAAATCCACCATCGCCGACCGCTTCATCCAGATGTGCGGCGGCCTGAGTGACCGTGAAATGGAGGCGCAAGTCCTTGATTCTATGGATCTGGAACGCGAGCGTGGCATTACCATCAAGGCGCACAGCGTAACCTTGCACTACAACGCTCGCGACGGTAAAACCTACCAGCTCAACTTTATTGACACCCCCGGCCATGTGGACTTCACCTACGAGGTGTCCCGCTCGCTGGCAGCTTGTGAGGGTGCATTGTTGGTGGTAGATGCCGGACAGGGTGTAGAAGCCCAGTCAGTTGCCAACTGTTACACCGCCATCGAACAAGGCCTGGAAGTGATTCCGGTATTGAACAAGATGGATCTGCCCCAGGCAGAGCCAGACCGCGTGGCGCAGGAAATTGAAGACATTATCGGCATCGATGCTACTGAAGCCGTACGCTGTTCAGCCAAGTCCGGTATGGGCATGCAAGATGTGCTGGAAGAGCTGGTGCGTTTGGTTCCCCCACCAGTGGGTGATGTTGATGCCCCGCTACAAGCGCTGATTATCGATTCCTGGTTCGACAACTACCTCGGCGTCGTGTCTTTGGTGCGCGTGAAGCAGGGCACGTTGCGCTTAAAAGACAAGATTATTACCAAGACAATCGGCAAAGCACAGATTGTTGATGGTGTAGGTGTATTCAGTCCTAAACCGACCCAATTGAAAGAGCTCAAGGCCGGTGAAGTAGGTTTTGTCGTTGCCGGTATCAAAGATATTCACGGCGCACCTGTGGGAGATACCATCACCCATGCGCACACACCGGAAGTTGAGGCGCTGGAAGGCTTCCAAAAGATCAAGCCGCAAGTGTATGCCGGTATGTTCCCGATCAGCTCCGACGACTTTGAAGATTTCCGCGAAGCCTTGGCTAAATTGACCTTGAACGATGCCTCATTGTTCTATGAGCCCGAGAGTTCGGATGCATTGGGTTTTGGCTTCCGTGTCGGATTCCTGGGCATGTTGCACATGGAAATCATCCAGGAGCGCTTGGAACGCGAGTACGATCTCGATCTGATTACCACAGCACCCACAGTAGTGTTTGAAGTAGTGAAACGCGGTGGTGAAGTTATTTATGTTGATAACCCGTCCAAATTGCCAGATCCGGGTTCCATCGAAGAAATGCGTGAGCCGATCGTGGAGGCGAATATTCTTGTTCCGCAAGAGCATTTGGGGAATGTGATTACGCTGTGTATCGAAAAACGCGGCGTGCAAAAAGATTTGCAATTTACCGGCTCACAAGTGTCTGTGCGATACGAGCTGCCAATGAATGAAGTGGTGACCGATTTCTTTGATCGCCTTAAATCCGTAAGCCGTGGTTTTGCATCGCTTGATTATAGCTTTGTGCGTTTTCAGGCGGCGAGTCTGGTGCGTTTGGATGTATTGATTAACAGCGAAAAAGTAGACGCATTGGCGATTATCGTGCATCGCGACAAAGCCCATGGTATGGGGCGCTCACTCACCGAAAAAATGAAAGAATTAATTCCTCGTCAAATGTATGACGTTGCTATTCAAGCCGCAATTGGTGGGCAAATCGTTGCGCGCTCTACTGTAAAAGCCTTGCGGAAGGATGTAACAGCCAAATGTTATGGTGGCGATGCAACACGTAAGAAAAAGCTGTTGGAAAAGCAAAAAGCAGGTAAAAAACGCATGAAGCAAGTGGGTAGTGTTGAAATCCCTCAGGCTGCTTTCTTTGCTGTATTGAAAATTGATAGTTAGTGTTTCTGGTGAAACATTATTGATATTGTTTTTGCCAAGTACACTCTTTTGCAACCACTCTCTTTGCAACCACTAAGGAACCTTGATGAGCAGCATTAATCTTCCCTTGATCCTCACGCTGGCAGTATTGGTTACTGGTCTGGTGTGGTTGTTTGACGCATTGGTGTTATCCCGTCCCCGCAAGGAAAAAGTTGCCGCTGTTGAAAAACAATTCAGCGGAATGGAGTTGCAATCCGAGCAGCAAAAAAATGCTTACGAAGAAGCTAAATCGGTTGCTGCAAAAGAACCGCTGTTAGTGGAGTATTCCAAGTCCTTCTTCCCTGTTTTGTTTATTGTGTTTTTTCTGCGCTCGTTTTTGGTTGAGCCATTCCAAATTCCTTCGGGCTCAATGATTCCAACGTTGGAGGTGGGCGATTTTATTCTGGTGAATAAATTTGCCTACGGTGTACGCGCACCGGTATTGAATAAAGAGATTATCCCAATCGGTAAGCCTCAACGTGGCGATGTCATGGTGTTTTTCCCGCCGCATGCCCCGGAGACTTATTACATCAAGCGCGTTATTGGTGTGCCGGGTGATCATATTTCCTATAACAATCATGTGCTGACCTTAAACGGCAAGGTTATTGAGGAAAAACTGGTGGCAGAGTTGCCCGCTGGTGCGCCTGTATTGCGTATGGTGACGGAAACAATTGACGACAAAGAGTTCACCACCTATAAACATTTGAATCCGAGCCGGTTAAGTATCCAGGGATCATGGGTTGTGCCTGAAGGCCATTATTTCATGATGGGCGATAATCGCGATAACAGCCTGGATAGCCGCGAATGGGGCATGGTTTCTGAAGATGCTATCGTTGGCAAAGCATTTGCCGTGTGGATGCATTGGGAAAAATTCCTGAGCCTCCCGTCTTTTGATCATGTCGGTGTTATTAAATAAGTGTTGTTGTTATAAATATCAGTATTGACTAGTGATTCAGATATTTACTTCATCCGGAGCCAATTCCAATGGGAACAATGCATACTACTAAACTGATCAAGCACCAACGCGGGTTGGGAATGATGCAATGGGCTCTGGTCATTGCTATCGCCGGCTTTTTCCTGCTATTTGCATTTAAAGTGGTTCCTCTTTATGCAGAAAACCGCTACGTGGAAGCAGCATTACGCTCATTGGAAAGCGGTGGTGAAAGAGTTGAGCAAATGACCGATGCTGAAATTCAGAAGAAACTGACCAACTTTTACATGATTAACAATGTACGCAGTGAAGGCCCTACTAAAAATATCAAAATCCTGCGCGAGAGTGAAAAAGTGTTGGTGACTGTGGATTATGAAACCCGTGCGCCATTGTTTTATAACATCGATGTTATTCTGACATTTCAAAACCATCTCGACAGTAGTCGTCCCGGGCAATGCTGCCGTCCATTTGTTCCTCTTACTGCCAAGTAATTTGTGTTGACTCTTAAGTACCAACGCCTTGAGCAACGCCTTGGCTATCACTTTCAGGATAAGCGCCAGCTGCAGCTGGCGCTGACTCACCGTAGCCATGGCGCCACCAACAATGAGCGCCTTGAATTTCTGGGCGATTCGATCCTGAATTTTATTGTCGGCGAAGATTTGTTTACGCGCTTTCCTGAGGCGAGGGAAGGTCAATTAAGCCGTTTAAGATCCCAGCTCGTAAAAGGTGAAACCTTGGCCGAGATCGCACGTGAGTTTGAATTGGGTGAGTGCCTGATTTTAGGTGAAGGCGAATTGAAGTCTGGTGGCCAGCAGCGCGACTCTATCCTGGCGGATAGTGTAGAGGCGATTATCGGTGCAATTTATGTCGAGCGAGGGCTTGATGTATGTCGTGAGCGAGTGCTGGTATGGTTTGCAGAGCGGCTTAATAAGCTGTCATTGAATACCAGTGCCAAAGACTCAAAATCCCGATTGCAAGAATATTTGCAAGCACAGCGTCAACCATTACCTGAATATGTAGTTGTGCAGGTTGGCGGAGAAGGGCATGCGCAAATATTTACGATTGAATGTCGCGTTGTATTGTCCAAGCAGCCCACTCAGGCGACAGCATCCAATCGTCGCGAGGCAGAAAAGCAAGCGGCTACATTGATGTTGACACAGCTGAACATTGATTGATCCAAATTTTCGCTCCGTTTTTTGATTTTCCATACCGACTTTTAATAGTCCACTTCCATTGAATACAGTTATGACATTTGATTCAGAAACACATCAGTCTGGTACCGGTGACAGCCGCTGTGGCTATGTTGCAATTGTTGGTCGCCCAAACGTGGGTAAATCGACGTTGCTCAATCACCTGCTGGGCCAAAAAATCAGTATCACTTCACGCAAGCCGCAAACAACGCGCAATGCGGTTGTAGGCATTAAAACGGAAGGTGATGTACAGATTATTTTTGTTGATACTCCTGGAATGCATTTGGGCCAACAAAAAGCAATTAATCGCTACATGAACCGTGCAGCGACCTCAGCCATGAAAGATGTTGATGTGGTGGTGTTCGTTGTTGATCGCTTTATTTGGACTGAAGAAGATGAGGCAGTGGCTGAGAAGTTGCAGCACGTTAGATGTCCCGTCATTTTGGCGGTTAATAAAGTCGATCAAATTGAAGATAAAGAAACATTATTGCCGCACTTGCAACACTTGGCAGAAAAATTAAATGTGGCAGAAATAGTGCCAATATCAGCCTTGCGTAACAGTAATTTGGAGCGTTTGGAGCAGCTGATTATTGAGCGGTTGCCAGAGGGTATACATATGTACCCCGAAGATCAGATTACTGATCGTAGCTCACGTTTTATGGCTGCTGAAATTGTCCGCGAAAAGATTACCCGTCAGTTAGGTGATGAATTACCTTATGAGATGGCGGTGGAAATTGAAGAGTTCACGCAGGAAGGGTACTTGTTGAATATTTCGGCATTGATTCTGGTGGAGCGTGATGGTCAGAAAAAAATATTAATTGGTGATAAAGGTGCGCGAATAAAATTAATAGGGACAGAGGCGCGCATTGATATGGAAAAATTATTTGATAACAAAGTAATGCTAAAACTGTGGGTAAAAGTAAAATCGGGCTGGTCAGACGATGAGCGCGCTTTACGCAGTCTTGGCTACAACGATTTTTAAACCCCACACATCATGCGCGTCGATTTGCAGCCAGCTTATATTTTGCACACGCGCCCCTACCGCGATACCAGTTTACTGATTGATTTTCTTACGCCTGACTATGGCCGTGTGACCGCTGTGGCGCGCGGAGTGCGTAAGAATAAAACACCGAAACGGCAATTATTAAATCCTTTCAGTCGTCTGTTAGTTTGTTGGCAAGGAAAGACGGACATGAAATTGCTTACCAGTTTTGAATCCGATAATCATTTTTTGTCGTTGACAGCCAACCACCTTTACTCCGGGTTTTATCTAAATGAATTGTTGGTGCGTTTGTTGCCGGAAATGGACCGACATAACGGATTGTATTTTGCGTATGAACACAGTCTGGTTGCATTGCAGCAGCAACATGACATTGAGCCATTGTTACGTGAGTTTGAGTTTCGTTTATTAGCTGAATTAGGTTACGCAATCGATTTTACGCAAGACGTGCGCAACGATTGTGAAATCCAGCCACAAGGGTGGTATGAGTGTCATATACAGGAAGGATTTTTTAGTGCTGCTCCGGATATTCCTGAACAGTTTTTGCTGAAGGGAGAATGGTTGCTTGCAATTGCTGCAGGGGATTATTCTGATCCGGCAACGCGTCTTGCTGCTAAACAATTAGCGCGCCGGATGTTAAAACCATTGTTGGGTAGCCGCCCGCTCAATAGCCGTGAATTATTTGTTCAAGCCAAAGCGCAAGACTAGGCCAAAGCGCAAGCCTCATTAGGCTTCGCTAGTTTCCAGCCCAAATAATGCATCAATATTTTTATTGCGCCCCCAGTTAATCAAATCATCCAAAGCATGATTAAGTGCGGGTATCGCATCGCGTGCTTGTTCGTGTTGTTTGCTTTGGAATAATTTGTCCAGCAAGCCGCTGATGTGTTTTAAGCGGGGTACACCACAATAGCAACTACTGCCATAAAGCTTATGAATCAGCTCGCTCAACTCGTTAAAGTTTCCATCTTGCAATGCCAGATTAATTAACTGCTTTTCCTCTTCCAATCCAGCCAAAAGCATACGGAGCATATCGCGCGCCAATGCAGGTTTATTGTTCGCAAGCTTCAAACACAGTTGAATATCGACCGAACCGGTGAGGTCTTCTGTTGGTAAAAGCTCGCGCAGTGGATGTTGTGGTTTTTCATCGGCTTGGATAACGACTTCTTTTTTTCCAGACAAACTTGCCCAGCGGTTAATGATGTGTGCAAGTTGGGTTTCGTTAACGGGTTTGCTAATACAGTCGTCCATACCAGCAATCAGTAGCTCGGCTTTTTGCTCGGTGATGGTGTGCGCTGTCAGTGCAATTATCGGTGTGCGGCGCTTGCCTTGTTCTTGCGCGCGGATGTGGCGCGTTGCCTCCATGCCATCCATGCCGGGCATTTGGATATCCATAAACACAACATCAAATTCCTGATTGCTGCAGGCTTCAATTGCCTGTTTCCCATTGCTAGCTTGCACAACCTGGGTATTGAGACCGCGCAACAATTCCGAGGCGAGTTGTAAGTTGGCAGGGTTGTCATCAACCAGTAAAACAGAAACGCTGGGGCGTAGTGCTTCTTCGTCTTGTTCGCGCATATCTTTGATATGCAAATCCAATTGTCTGCCCAGGGTTTGTAAAAGCGCATCGTAGGCGATGGGTTTATTGATAAACAAAACCTGCGAGCGTTCCGAGTGAGCGCGGAATAAACGTTGATGTGCGGGCGTACAGCAGGCGATCAACGTACAATTAAACTCAGCGTTTAATTGTTCGGCAAGATTGTTGAGCAATACCGGTGGAATTTTTCGCTCATTGGGTGCAATGTCCAAAATGAGCAAATCAAAGTTATTATTTTCATTGCGTGCATTGCGCAAAATTGGAAAACAATCATGAATAGCCGGAATGCTTTGGGTGTTGCCTTTCCATTCATGCAATAGATTATCGATTTGTTTTAGTGAAGCTGTATTTTCGCCGCACAACAAAATGCGATAGTCTTCCAGGTTGGCAAGTTGGCTGGTGGAGGGCTGGCGTTTGTCGATTCCCAAACGTGCAGTAAACCAGAATGTCGAGCCTTTATCCGGTTCACTGACAACACCGATTTCACCGTGCATACGCTCAACCAATCCTTTGCAAATGGCTAACCCCAAGCCTGTTCCTTCGTGTTCGCGTGTATTGGATGAATCAGCTTGGTTAAAAGGGCTGAACAATTGTTCCTGCTCTTCGCGGGTGAGTCCTATACCTTCATCGCTAACACACACCTTTAATGTAATTTGTGTTTCCTGCTGCTGAAGTACACTCACATCAATTACTACATTACCTGCGTTGCTGTATTTGATTGCATTACTCACCAGGTTGGACAGCACCTGTTTAAAGCGCAGCGCATCGCCCAATAAATTTTTGGGAATGCCTGGCTCGACATAATTAATAAGCTCCAAATGTTTTTCATGTGCATCGGGTGCCAGTATGTGGAGTACTTCGTCAATGCAGCTGCGTACAGGCAGCGGTGCATAGTCCAGTGTTAATTTGCCTGATTCAATTTTGGAAAAGTCGAGAATACCGTTGATAACGGTTAGCAGGTTTTGCGCAGAGTCGCGGATAGTTTCTAAATATTCACGCTGCTGTTCATTGAGTTCGGTTTTTAAGGCGAGGTTGATAAAGCCCAATATGCCGTTAAGTGGTGTGCGAATTTCATGGCTGGTATTGGCAAGAAATTCTGATTTTACACGGCTCGCTTCCAAGGCTTCTTTGCGTGCTAAATCCAGTTCTACGTTTTGGATTTCAATGGTTTCCAGAGTTTCGCGCAAATCTTCAATGGCGTGGTCGATATGCGATTGCATATCGGCTTGCGCGGCTTCCATGTAATCTGCCATGGTGTTGATGGATTCGGCAAGGCCAAAAAATTCACTGGAATTTTGTTGTTCAACCCGCTCATTTAACCGGCCACGAGCCAGCGCATGTACAACATTTTTAATATGTTCCAGCGGATCAGTAATTCGGTAGTAAAGTGCAATCGCAAAGTAAGCGCCGATGATCAAACATAAGAACGTCAATGCAATGGTCAGCACTACTGCTTCATAGCGCACCACAGCATAAGGCGCAGCCATCAATTCAATTTCTAACCAGCCAATCGGTTGTTTATTGTCGAGATTCACTAATGGGTTGGAGAAGCGCAGGGTGCGATAGGTTTTCCGCTCCAGCGGCTGGTGCATGTCAGGCTCACGTTTATCTTCTGTTTCCATAAACTGTGGGCCACTGTGGAAGTGTTTGTCATGATCTGCGTAATACGCATGGATTGCACGTATATAAGGTTCTTCCAGGGATGCATCGAGGATGTGTTGTACCAGTTCGGTATTACCATCGATAAGTGGTTTATGTAAAAGATGTGCAGTTTTTTGTGCAAGCACACTACCGCGCAAATCGATAAATTTATTGATTTGTGAAATACATAAATAGGTAAGGCTTATCGCAATCAGAATAATCATGCTGATGGAGGGGATAAAAATCAGACGCCAGACATCGGATTTAATACTGCTGCGTTTATTGTTCATAGGCGATGGTCTTTTATAAGTAGGGATTTCTGCTGTGCATATGCCCTTGGGTGTTCGCAGTGTCGGAGATCGCAGGTAGAATAGCCGCCTCACGCGCGCCAGTGCAACCGTCGAGCATATCTGTAAACCTGAGGTCATTATGGATTTTCCCACTATCGAAGCTTTTGTTGGCAATACCCCTCTGGTGCGTTTGCAGCGCTTGTCTGGTGAGACCAGCAATGTTGTGTTGGTAAAGTTGGAAGGAAATAATCCGGCGGGTTCGGTTAAAGATCGCCCGGCGCTGTCGATGATCAGCCGCGCTGAACTGCGAGGCGATATCAAACCCGGTGATACGCTCATTGAAGCAACCAGCGGCAACACCGGCATTGCATTGGCGATGGTGGCGGCTATTAAAGGTTACCGCATGATTCTAATCATGCCCGATAACTCAACTGCTGAGCGCAAAGCGTCAATGGCTGCTTATGGTGCTGAGCTGATTTTGGTGAGTAAAGAAGCGGGCATGGAAGGCGCGCGCGATCTCGCACTCAAGATGCAGGCCGAAGGCAAAGGGAAAGTGCTCGACCAATTTGGTAATGCCGATAATCCACTCGCACATTACTCCAGCACCGGCCCTGAAATTTGGCAGCAAACCGGTGGCTCGGTTACCCATTTTGTCAGCTCAATGGGAACGACCGGCACCATCATGGGCACTTCGCGCTTTTTGAAAGAGAAAAACCCGCACATTCAAATTATTGGATTGCAACCTGCAGAAGGTGCGCAAATTCCTGGTATCCGCCGCTGGCCTGAAGCTTATTTGCCTAAAATATACGAGCGTGATCGCGTAGACGGAATTGTCAGTATGCCGCAGGCATTGGCTGAACAGACCATGCGTGAGCTTGCGCGCAAAGAGGGAATTTTTTGCGGAGTATCTTCCGGCGGTGCTGTTGCTGCGGCGCTGGAGTTGAGCCAGCAAGTTGAGCATGCGGTGATAGTGGCGATTATCTGTGACCGGGGTGATCGTTACTTGTCGTCAGGGCTGTTTAATTAGTTTCGTTATCATCCATTAACGATATTCTGTTTAATAAATTGCCTTCCGTTTTTATTGTTTTTAATAAAGCCAATTGGCTTTATGTGTTTGTCATTGTGTTGCAAAAATCCAACCGGCAAGTTCTCAATATGTTTTATTTACAATAACAAATCAGGATGTTTTGTATGAAGATCACTTATTATTTTTCGCTCATTTTTATAGTAAGCACGTTACTCGGTTGCGGTGGCGGTGGAGGGAGTTCTACAAAACCAACCAACAATAGCTCGGCTGTTGCTGCTGCATCGTCAATACTTGCAACGACTTCATCTGCTTTGTCATCTTCATCCTCATCAGTCATCAGTGCACCCAGTACCAGTTGGGCTGCATCAAGCAAACCGGCTGATTTTCCTGTGGGCGTAGCAGAAGCCTTGCCTGCGTTGAATATCACAACGGTTAATTCAGCACCGATTGTGTCAAAAGAAACCTATTTGAATGGCAACTTTTCACTGACTGATATGGATGGCGCAAAAGTGGAAGGCACTTTGGAAATCCGTGGCCGTGGTAATTCCACGTGGGATTGGCCGAAAAAGCCCTATCGCCTCAAGCTAACCAGCTCAGCTCAAATGTTGGGTATGCCCTCTAGCAGACACTGGGTGTTGCTCGCCAATTATGCTGACAAACCGCTGATGCGCAATGACATCGCTTTCATGTTTAGCCGCCATGCGGGTATGGAATACACCACCCGCAACCAATACGTTGAATTGACGTTGAATGGAAATTACCAAGGCGTGTACCAGTTGGTTGAACATATCCGTGTGGCAAAAGACCGTGTGAATATTCCCGAATTAAAAGCGGCAGATACTGATGCTGAAAAAATTACCGGCGGTTATTTAATGGAAGTGGATTTCCGTATGCACAAAGATTATTGCAAAGGAGCAGCCTGGGACCCTGTTTGTGTAAATGGCGTGAACACCGCAAGAGAAACGACTTACTGTATTGATTCCAGCCATGGTATGAATCCGTTTTGTGTGGATACACCGGAAACTTTATTGGAAGCTGATTGGGCTGCACAGCGTGAATATATCGGCCAATATATTATCGATACCGAAGCGGCGTTATTTGGCAATAATTTTACCGACGAGCAATTGGGTTATGCGGCGTACATCGATGTTGATTCCGCAATTAATTACTACTTGATCAATGAACTGTTCAAAAATCCCGATGGTGCGGTAGCCAGTTTCTATCTGTATAAAAAACGCAATGGAAAATTATTCTTTGGCCCTGTGTGGGACTTTGATTTGGCGATGGGGAATGCCGGTTACGATAATGTCGATAAAGTGGATGGTTGGCATATACGCCCATCTCCCTGGTTTAATCGTTTGTTCCAGGACCCGGCGTTTCAGGCAAAAGTCACCGCGCGTTGGAATACGCTGAAAGCAGAAGGAAAGTTGGATTACATTTTCCAATATGCCGAAGCGCGTGCGGCTTGGCTGGATAAAGTGCAAGCAAAAAATTACACCATCTGGTCAATTACTGATTTTGCCTCCTGGATCCTGCACGGCACTCACGGCGGTACAGGCAGTTACGAAGCAGAAAGCAAAGAATTGATTCGCTGGCAGCGTGAGCGTTATTTGTGGATTGATGCCCAGCTTAATCCATAACGCCCAGCTCAATTTATAAATCCCAGGGCAGTGCATTGCTTCATGTGAAAATGCACTGCCAGTATTTGTTTCACTGGAAATAATCCATGTCCAATCGCAATGGCAAAAGTGGCAATTCATCCACCGGCAAAACGTCCAAGGGAAGTGGTTCCAACGGTGGCGGTAGCCTGTTAGGTAAAAAACCGCGCCCTAAAAAAGACGGTGGCTCCAAAAAAGAAGGGAGTGTTTATATCCGCGATGATGCGCCGCGTATGAATGCGGCACGTGTTGCGGAAAAAGTGTTACCTCAAACTAACAAGCGATTGGGCGAGTTTACGATTGAGCGTTGGAGCCACGATGGCCGTGGGTTGACGCACATTGATGGCAAAACCCTGTTTGTCAGTGGTGCCTTACCAGGTGAGAAAATTACAGCGCGCTTAGTGGAGGAGCACTCGCGTTTTATTGAAGCGCGTGTGGATGAGATTCTGGAGCCGGTCGCTGAGCGCAGGGAGCCACCTTGTCCGCATTATGCTCGTTGCGGTGGTTGCCAGTTGCAACACATTGATCCAGCAACCCAGTTGGCGATGAAACAGCAAAGCCTGCTGCAACAATTGCAAAATTGGGGCGGCGTAATCCCCAAACGCGTATTGCCTGCTATCAGTAGTAACAGTGTTGCGTATCGCAGTCGTGCGCGGCTTGGGGTTTGGTATGAGGCCGATGGCAGTGTGAGCTTGGGCTTTCGTCAGCAGCAGAGTAATGCCATTACGCCGATAGAAACCTGCCTGGTGTTGGCACCAGAGTTGAATGTGCTGTTGGCACCTGTGCGGCAATGGTTGGGTAATTTGCGTGCGAATAAAGCCGTGGCTCACGTTGAGCTCGTGCGCAGCAAAAATACCAGCGCCATTATTTTGCGACACACCAAAAAACTGGCCGAAGCCGATCTAGCCTCGCTTGCTGTTCTGGCCAGTGAATACGCATGCCAGATCTGGCTGGAACCGAATGGCAATGTGGGATTAACGCAGCTGGATGGCACAGTCTGTGATCCTCGTTTGGTTTATGACGTGAATGCACTTGAGCTGGTGTTTCATCCGCAGGATTTTACGCAGGTAAATCCTATCATTAACCAGCAGATGGTTGCCCAGGCGTTGGAGCTACTTGCGCTTACGCCCTCGCAGCGAGTGCTGGATTTGTTTTGCGGTATCGGCAATTTCACGCTGCCTATCGCACAACAGTGTGCGGAAGTGATTGGCATAGAGGCAGTGGAATCGATGGTGGCGCGCGGGCGCGAAAATGCCGGGCGGCTTGATATTGCGAATGCTACGTTTGTTGCCGCCAATCTTGCCAATATGACCCATACTCAGTTGCAGCGTTTGGTGGGGAATGGGCAGGGGATCGATGCTATTTTGCTTGATCCGCCCCGCGATGGTGCAAAAGATATTATTGGTAGCATCCAACGATGGGTTTCCGGCAAGCAACTTTCCCCTCAGCGGATTGTCTACGTGAGTTGCAATCCCGCTACCTTGGCGCGCGATGCCGCATTACTGGTTGAAGCAGGATACTCCCTGGATGCGGTAGGTGTGTTGGATATGTTCCCGCATACCAGCCATGTCGAGTCTATGGCGTTGTTTTTGCTTAAGTAGATTCTTTTTTTTGAAGGTGTTTTTTGGGAAACACCTTGTCAGGACATCGCTTTGTCAGGAAGACGATTTTTTTGAAGTGAATAACTTATGGTTAAAGTCAGAGCAGATCATCCGATGGCGGCGGATGGACAGGTTGATATAGATGCCTGGATTGATCGCCTCAATAAGACCTATACCCAATCGGATGCGAACCGTGCCGAGCTGCGCCGTGCAGCCGAGCTGAGCCTGTCGCTTGTCGATATCCATGCGGACGATGACCACAACTGGGGAGAAGATTTCTCCTGCTTCCGTATTGGCCTTGAAATGGCAGAGATTCTGGCTGACTTACAGTTGGATCACGAAGCGCTGGTCGCTGCAATTCTGTATCGCGCGGTACGCGAACATAAAATCACCCTTGCCGATGTCCAGTCGCGTTTTGGCGACACGGTCAGCAAGCTGGTCAAAGGTGTATTGCGCATGGCGGCGATCAGCTACCAGCGCAATGAAGAAGAGCGTGTGCTGGGTTCCCAAGCGACGGAGCAAGCAGAAAAAATCCGCAAAATGCTGGTGTCGATGGTTGATGATGTGCGGGTTGCATTAATCAAGCTGGCAGAGCGTACCTGTGCAATTCGCTCGGTGAAAAACGCCGAACCCGATCGCCGTCGGCAAGTTGCACGGGAAGTGGCCGATATTTACGCACCCTTGGCGCATCGGTTAGGCATCGGCCACATTAAATGGGAGCTGGAAGATTTATCCTTCCGCTACTTGCAGCCCGATGACTACAAACGCATCGCCAAACTCTTGGATGAACGCCGGCTCGCGCGGCAAGAATACATCGATAATTTGCTCAACCTGTTGCGCAGTGAGTTGGCAAAGGCGGGCATTGAAGGCTCGGTTGGTGGGCGCGCCAAGCACATATATAGCATCTGGCGGAAAATGCAGCGCAAGGGCATTCCGTTCTCGCAAGTCTACGATATCCGCGCGGTGCGGATTTTGGTTCCCAGCGTACGCGATTGTTACGCTGTGCTCGGTATTGTCCACAGCTTGTGGCGCAACATCCCCCACGAATTTGATGACTATATCGCCTCGCCCAAAGAAAATGGTTATCGCTCATTGCATACCGCGGTCTGGGGGCCAGAAAACAAAGTACTGGAAATCCAGATCCGTACCCAGGAAATGCACGAAGAATCCGAACTGGGTGTTTGCGCCCACTGGCGTTACAAAGGGACAGATACCAAAGCGGCGCAAGACGGATACGAGCAAAAAATTGCCTGGTTGCGTCAGGTGCTGGAATGGCATGAAGAACTCGGTGGTGATTCAGGCCACTTGCAGGAAGATTTGCGCTCAGTCAATCAGGACCGCATTTACGTTTTTACCCCCGAAGGGCACGTGGTGGATTTGCCGCGTACGGCAACGCCGCTCGATTTTGCGTACAAAATCCATACCGATGTCGGGCATCGCTGCCGCGGTGCAAAAGTTAATAACCGCATAGTGCCGCTCAATTACCAATTGGCCAATGCGGATCAGGTGGAAGTGCTGACCGGAAAATTGGAGTCGCCCAGCCGCGATTGGCTTAACGCGGCTCTTGGTTATGTGAATACCCCGCGTGCACGCGCCAAAATCCAGCACTGGTTTAAACAGCAGGCGCGCGATAAAAATATCGCCGAAGGTCAGGCGCTGCTTGATCGCGAATTCAAGCGCTTGGCATTGCTCGATCTCGACTTTGAAGAACTGGCGAAAAAGTTGCGGTTTAATTCGCTCGACGATCTTTATGCCGCCGTTGGCGCGAGCGATATAGGCGTTGGGCAAGTATTAAATGCGGCGCAAAAACAAGTGGACGATGCTGATCCACAGCAGCCACTCATTCCATTTAAAACCAAATCGCCACGGCAGAAAAAAGACTCGGATTTTTATATCGAAGGTGTGGGTAATTTACTCACGCAAATCGCTAACTGTTGTAATCCGGTTCCGGGCGATGCGATCACGGGTTACATCACTTTGGGCAAAGGTGTTTCCATCCATCGTCAGGATTGCTCCAATATTTTGCAGCTTCAAGCGGATGAACCCCAGCGTATTATCAAAGTGGAGTGGGGCGATACACCGCAAAGTTTCTACTCGGTAGATATAGTGATAGAAGCCTACGACCGCTATGGTTTGCTCAAGGATATTACCGTGCTGCTTGATGCCGAGCGCATCAATGTTATTGCGATGCAAACGCTGTCGGACAAGCGCAAAAATACGGTGGATATGCAGGTGACAGTAGAAATTCGCAGCTTCGATGAATTGAGCCGGATACTCACCAAGCTTAACCAGCTGCCGAACATCGCTTCGGCACGACGTAAACATTAATTTTTTTGCTCGGGGAAGAGGAAGGCGCAGTGGTTCAATACACAATCGATGATCTGCTTTATTTGATGGCACGTTTGCGCGATCCACAATCCGGCTGCCCTTGGGATATCAAGCAAGACTACGCCAGCATTGCGCCATCAACCCTGGAAGAGGCGTACGAAGTTGTTGATGCGATAGAAAAACAGGATTTTGTCCATCTCAAAGAAGAGCTGGGCGATTTACTTTTTCAAGTGATTTTCTATAGCCAACTAGGCAAAGAAGAAGAGCGTTTTGAATTTGCAGGCGTTGTTTCTGACTTGGTGGCTAAATTAATTCGCCGTCATCCCCATGTATTTCCCGATGGGACATTACATAGCCGAGTTGATAATCGCCACACCTTGCCAACGGATGTCAAAGCGCGCTGGGAGGCAATCAAACAACAAGAGCGTGCTGAAAAAGGTGCACAAGGTTTGTTGGCCGATGTGCCTTTGAATCTGCCATCACTCAGCCGCGCGGCGAAATTACAAAAGCGTGCCGCCAGTGTAGGGTTTGACTGGGACGATGTGTACGGCCCTATCGCCAAAGTGCGTGAAGAATTGCTCGAAGTAGAAGCGGAATTGGACTCAGGCGATACCAAGGCGCTGGAAGAGGAATTAGGTGATTTGTTATTTGCCGTGGTGAATATCGCCCGCTACCAAAAAATAGATCCTGAACAAGCGCTGCGTGTTGCTAATCAAAAATTTGAACAGCGTTTCCACTACATTGAAACCCACTCTGAACGGCCATTATCGGAAACATCGATTACCGAAATGAACCGTCTGTGGGAACAGGCAAAGCAGAGCTGATTCTGGTTGCTTTGCATCACTATTGATCCGCACTTTTCATCAACTCGCCATGCAGACAATGGCACCAAAAACCTCCAGTAAGTAATAACAGTAGTGCAAGCTCATAGCTTTTTATTACAAGGGTGCCTATCCAAAAGCAGCTATGATTCATAGGAATAAACCGTCGAAATACCTGCTGCAACAATAAAAATAGTGATAGTGAGGTTCCCTTGGGTTGGCGTGAATCGGATCGGTCTGGACCAGATCAGCGTGAAGTAAAGCCGGGCTATGTGGATAAGCGATTGAGCACTATCAAAATCCACATTTCCGAGCTGAAGATAGGTATGTTTGTCTCCAAGCTCGACCGCGATTGGCAGGAAACCCCCTTCCTGATGCAAGGCTTCATGATTGAAAGTCTGGATGATATAGACACCGTTGCCGAGTTTTCCCAGCATGTCTGGATTGATGCTGTCCGCGAAGAGTGGATTCCACCGGAGCAACGTGGTGTATCCGGCCCAGCCATTCCTAAAGTCAAAACCTACATCAATAAAATCGAGGCCCAAAAAGAGCATCAAGCTGCTCTGGGTGTGTTCCGCGAAGCTAAAAAGCTCACCAAAACATTATTGGACGACGTGCGTCTTGGCGGTGTTGTGAATACCGAGCAAGCCAAGGCGACAGTAAAAGATTGCGTCAATAGTATTTTGCGCAATGCCGATGCGTTGATATGGATGTCCAAAATGCGTAACGAGGATGAATACACGGCTGAGCATTGCCTGAATGTATGCATACTCGCAATTGCATTCGGCCGTCACTTGGGGATGAGCGAAGCAGAGCTGGAAAAGTTGGGGTTATGTGGCTTGTTGCACGATGTAGGCAAGATGCGTGTGTCACCCCAAATATTGAATAAACGTGAAGCATTGAGCGAAAAAGAATTCAATATTATCAAGGCTCATACTGTTCACGGCCGCAACTTATTAATGTCGTCACCTGGTGTTCCCAACTCAACGGTTGATGTTGCTTACAGTCATCACGAGCGAGTAGATGGAACTGGATATCCCCGTAAATTAAAAGCAGCAGGTATTTCCGATTTTGCGCGCATTATCGGTATTGTCGATGCCTATGATGCAATGACAGGGGATCGTTGTTATTCCCGCGCGATTCCCAGTACCGATGCGCTCAAGCGTATTTTTCATGATCGTGGAACGCATTTTGATGAGCGGCTTGCGCTGGAATTTATCAAGTGTGTTGGCTTGTATCCGCCCGGTAGCCTTGTTGAATTGGTGAATGGGTTGGTCGGGATAGTATTGGAGTCCAACCACAAGTATCGCCACTTGCCCAAAATTATTGTTGTGAAAGATTTGAATAAACCTCTCGATAAAGAGCGCATTATTAGTCTTAATGAAGTAGAACAAAAAAGTTTGGATAAATCCTATTTGATCAAGCGAGCACTGTGCGATGGTAGTTATGGAATTCGTATCAGGGAATACCGCGAGAAGGGGCTGACATTTACCTATTAGTATGTGAAGCGGATATTGTGCTTGAAAAAATTAAGGTGCCCCGCGGCACCTTAATTTTTTTGATGTGCTAAATCATTCAGGGTTGATGATCCGTTTGGGTTTCGATTTTTGGATCACAAGCGTTTTATGCGTATTCGCTGCGGGTGTTGATGATTTTGTTGCCCCAGATGAAGCGGGTTTATTTCCGCCCGTTTTATTATTCGGTTTAGTGTTTGTTTTATGACGACCCGGTGCGCGAGCATCCGGTTTTTTTGCATCACTGCGCGGACGAGCAGGCTTCGCTCCTGCCACTTTGGGTGCTTGTACCGTTTCAGTTTTGTATTTGCCAGGCTCGATACCTTCCAACGTCCAATTACCGATTTTTACCCGCACCAAACGCAGTGTTGGGTGGCCGACAGCAGCGGTCATCCTGCGTACTTGACGGTTGCGCCCTTCGCTAATGACGATCTCCAACCATTGCGTTGGAATATTCACGCGATCGCGAATAGGCGGGTTTCGCTCCCAAATTTTGGGTGAAGGAATCAAGCGCACTTCTGCTGGTTGCGTCATGCCATCATTCAGCTCAACGCCCTGGCGCAACTTGGTCAGAGCATAACTGTTGGGTGCGCCCTCAACCTGTACCCAATAGGTTTTTGGTTGTTTGTGCGCAGGGTGGCTGATGAAATGTTGCAAATCGCCGTCATCGGTCAGCAGTAACAACCCTTCAGAGTCGTGATCCAATCTGCCTGCCGGATAGACTTTTGGAATTTTGATGTAGTCTTTGAGCGTAGGGCGGCCCTCGCCATCGGTAAATTGCGAAAGCACACCAAAAGGTTTGTTAAACAGAATGAGAGAAGCCATAAACCCTTATACAACGTAATGGTTATCGAGGAAAAACTGGATTTTAGCCGAGATTGGCTCTGCCGCCAAAGCAACATAATTCATGCATAAACCCGGCTGGGGGTGTAGAATCGCCAGCGCTCTGGCAAGGGGTCGATCCCTGTGGCGGGGCTCTTTTTCTAAATTTTCATATTGTTAATGGTAGAGCTCACAAGGCCGAGCCGCATGAATTGATGGAGCCATCTTTAAATGACAGATTCAAAAATTATCTACACCCTTACCGACGAAGCCCCCGCCCTTGCCACTTACTCTTTGTTGCCGATAGTCCAGGCATACACCAAGTCTTCCGGTGTAGTGATTGAAACCCGTGATATTTCCCTGTCTGGCCGTATTATTGCCGCCTTCCCTGAGCGCTTGACTGATGCGCAGCGTATCGGCGACCACCTTGCCGAGTTGGGTCAATTAGCGACCACTCCAGAAGCCAATATCATCAAGCTGCCAAATATCAGTGCGTCTATCCCGCAATTGAAAGCGGCGATAAAAGAATTACAAGGCCAAGGTTATAACCTGCCTGATTACCCTGAAGTACCAGCGAATGACGAAGAAAAGAATTTCAAAGCGCGCTACGACAAAATTAAAGGTTCTGCGGTAAACCCGGTATTGCGTGAAGGTAACTCGGACCGCCGTGCGCCTTTGTCAGTTAAAAACTACGCGCGCAAAAACCCGCACAAAATGGGCGCTTGGTCCGCTGATTCAAAATCCCACGTTGCGCATATGAGCGGCAATGATTTCTACGGCAGCGAAAAATCCACCACCATTGCAGATGCAGGCAGTTTGAAGATTGAACTGGTTGCTGCTGATGGTTCGGTAAAAGTATTAAAAGAGTCTGTAAAAGTATTGGCTGGCGAGATTGTTGATGCATCTGTCATTAGCAAAAAAGCGCTACGCAGTTTTATCGCAGAACAAATCGAAGATGCAAAAAATACTGGTGTATTGCTGTCAGTCCACCTGAAAGCCACCATGATGAAAGTATCTGACCCCATTATTTTCGGTCATTTCGTATCTGTATTTTACGCTCCGGTATTGGAAAAACACGCGGCAGTAATTGCTGAGCTGGGTGTGGATGTCAACAACGGCATCGGTGATCTGTACACCAAAATCAAATCATTGCCAGCGGAAAAGCAAGCGGAAATCGAAGCGGACATCAAAGCGCTTTACGCAACTCGCCCGCAATTGGCGATGGTGAATTCTGACAAAGGCATCACCAATTTGCATGTGCCAAGCGATGTAATCGTAGACGCTTCTATGCCTGCGATGATTCGTGATTCCGGCAAAATGTGGAACGCTGAAGGCAAGCTGCAAGATACCAAAGCCTGCATTCCTGACCGTTGCTACGCTGGTGTTTATCAGGTTGTTATCGACGATTGTAAAAAGAACGGTGCATTCAACCCTGTGACTATGGGCAGCGTGCCAAACGTAGGTTTGATGGCGCAAGCCGCTGAAGAATACGGTTCACACGATAAAACTTTCCAAATCCCTGCGAGCGGTACTGTACGTTTGGTGGATGCCAACGGCAAAGTGGTACTGGAACAAGCGGTTGAAGAAGGTGATATTTTCCGTGCCTGTCAGGTAAAAGACCTGCCAGTGCAGGACTGGGTGAAACTGGCGGTTAACCGTGCGCGCGCAACCGGTACTCCGGCTGTGTTCTGGTTGGACGAGAAGCGTGCTCACGATGCCCAGTTGATCGCCAAGGTAAAAACCTATCTGAAAGACCACGATACCAACGGTCTTGAAATTCACATCATGTCACCGGAAGCGGCAACCCAGTTTTCATTGGATCGCATCCGTCAGGGTAAAGACACTATTTCTGTTACCGGCAATGTGTTGCGTGACTATCTGACTGACTTGTTCCCGATCATGGAATTAGGTACTTCAGCCAAAATGCTCTCTATCGTTCCATTAATGAATGGTGGCGGTTTGTTTGAGACGGGTGCGGGCGGTTCGGCTCCGAAGCACGTGCAGCAATTCGTTGAAGAAGGGCATCTGCGTTGGGATTCACTGGGTGAATTCCTGGCGTTGGCAGAGTCGTTGGATCATTACGGCAACGTAACCGGCAACGCCAAAGCCAAAGTACTCGCCAAAACGTTGGATCAGGCTAACGGCTTATTCCTGGACAACAACAAGTCGCCAGGCCGTGCAGTAGGTGAGTTTGATAACCGCGGTAGTCATTTCTATTTGGCTATGTACTGGGCACAAACCCTGGCTGCTCAAACTGAAGATGCTGAATTGGCTGCCCAATTCGCACCTTTGGCCAAAACACTGACTGACAACGAAAGTAAAATAGTGGCAGAGCTGATTGCTGCAGGTGGTAAGCCGGTCGATTTGGGTGGTTACTATCGCCCGGACACGGCAAAAACATCGTCGGCGATGCGCCCAAGCCCAACACTCAATGCTGCGTTGGTTAGTTTAGGCTGATGAGTTGCTGGTTAAACCAGCACAGATAACACGGAAAGCCTCTGGTGGAAACACGAGAGGCTTTTTTATTGGGTATTTATCAATCGGAAGTCTACGCAATCAACAAATTCATTTATAAATCGTTGATGCACCCTTAAGGCAAGAGATTATCTGTATCTAATTGATAAATAGAAGAATTGACTCAATGGCTCATATTGGCAGGTGCAGAGATATTGACTGCATGCAAACCTTTATCCCCTTTTGTTATATCAAACGTGACCTGCTGGCCAGCTTTGAGAGTTTTATAACCCTCCATTGATATCGCGGAATAATGTGCAAACAAGTCTTCCCCGCCTTCATCCGCCAGAATGAAGCCATAACCTTTTGCATTGTTAAACCATTTTACGGTGCCTGTTGACATACATTGGAGTCCTTCTGCCCAGGTGATGCCCTTGAAAAACATCACTGTCGTTATTATTTTCCCAAGAACAGCTATTGCTCGGGGTTGGACGAATTGCTGGTTTTTGTAACCTTGCTGAATTTTTCAGAATTGTTATTAGAGCCTCTGTGCTTTTATTCGGACGCTTGTTAGGCAAGGTGCCGCATTTGTGTGCACGGAGTGTTCTTTTTTTATCCAACAATTGATCTAAAGTCAAGCGGTAAACCGTATCCGGCGCTATTAGGGGTTGATATACCTATGAGTTACAATGCGCACCATTAACCAATCTTTTTATTTTGTATTGAATCTCTATGGGCAATCTCCAAAACCTTCTACTAACCTTAAGTAAAGATGATGACAATTCTGCCGATGAGTCTGATGGTGGTTTGGCAGTTCTGACATCCAAGCCAAAGCTCAAACGGCCTCCTATGTACAAGGTGATGTTGCTGAACGACGATTACACACCTATGGATTTTGTGGTGGAAATACTGGAGATGTTTTTCTCCATGTCGCGCGAGAAAGCAACTCATGTGATGTTAACAGTACATGTTCACGGCAAAGCGGTATGCGGCATCTATACTCGTGATATTGCTGAAACTAAAGCGGCACAAGTGAATCAATATTCAAGGGAAAACCAACATCCGTTGTTGTGTGAAATTGAAGCAGTTGATGATGGTGAGTAAAAAGACTTGTCTGAATGTTCAGATCATGTTCAGCAAGCAACAGCTTAGATTGGTCTACAGATCGTTGTAAGGTTTATAAGCTGTGAGAAGATTCTAAATTTGTTGGTTAGATGAGGGTAAGCGCGATGTTAAGTAAAGATCTTGAAGTAACCTTAAATCTTGCTTTCAAAGGTGCGCGTTCCAAGCGACACGAATTCATGACGGTCGAGCATCTGTTGTTGGCGCTTATCGATAATGATTCGGCAGCAAACGTGCTGCGTGCTTGTGGTGCAGACTTGATGAGTTTGCGCAAAGAACTAATTGAGTTTGTTGACTCCACTACACCACTCATTCCGGAGAATGATTCCGAGCGCGAGACGCAACCAACACTGGGGTTTCAGCGAGTGTTGCAACGCGCTGTATTCCATGTCCAATCATCAGGCAAACAAGAAGTAACGGGTGCTAACGTTCTTGTCGCTATTTTTAGTGAGCAAGAGAGTCAGGCTGTTTATTATCTTAAACAACAAAGCATCGCCCGTATTGATGTAGTGAATTACATCACTCACGGTATCCACAAAGTGTCTGGTCATACCGATCACACCCATGACCAGCATTCATCGCAAGAAAATCAGGATGAAGAAACTACCAGTGCTGAGTCTACATCGCAAAGTCCATTAGAAAGTTTCGCCAGCAATTTGAATGAAGCTGCAATGCAAGGGCGCATAGATCCTTTGGTGGGTCGTGAATATGAAGTTGAGCGTGTTTGCCAAATTCTATCGCGTCGTCGCAAGAACAATCCTTTGTTAGTGGGCGAGTCCGGTGTAGGAAAAACTGCTATTGCGGAAGGTTTGGCCAAACGAATTGTAGATGGTGATGTCCCCGAAAATTTGGCCGACAGTGTGGTTTACTCATTGGATATGGGCGCACTCTTGGCGGGCACTAAATATCGCGGTGATTTTGAAAAGCGTTTCAAAAGTTTATTGAATGAACTGAAGAAACAAAAAAATTCAATTTTATTTATTGATGAGATCCATACCATTATCGGTGCAGGGGCTGCGTCGGGTGGTGTTATGGATGCATCCAATTTGTTGAAGCCTTTGTTGTCGTCAGGTGAAATTCGCTGTATGGGGTCAACCACCTATCAGGAGTATCGCGGTATTTTTGATAAAGACCGTGCGCTTTCCCGTCGTTTCCAAAAAGTGGATGTGAATGAGCCTAGTGTTGAAGAAACCTACCAAATCCTGAAAGGTTTGAAGAGTCGTTTTGAGCAGCATCACAGTTTGCGTTATACCGATGCTGCGTTGCGTGCTGCTGCTGAATTAGCTGAGCGTTACATCAACGACCGCTTTCTGCCAGACAAAGCAATTGATGTTATCGATGAAGCGGGTGCGTATCAGCAATTACAGGCTCCCAGCAAACGCAAGAAAACTATCGGCGTTACTGATGTGGAAAACGTAGTGGCAAAAATTGCGCGTATTCCCCCAAAAAGCGTTTCTTCTTCCGATAAAGAACAGCTGCGCAAACTGGATCAGAATCTGAAAATGACTGTATTTGGTCAGGACGAGGCAATCGATACCCTTGCTACTGCAATTAAATTGTCTCGCGCTGGTTTGGGATCAACAGAAAAGCCAATCGGTTCATTTTTGTTTGCTGGTCCAACGGGTGTGGGTAAGACAGAAGTTTGCCGTCAGTTGGCAAAATGCATGGGTATGGAGTTAGTTCGCTTTGATATGTCGGAGTATATGGAGCGCCATACCGTATCGCGTTTAATTGGTGCGCCGCCGGGTTATGTGGGTTTTGATCAGGGTGGCTTGTTAACTGATGCCATTACCAAGCAGCCGCACTGTGTATTGTTATTGGATGAAATTGAGAAGGCGCATCCAGAGGTATTTAACTTGCTGCTGCAAGTGATGGATCATGGCAGCCTTACTGATAACAATGGACGCAAAGCAGACTTCCGAAACGTCATTTTGATTATGACAACCAACGCAGGTGCGGAATTGATGAGCAGGGCATCTATTGGCTTCACTCATCAGGATCACACCACCGATGGTATGGAAGCAATCAAGAAGATGTTTACGCCTGAATTCCGCAACCGTTTGGATGCGATTGTTCAGTTTGCATCACTGACGTTGAATACCATCAAAACAGTGGTTGATAAATTCCTGATGGAATTGCAAACCCAGTTGGATGATAAGCATGTGACGCTTGAGATCAGTGATGAGGCGCGAGAGTGGCTGGCGATCCATGGATACGATGTCAAAATGGGGGCTCGCCCGATGGCTCGGTTAATTCAGGATAAATTGAAAAAACCGTTGGCAGAGGAGATTCTGTTTGGCTCTCTCTCTCATGGTGGTGGTACTGTCGTAGTGGATGTGGATTCGGTTGAAGACAAAATTGTTATCGATGTCAGAGCCAAGCACGCATTGCCCGCTTGATAGTATTGTTGTCGAAATAGGGAAAAATAAAAAAGCCGCAGAAATGCGGCTTTTTTATTGTCTGTGACTCGTCCTGAATAAAGTTGACACTTTTCTACTCTCTACTGAGGAAAGTGTTATGAATCCCGTTATTAAACGCACCCAGCGTGATTACTCTCTCGCCTTTAAATTGGCTCTTGTCGATCAAATCGAAAAAGGAGAGATGACTTATAAACAAGCCCAGTCTCGCTACGGTATACAAGGCAGATCTACAGTCTTGTGTTGGCTGCGCAAGCATGGTCAACTGGATTGGTCATTAGGTTTACCAGCAAAAGGCCTCCTCATGTCCGATAATCCTCGCCCTCAAACGCCAGAACAGCGCATCAAAGAACTGGAACAGCAGCTCGCTCTAACCCAACAAAAAGCGGATTTTTTCGAAGCGGTGGTTGATGTACTCAAGCGCGACTATGGAGTCAGCGTGGTAAAAAAGCCGCACGGAACATCATCCAAACGAAAACGTTAGCGGGTTTATCCGTTGTCCGTGGTTGCCAGCTACTCGGCATCAGTCGGCAAGCCTGGTATCAACAATGTAAGCGGGTGCGACAACGAGAAGTGCACACGCAGATACTCCTTGATGCGGTGCAGCGTGAACGTGCATTACAACCCTGCATCGGAACGCGCAAACTACAGCGCTTGTTACAACAATCCGCATTGGTTGTGGGGCGAGATCGACTGTTTGCTTTGCTGCGCGAACATCGCCTGCTGGTTCCCACCAAGCGGGCTTATCACAAAACAACGCACAGCCATCATCGCTTTCGCAAACATCCCAATCTTCTGAAGCCTGGTGAACATCAAGTGATTCCGCAACGACCAGAACATGTTTGGGTGGCTGACATTACCTATTTACCCGTGCATCAGGGCGAGGCCTATTTGAGTTTGGTGACCGATGCCTATTCGCGCAAGATTGTGGGGCATTGCGTCCATGACAATCTGAAGGCTGAGTCAGTAATCGGTGCGTATAAACAAGCACTACAGCAGCGACGCAGTGGTGATGAGCTCATCCACCATTCAGATCGGGGTATTCAGTATTGTTCAGCGCAATACCAGAAATTGCATTATCAATACGGTGTTCATTGTTCGATGACGGATGGTTACGACTGCTATCAAAATGCGCTGGCAGAGCGTGTGAATGGTATTTTGAAAAGTGAGTTTTTGATAAGGAAACCCAGGGATCTTGCAGAAGCAAAAGTGATGGTGGCCGAGTCGATTCGGATCTACAACGAACGTCGTCCGCATCTATCCCTAGAATACAAAACGCCCGATGAGGTGCATCGGGCGTTTGGATAAATCAGTGTCAACTTATTTCAGGACTGGACACTGGGAAAGGGTGAATATCTTTCCAGATGAATGACTAGCGTGCGCGGTAGGTAATACGACCTTTGGTGAGATCGTAGGGAGTCATCTCAACCTTGACCTTGTCACCTGTAAGGATGCGAATATAGTTTTTGCGCATTTTTCCTGAAATGTGAGCAATCACTACGTGCCCATTTTCCAGTTTTACGCGAAAGGTAGTGTTGGGCAGGGTATCAACCACTTCGCCGTCAAATTCAATGCAATCGTCTTTTGCCATGCGGCAGTTTCCTCAACTTTTCCGGTAATCATCCCCGTCATATCGATAACGGGAGGGGGTAAAAAAATAGGCGTGGATTGTGCCTTAATTAACCAGCGGTGCCAAGGGGAAAGGGAGCAAAAGCGGCAGATAGACGAAGATATTGAAAGGATTGGGCGTAATTCTGCACAATTTCCAGCCGATAGTGCTGGCTTTAAGTAGGTGTGGTTAATTCAGGCGCATCCAGCGGCGATTGACTAACAGCTCAAGAGGGCGATATTGAATTTTGTAATTCATTTTTTCGCATTCCTTGATCCAATAGCCCAGGTATAAATAATCAAGCCCCATACTTTTAGCCTTTTCGATCTGGGCCAATATGGCAAATTTCCCCAAGCTTCTGGCTTCTTCGTTTGCATCGTAAAAGGTGTATACCGCCGATAACCCGTCTCCCAAATGGTCACAAACAGACACGCCAATCAATCGGTCTCCCAGCCGAAATTCAATAAATTGGGTAATTCCCCATTCGCTAGTCAAGAATGCCTTGTATTGTTCTTCTGATGGTGGGTACATGTCGCCATCGCGATGACGGCTTTCAATGTAACGTGAATAAAGATTGTAGTGCTCAAATGTGTTGATATTGTGGGTAAGGTGCAGTGATAAGTCATGATTGTGCTGTAAACAGCGTTTTTGGCTACGATTGGGCTTGAACAGTTTTACCGGAATTCGGCAGGAGATACATGCTTGGCAACGCAAGCATTGAGGGCGATATAAGTGCGCGCCACTGCGGCGAAACCCCAGTTGGGAGAGTTGTGTGTAGATTGATGGGTCTATATTCGCTTCAGGATCCACAAAAACCGTTGTGGCCTCCTGCCCATCAAGATAACTGCAAGGGTGGGGCTGTGTTGCGAAAAGTTTGAGAGTTGATAAATCAGACATAGATGCCTCACGCAAATCCGGTTATTCCCATGGTGCCAGAGTCAGTGTTGACCAAGGCAAAGAATAAACATCAGGCTCATGAGCAAAGTTTACCAGTAATTGCCGGAATTCTTCACGCGGGATTTCCACAGCACCCAAACTAAATAGATGATCGTTAGCGACCTGACAGTCGATTAGCTGGAAGTTCCAGGTGCAAAGCTGCCTGACCAGATGTGCAAAGCCGACCTTTGATGCGTTGTCTGCGCGGCTGAACATGGATTCACCAAAAAACACGCGTCCAAGCGCTATACCATAAAGCCCTCCCACCAATTCATCATTGCGCCAGACTTCAACGGAATGTGCAATGCCGCGTTGGTGCAGTGCGCAGTAACCTTCAATAATGTCCTCACTAATCCAGGTTCCATCGGCGTAACTTCTGGGTGCGGCACAGGCTCGCATCACTTTTTCAAAACAGTTGTCAAAGGTGACCCGGTAGGTTGCTTTGCGCAGGGTTTTGCGAAGGCTTTTGGATATGTGGAGTTGATTGGGAAATACCACAGTGCGCGGATCAGGGCTCCACCACAAAATAGGGTCGCCCGGATTGAACCAAGGGAAAATCCCTTTGCGATAGGCGGCAAGAATTCGTTCGGGTGACAAGTCTCCACCCACAGCAATCAAACCGTCCGGGTCGCTCAGTGCAAGCGAAGGATCGGGAAATTCCAATGTGTCTGGGTCTAACCAGCAAAGTGTATTCATGAAGTCTCAATCGATCTTTTTTACGTATCAGTAACTGATAACTAAACGTTATGTGTAATGGCGTTACAGACGATTGGTTATCCGGCCATCTGCTATTTGTTAAGTATTATTGGATTGTTGGAATTTATTGTTAGTTGGCGCGCTTTTTGAGTGTAAAAGTTTAGCGAGAAATCAGTCAATAAATTGTTATTCCGTTTAATGCTTGAGAATTTTAGGACTATGCTTAGGAGTATCAGTAAATTAACGTTTATTGCCAAGGTAAACCGCAAAAAATGGTGTAATGTTTTCGTTGTTAATTTTGCCGCTTTAGTCGCTAACCCGAGGTAGATTATGAGTATTTTCAGTCATTACCGCGAGCGTTTTGAAACTACCCAGCAGGAAGAGTTAACCATCAAGGAATATCTTGAACTGTGTAAAAAAGATCCCAGTGTATACGCTTCCGCTGCTGAGCGTATGCTAATGGCGATCGGTGAGCCAGAAATGGTCGATACCTCGCAAGACCCTCGCCTGAGCCGTATTTTTTCCAATAAAATTATCAAACGTTATAAAGTTTTCAGTGAATTTTATGGAATGGAAGAATCCATTCAGCAGATAGTGTCTTTCTTCAAACATGCCGCACAAGGTTTAGAGGAAAAGAAACAAATTTTGTATTTGCTGGGGCCGGTGGGTGGCGGTAAATCCTCATTGGCAGAGATGCTCAAATCCTTGATGGAGAAAATGCCAATTTACTGCATCAAAGGCTCTCCTGTATTTGAATCGCCACTCGGGTTATTTAACCCGGATGAAGACGGAAAAATTTTGGAAGAAGATTATGGTATTCCCCGTCGGTACATAAAATCTATTATGTCGCCTTGGGCTGCCAAGCGTCTGCAAGAATTTCGGGGCGATATTACGCAATTCAAAGTCGTCAAAGTATATCCATCCATCCTTAATCAAATTGCGATCACTAAAACCGAACCGGGTGATGAAAACAATCAGGATATTTCTTCATTGGTAGGCAAAGTCGATATTCGCAAGTTGGAAGAGTTTCCGCAAAATGACCCTGATGCATACAGTTTTAGTGGTGGGCTGTGCCGTGCAAATCAGGGGTTGATGGAATTTGTGGAAATGTTCAAAGCGCCTATCAAGGTGCTTCATCCTCTATTAACCGCAACCCAGGAAGGGAATTTCAACAGTACCGAAGGGTTAGGTGCAATTCCGTTTGATGGAATTATCCTTGCGCACTCCAATGAATCCGAGTGGCAAAATTTCCGTAACAATAAAAACAATGAAGCGTTTATTGACCGTGTTTACATCGTCAAAGTGCCTTATTGCTTGCGTGTAACGGAAGAGATGAAGATCTACGAAAAACTGTTACAAAATTCTTCGCTGTCAAAAGCACCTTGTGCGCCTGACACCTTGCGTATGCTTGCGCAATTTTCGGTATTGTCGCGGATTAAAGAACCGGAAAACTCCAATATCTTTTCCAAGATGCGCATTTACGATGGTGAAAACCTTAAAGATACCGATCCTCGCGCTAAATCTTTGCAGGAATACAAAGACGCCGCCGGTGTCGATGAAGGCATGAATGGGCTCTCTACTCGCTTTGCATTTAAAATTTTATCCAAGGTCTTTAATTTTGATCCCACCGAAATTGCAGCTAACCCTGTTCATTTGATGTATGTACTTGAGCAGCAAATTGAGCAGGAGCAATTCCCTAAAGAGGTGCAAGACAAGTATCTCAATGCCTTAAAAGAATTCATTTCACCTAAATATGTGGATTTTATTGGTAAAGAGATCCAAACCGCTTATTTGGAATCCTACGCGGAATATGGGCAAAATATTTTTGATCGCTATGTAACCTATGCGGACTTTTGGATACAGGATCAGGAATACCGCGATCCTGAAACCGGTGAAATTCTCAATCGGTCATCGTTGAACGATGAGCTGGAAAAAATTGAGAAGCCTGCGGGTATCAGCAACCCCAAAGATTTTCGCAATGAAATTGTTAATTTTGTGTTGCGTGCCAAAGCCAATAATTCGGGTAAAAATCCCGATTGGCGCGGTTACGAAAAATTGCGCATTGTGATTGAGAAGAAAATGTTCTCCAACACGGAAGACTTACTGCCGGTTATTTCTTTCAATGCGAAAGCTTCAGTGCAAGACAAGAAAAAACATCAGGATTTTGTACAGCGTATGGTGGAGCGTGGTTACACCGAAAAACAAGTTCGTTTGCTGTCCGAATGGTATTTGAGGGTGAGAAAATCACAGTAGTGCGCAAGGTAACCTGAAAGCGTTTTACGTTAATCACGTTAAGGTTGGGCTACACCTTAAGGCTAGATTATGAGTTACATTATTGATCGACGTCTCAATGCCAAAAATAAAAGCGCTGTTAACCGGCAGCGCTTTTTACGGCGCTATCGCAATCAAATTCAAAAAGCCGTTTCCGATGCGGTGAATGAGCGGTCCATTACCGATATCGATAAAGGTGGAAAAGTCAGTATTCCCGGCCGTGATATCAGCGAGCCAATCATTTACCACGGTCAAGGCGGGTACAACGAGCGTGTGTTGCCCGGCAATAAACATTTCTCGGAAGGCGACAAAATTGCGCGCCCGCAAGGTGGTGAAGGCCAGGGTGGTGGTGGCAAGGCGAGTGATTCCGGTGAAGGCGAAGACGATTTTTCCTTTACCCTTTCGCAAGAAGAATTTTTGGATTTTATGTTTGATGGATTGGAATTGCCTAACTTGGTGAAGCGGCAATTATCCGGTTTGGAAGAATTTAAAACGGTGCGAGGTGGCATCGCCAATGAGGGTCAACCGGGCAGGGTCAATATTGTTCGCACCTTACGTTCTGCCAACATGCGTCGCCTGGCGTTAACTGGCGGTAAGCGTAGACAATTGCAAGCCCTGCAGGCGGAATTAGCTGAGCTGGAGCAACTGCCCGAATCTGACCGCGATCTTGTGCGTTATCAGGAATTGTTGGATGCAATTGCCAAAATAGAACGATCAATTGGTAAGGTTCCGTGGCTGGATACGTTTGATCTTAAATACAATTTAATGATCAAGCAGCCTGTGCCTCGCTCCAAAGCGGTTATGTTTTGTATTATGGATGTGTCGGGTTCTATGGATCAGGCAACCAAAGATATTGCTAAACGTTTTTTTATTCTTCTCTATCTCTTTCTGCAACGCAATTACGAAAAAACAGAAATCGTTTTTATCCGCCATCACACCAGTGCTAAAGAGGTGGATGAAGATGAATTTTTCCATTCACGCGAAACCGGTGGCACCGTAGTATCCAGTGCGCTTCGGTTGATGCAAGACATTATTAAAGACCGCTATTCTCCAGAGCAATGGAATATTTATGGTGCCCAAGCATCGGATGGCGATAATTGGGGCGAAGATTCCGATGTGTGCCGCGATATACTCGCAGACGATTTATTACCGAGTTGCCAATACTTTTCCTACATAGAAATCACCAATAATGAGCACCAGGCATTATGGAATGTGTATGAGACCATCCAACAGGAATTTCCGGATGTGTTTGCGTTACAGCACATACGCGGTGTTGCCGATATTTACCCTGTATTCCGTGAGCTTTTCCATAAGAAGGTCGCATGAAAAAACCATTATTTACAACGTCTGAATGGAATTTCGATTTAATTCAGGATGTGGATAAAGTCCTTGGTGATCTGGCGGCAGAGTTCGGGCTGGATACATATCCGAATCAAATTGAAGTAATCAGCTCCGAGCAAATGATGGACGCCTATTCTTCAGTCGGTATGCCAATTGGTTACAGTCACTGGTCTTATGGAAAGCAATTGCTCAGTACAGAACATTCCTATAAGCGTGGGCAAATGGGATTGGCTTATGAAATTGTGATTAACTCCAATCCTTGTATTGCGTACCTCATGGAAGAAAACACCATGACGATGCAAACATTGGTGATCGCGCATGCATGTTACGGACACAATTCTTTTTTTAAAGGCAACTATTTATTTCGCACCTGGACAGATGCCAGTTCTATTATTGATTATTTAGTGTTTGCTAAAAACTATATCAGCAAGTGCGAGGAGCGTTACGGCATCAATGCTGTTGAAGACATTTTGGATTCATGTCATGCATTAATGAATTATGGTGTGGATAGATATAAACGTCCTTATCCAATTTCGGCGCAAGAAGAGGAGCGTCGGCAAAGCGAACGTGAAGAATATCTGCAAAAACATGTCAATGATTTATGGCGTACCATTCCTAAATCTGCCAGCGCAGAGGCGGAAAAAGATATTCCCCATTATCCCTCTGAGCCACAAGAAAACATTTTGTATTTTCTGGAAAAAAATGCCCCGTTGCTGGAACCTTGGCAGCGTGAAGTGATCCGTATTGTGCGCAAAATTGCCCAGTATTTTTATCCACAGCGCCAAACCCAGGTCATGAATGAAGGTTGGGCCACTTTTTGGCATTACACTTTGTTAAATGAATTGCATGCGCGTGGTTACGTAACCGATGGTTTTATGATGGAGTTTTTACAATCCCATACCAGTGTGATTGCACAGCCATCTTATGACAGTCCTTATTTCAGTGGTATCAACCCCTATACATTAGGGTTTTCCATCATGAGTGACATTCGCCGCATGTGCGAGAATCCAACCGATGAAGATCGCGCGTGGTTTCCTGAAATAGTGGGAACCAATTGGAAAGAAACCTTGCAGTTTGCGATGAAAAACTTCAAAGACGAAAGTTTTATCCTACAGTTTCTATCGCCCAAAGTGATGCGCGATTTGAAATTATTCAGTATTGTCGATGACGATCAGCAAGAAAAAATAAGCGTCGATGCCATCCACAACGAACGGGGTTTTCGCAAGCTGCGTGAAAATTTGGCTGGGCAATATAACTTGGGCAACCGCGAGCCGAATATTCAGGTTTATAACGTGGAGGTCCGTGGTGATCGTTCATTGACCTTACATCACTTTATGCATAACCGCCGCCCTTTGGGCGATTCTACGCAAGAGGTGCTTAAACATTTGCATCGCCTATGGGGGTTCGATGTACATCTGCACTCTGTGGATGGCAATGAAATTAAGCACAGTTATCATTGTCCATCAAAATCAGATTAATAGGCCTTCTATCCTGTTGATGTGCGGCTTTCTCATATGACCATACTGTATGGTAACCATGCCTTATGGTAAGAATGTTGTAAAATTCACCTCGATTTCACCATTTCATAATAATAATCCTGGTTTTCCGGGCTTCAGGTCTTTTTGTGAAAATTCTATTAATTGAAGACAATTCCGCTATCGCTAAACAAATAGAAGAGTTTTTCTCGGGCAATCAATGGCAACTTGATTTTGCATCGACTGCCCGTCTTGGAATCAGTTTGGCTCTTGAACACATTTATGATGTTATTTTGTTGGACTTGAATCTACCCGATGGCGATGGTCTTGATGTTTGTGCGGCGATTAAAGATAGATCTGATGTATCCCCTCCTATATTAATGCTGACTGCGCGCGATAGTTTTGAAGATAAAGCGGCAGGATTCCATCGTGGTGCCGATGATTACCTCACCAAGCCCTTTGATTTGCGTGAGCTGATACTACGCTGTGAGGCATTGGCGCGTCGTCCGCTATTGCATCAGCCAAAATCAATGTGTCTGGGAAATCTAACGCTGGATACAAAAAGTAAAATCGCCAAGTACAAGGATAATTATTTGACGTTAACCGGTATCGGGTACCACATTTTGGAATTACTAATAAAAGCCCATCCGCAGCCAGTAACTCGTTCTTTTATTTCCCATCAGCTTTGGGGGGATGATCCTCCTGAAAGTGATGCACTCAAATCGCATATTTATTCACTGCGTAAATCACTGGATAAAGCCTTTGGTGTTCCTGTGTTAAAAACAATACTGAATGTCGGTCTCAAGTTGGAGCTGCCGCAAGAGGATTTTCAGAAAAATGACTAAGGGAAGCAGCATTCGTAAGCAAACGCTGACCTTATTGTTGGGGTTGACGTTAGGGTTAACACTGGTTTTTGGTTTGCTGGCGTTACTAGTTGCGTTTGTTGTTGAAGATATGCTGCTGGATAATTGGATTACCGAACAGGCGGGTTTTATAGAGCGCTATTTTGCATTGCATAACCGTGTACCAGAACTGCCATTTGAGTTTATGCAAGTGCTTTTACCTGCAGAACAATTGCCAGATTGGGTAGTGGCAGCTGTAGTTCATGACGCCTTATCTGGTGAAATATTTACACCGGATCAAACCCACTATCACTATCGACAATTAGTGTTGGGGCAGAAAACAGGTTATTTATTAGCTGAGGTTTCAGGTTTATTGGTAGTTACCAGGCAGCCGGAAATTTTTAGTATTTTTTTAATTGTATTTGTTTTGGTATTGCTAGTTGCTGTTGTGCTTGCTGTGCAATTTTCACGGCGTATAGTGAATCCTGTTATGCAACTAACGGATGCAGTAAAAAATGTCGATCTGGCAAAAAGTGATGTCGCGACTAAAGGTAATGAAAATGAAAAAGTACAATTAAATGCGGCGGGCTTGCCCGATGAATTAATGTATCTTGCAGACCAATTGCAAACCAGCTTTGATAAACGCGAACAATTACTGCAGTGCGAGAAAGAATTTTCTACCAATATCAGTCATGAATTAAGGACACCCTTGACGCTATTAAAAAATACCAGTGTATTAATTGCCCAGCGTGGATACAAGGATAGTGACCTAGTGACTATTGATAGTGTTTGCGATCATATGCAGCGTACCGTGGATATCCTGTTCTCATTGGCACGAGCAAAGTCATTGCCTGTACAGCTTTGTCACATTAATTTGATTTTGGAGGAGGCAATTCTAAAATGTCAGCCGTGGCTAAACCATTTTCAAATAGAGTTACACCTATCACCCAGCGTGATGTTATCCGCTAATCCACAATTGCTGGAGTTATTGTTTATCAATTTGCTGCGCAATGCAGCAGAACATGCCAGCGAGCCATTGTTGATTATAACCTATGCTGATGGAAAATTAGAGTTTGAAAATACCATTGTTCATTGCCCCACTTTGGATGTTAGTCACCCAGGTGGGAAAAGTGAAAAAAGCAATGGCATCGGACTTGGGCTTTATTTGATTAAGCAAATCGCAGATCAATTTTGTTGTGAGTTTTCGGTGGAAACCAATAGCCGGTATTTCAAAGCTATTTTGCGCTTACCCCATCCAAAATAAATCCAATAGCAATCATTCATCATAAAAATATAGCTGATTTCACCTGAATTTTCCCTTCAAATATTTACCTTATCTCCTGTGATTTCATTAATAGGAGAGTGTTATGTTGAAAAAAATAGTATTCAGTCTTGCAATAGTGTTTTTGATTGTGGGTATGGTGTCAGTTGCTTTTATTTATTGGGCAATGACATTTTTTCCAAATGATAGTGAGTTGGAAAAATTGCGCTCAACTAAAGCCGAAGGCTTGGCATATTTGCAGGCTTCTCTGCCTGCTACTCGTGGGAAAATACTGGCAGTTGTCACCAGTGTACGCACGATTGGAACGAGTGGAAAAGTCACCGGTTATGAGCTTAGCGAGCTTGCGCGTGCTTACTGGGTTTTTACAGCAAATGGTTTTGCAGTTGATATTGCCAGCCCTCAGGGGGGTGAGCCCTATGCGTTGCTGGATGAGGATGACATGGCGGAGTTTGATTACGCATTTTTAAATGATGCTAATGCCCAGCAGAAAATCAAACACACTTTCAGGTTAGATCAAATTCAGCCCGATGATTATGTCGCCGTGTATTTTGTGGGTGGCAAGGGTGCAATGTTTGATTTTCCCGATAATCCGGTTATCCATCATCTGGTATCACGATTTATGGAGCAGGGAAAGGTGATTGCTGCGGTTTGTCATGGCCCTGCTGCATTGGTCAATATTAAAAATGCAGATGGAAGTTGGTTAGTGGCCAATAAAAAAATCAGCGCATTTACCAATGCAGAAGAACTATTGCTGATGCCTGAAGCAAAAACAGTATTTCCTTTTTTATTGCAAACCCGGTTAGAGGCGCGTGGTGCACAATTTATGGCAGGCGCTGACTATCTGGAACAGGTGATTCAACACGATAATTTGATTACTGGTCAAAACCCTTGGTCTGTGTGGTTGCTTGCGGAAAAAACGGTAAAGCAGTTGGGATACGAACCATTGCCGCGCAGATTAACAGCAGAGGAAAATAGCGTTGCGCTCTTGCAGGTTTTTCAGCAGCAGGGTTTATCTTCTGCTGAAAAAAAGATACAAAAAAGTTCAGCAGCATTTAGTGGTCAACTGCTATTAATGCATTCATTCGTGGCTGCGATGCGTGGTGATTTGCCAGATATGTTCAAGCTGATAATACTGGCCGATAGCACGAGGGCTATTTAATTTATTTTTTTTGCCATCCGTTTGCGCACCATGTGTGCATATAAAATCGCAGGAACGACCACAAAGAATGTAATGACCGATAACATCCACACCGAACTCTGGTGGAACAGTGCCAGGCTGGCAATATCGACTGCTTGGTCATTGTTAATCTGTTCTGCAAAAGGTATTGCGCCAAGTGCGGCTTCTTTGGCGATGGAGAAGCCGCCGCTGACCGCGCTTTCCCAGCCCAGTGCTGAAAAGGAGCCATAGGCTTTATAGCCTATGGCTGATGCACCAAACCCGATAATACCGATAGCGATAGTGCCCATCGCCAGTATGCCTACACCCATTGCGCCTATGCTCAATAAGCCAACAGAAATAATGCCAACGCTGACGGGGGCAATCGCTATTCCACCCCACGCAAAGAGTAATCCATAGGCGTGACTACCGCCTGCTACCCAGGCGACGAGCGGTTTGTCTCCATGTTCCGGCATACCAAAACGGAAATGAAAAAGTGGAATACCGGCGATACAAATACGGCTTTTATACTCGCGCTGTTTGGAACCGATCTTATCTGCAGGCGCTTGAAATGCGTCGGGATGAAACAATCGCTCCTGCATTCTTATTCTGCGCAACGCGCTGTGCATTTTCACGGTGAGAATAACGTAACTGGCAATAAGCACAGCAACCAAAAGTTGCGAGGCAATTGCATAGATTTTGATGTTATCGATATTGTGTTGTGCGCTGGTTTCGGCAAGGTGTTGCAGTCCCACCATCCCGAGGATGTAAATTAACGTGAATACAAAATAGAGCAGAGTAACGAGTATGACGCTGCGGCGTTCGCGTTTGGTGCGCGATTGGTCAAGTGCAGCCCTGAGTCCAAAGTAAGAACTCACAATGCCAGCGAATGCGGCCAGAGTGGCCAGCATTGCGGTCCATTTAAAAATAGAGCCTGCTTTTGCAGCACCCACACTGAAGGTGGCGATTTTGATGGCAGGCGCAATATCGTTGATGGCAATCAGTACAGATAAAGTGAATGCAGTACCTTGTTTACTTTTTGCCAAGGTATCTTCAACGAAATTCACCATGGCTTGTTGCAACAATTTGCGGCCGCGCGATAGCCGTTGTTTTACTGTGTCTTCACTGAGTTCTAATTGGTTGGCGACATGCTCAATAGAACATTGCTCGCGATAAAATAAAATCAACGGCTCGCGATAAGTGTCGGGCATTTTTTCCAGTGCTTGCCACAACAGCGCCTGCTCTTGGGCACTGATAAGGTCATCTTCAATTTTCCCCTGCGCGGGCAGCTCATGTTCGTAGTCATCCAAGGCATGGGCATCTGTTGCCGGCTGGGTGACTTCTTTGCGGCGAAAGTGACTGGCTTTGAAGCGAACAATTCCACACAGCCAGGATTTCAATTTCTCGGGGTCACGCAGGGTATCGAGTTTTTTCCACGCCTCAATAAAGGTTTCCTGGGCGATATCCTCACTGTGTTTTAAATCCCCAACGGCTGAATAGGCCAGTGCGCACAACAGATTTTGGTAGCGCGTCACTATTGCGCAAAAGGCATCTCTATCGCCCCCTAGGGAGGCCATCACCAAATCGGCATCGTTCCAATCGAACGACGGTTTTCGTCTTTTAAATAGGCTCATGGTTGTTTGTCTCTGGCTCTGAGCCAATAAGTGCCCGTTTTATGAAAAAGGTGACAAGAACATAATAAAAAAATGTCACCGCTCCCGAAAAAACTCAATTTTTTATCAGATAACACGAAAAACATATTTTTTTGTCACCTTTCTTTTCCATTCCGGCACTTATTGGCAAGCACGGCAATGCTGTGTTTGACCCTCGCATGTTAACAGCATGTTAATTCCAGTAACGCCTCAGGGCAAAACACTCAGGATGGAGCAGCACCCATGAACAATCGTAAGGCAAGCGCGTTAACGTTTATTCAACCTTTATTACTATCCACGTTACTGGCATCTGCAAGTATCAGTTTCGGATCAGGTATGGCTCCGGTTGTCGATGATTTTAGCAATGCCCAGCTGACCAGCTTGGGTTTTCCGCGCTATTTTGTGAACGACACTATGGCGGGTGGTAATACAAAAACCGAACAAGAGATAGTGAAAGGTGTGATCTCAACAAAAGGCGAAATTATTCCCCCGCGTGGCCAACCGGGTTGGGCGAGTATTGCCTTGCCACTTGAAGCGCAGGGCACGCCCAAAGACAGCAGTGCCTTTGAAGGTGTTCGTCTGCTGATTAAAGTCAATAGCGGCAATCTTTCCGTGTCTGCTAACAGTACAGAGGTTTCCAATTTTGATTATCACGGCGCGCTCATTGCAGTGGCTGCCGACGGTAAATTCCATGAAGTTAAAATTCCATTTAACTCAATGAAACGTAGCTGGTCTGAACAGACTCCGCTTAATCCCAAAACGCTCAACAGTATCAGCATTACGGCGTATGACATGGCAAAAGGCAGTTTTGATTTTGCAGTCGATGAAGTGAGTTTTTATTAATTCATTCAACGCAATCATGTCAGGCGATCTTATGAATAAACCAATACTTAACAACCAGCGGCTGGATTATTTAGACGCAGCCAGAGCCTTTGCGCTAATGCTAGGCATTGTGTTTCATGCAAGCTTGTCGTTTATGCCGATGTTTATCGGCTGGGCGGTCATGGATGTATCAACCAGTTCTGTTGTTGCGCTGTTTGTCATGATCGCCCATTCGTTCCGCATGGAATTATTTTTTCTGATTGCCGGGTTTTTCAGCCATATGAGTTTCCATAACCAAGGCGGGCGCAATTTCATGCGCTCGCGTTTTTTGCGTATTCTAGTACCCTTTGTGGTGGGTTGGTTTTTACTGCGGCCACTGCTTGTTTCTGGTTGGATTATCGGCGGCGAAAGCATGCGCGGCGAGGCTAATATTCTGGCTGGACTCCAGTCGGGTTTTGCCAGCCTCGCAAAATTACCAACCGACTTATTGGTGGGCACGCATCTGTGGTTTTTATATTATCTTTTATTAATCAGCGCACTTGTTCTTGTTTTGCGTTATTTGCTAGCGCTACATAATCCGCTACAACAAAAAGTAGTGCAATTGAGTGATAGTGCGATGAAATGGATGTGTAATTCGCAGCTTGCGATATTAGTGCTCGCTATTCCCACCGCTATTTGCTTGTGGTTTATGAATTACTGGAGCGTAGATACGCCCGATAAAACACTGGTCCCCAATATTCCGGTATTGCTGGTGTACGGTGCTTTTTTTATTTTCGGGTGGTTGCTGCATCGGCAAGCAGAGCTGATTGAACATTTCTCTCGTTTGACATGGAGTAAGCTTTTACTTTGTGTGAGTGGAATTATTATCACAAGCTTGATTTACGATCTCTCGGTAAAACTCACGCATCCTCACTACTCACTGTTGAAAGCCTGCTTTGTGTTCAGTCATGCCATTATGATGTGGTTGTTGGTTGCACTGACGATTGGCTTATTTAAGCGCTTTTTGGATCGCCCGAGCAAAACAGTCCGCTACCTTGCCGATTCATCCTATTGGCTTTATTTAATCCATTTGCCAGTTGTTATCTTCCTGCAAATTGCCTTCGCTGAATTGCCTTGGCATTGGTCGATAAAACTTGCCAGCATTTCACTATTGACCATTGTTATATCCCTTGTGATTTACGATTTACTTATTCGCTCGACAATCGTTGGGGCTATTTTGAATGGAACCTCCAAACCGCGATTTTTGTTCTATCGCCGTGAAGCGATATAAAATGAGTTTGAACTATTGGGTTGGATGATAGTCGATAAACCTTGTACTATTTCTATCTGCTTTTATTTCTACCCCCCTCTTTTGGATGACCCCAAAGGATTAACCACATAATAATCAGGATTCTTTATGGATAAGCGTTTTTTGTCGTTGTGCAGTTTGATATTGATTTGTGTTACCTCAATGTCAAATGGCCGTGAGATTGCATTGACCTTTGATGATGCACCCACACCTGACTCAGTATTAATGACCGGTGCCGAGCGAACCCAAAAAATTACTGCCGCATTGAAAAAAGCCGACGTACCCGATGCATTGATCTTTGTAAAAGCAGGCCACATAGATTCCCAAAATGCAGAGCGGTTAACGCAATATGCGGATGCCGGCTTTCATTTGGCAAACCACAGCTTTTCCCATCAATCTGCAAACCAAATAGGGGTAAACGCCTACGCTGAAGATGTCTACAAAGCGCATTTAGCATTAAAACCCTTTAACAATGTACTGAGCTTTCACCGTTTTCCTTATCTCCATTATGGAAAAGATCTGGCCGATATTAACCAATTACAAGCCTTGCTGACCGAGCTTGGCTATAAAGATGGTTATGTCACTGTCGATAATTTTGATTGGTATATCAGTTCGCTGATCACCAAAGCCGCTGAAGAAAAGAAAACCATTGATTATGAAAAAGCCCGTGATTTCTATGTGAATAGTTTGTATGACTCGATTGAGTTTTATGATGCTATTGCCAAAAAAACATTAAAACGCTCGCCTCGGCATGTGCTTTTATTGCATGAAAATGATGCGGCTGCGTTGTTTGTGGGCGATCTGGTAAATCATTTGCGCAGCAAAGGGTGGAAAATTATTTCCCCCCAGCAAGCCTATAAAGACCCTATCGCAAAAAGCTTTCCGCAAGTTGCTTTGCATAAGCAGGGCAGGGTTGCCGCTATTGCCAGTAGCAAAGGCATTCCCGATGCTGAGCTACGTCATCCATCAGAAAATGAACAATATTTGGAGCAGGCTTTTGCGAAGGCAGGCGTGATTGTTAATCAATAATCAGCAATCAATAATTAATCATAAATAAAGGAATAACATGTTTATCAAAAAAGCTTTTGCGTTGCTGGTGCTAGGTGCTGTTATTTTTATGAATGGCAGTTATGCAAACCAACTTCCTCCATTTGGTTATCCTGCCTATGAAACTATTAATATTCATGCGAACAGCAACAATAAAGATTATGAACTTTATGTACAGCTACCCAAGTCATATCCGGATACAAAAACGGCTTACCCGTTAATCATTGTTAATGATACCAGCTGGGCTTTTCCGATTACTAATGGTGCTATGGCATTAATGGGAGGCGCTGTTGTTAAGGAAGCGATTGTAGTCGGTATTTCCTACTCCAAAGGTGATGATCGTATGCTGAGCCGTACACGCGATTACACACCTACATTTTCACCGACAGATAAAAATGGGAGTTCGAGTCCGGCTCGTAAGGCGTCTGGTCACGCCAAAGAGTATGTCGATTTTATTGAAAGTCAGGTAATCCCTTTATTGCAGAAAAAATATCGCATTGATTCAAACAAAAGAGTGTTTGTTGGGCATTCTTACGGTGGGTTGCTCGGCACTTATATTTTATTTAAAAAGCCGCACTTGTTTACTGATTACATTATTGGTAGCCCATCCCTGTGGTACGACAATCGCGTTATGTTTACGCTTGAACAAGCGTTTGCCAAAAATCATAGCCGTTTGCCTGCGAATGTCGCCATGTTTGTTGGATCATTGGAAAATGATTACTACCCAATGGTGACTGATTTATTAGCGATGGAGAAGCAATTGCGCTCACGCAATTATGAGGGATTTAATTTGCGTGTTGAGGTGTTGCAAGGGGAAAGCCATCACAGTGTTTTTCCCAGTTTGCTCTCCAAGGGATTGATGGCAACCTTGCCCTTGGAAAAATAATATTCCTGATTGCGGCTGCTATTGCAGCTGCCGCAATTATCTTTTTAACTCATACACACACATATTCACCGCTGAAGCTAAATTCAGCGATTCAATCGCCCCGCAGCCTGCAATAGTAAACGCTTGTGCATTCATCGATTGCAGCGCTTCGCGTGGTACACCACGTGCTTCGTTACCGAATACATAACAATCAAACTCTTTGAAACTCTTATCGCTAAGTGCTGATCCGTTCATATCCAAAGTAGCGATGGATTTGAAGCGCTCCGTCAGCAATTCCAATGGCACATCTAATTCAATCGGCACATGAAAAATCGCACCCATGCTGGAGCGCACCACTTTGGGGTTGTAAGGATCAACCGAGCCGGGGCTGAGCAGGCAGCGAAAGTTACCGAACCAGGCGAGGCTGCGCAAAATGGTGCCTAAATTACCGGGGTCTTGTACTTCATAGAGGTAAATGGTTTTTTCGCTGGCCGTTTGAGTGCCTGTGTTATCCAGTAAGGGTGCTACAGCGATAATCCCTTGCGGCGTTTTGGTGTCGGACAACTGCGCCATATGTTTTTCGCTAACCAGATGTTTTTTAAACTGGCTCGGAAAATCCTTGAACTGTTCGGTCACAAATAATTCGCAGTGGTTCAGTGCCGGGTTAATCGCTGCTGCTTTTTCCAACTCCAAAATTAAATGTTCACCCTCCACCAAAAAATAACCGAATTCAGTGCGGTATTTTTTGTGGTGGAGTTTTTTGGCTTCATCCAGTTTTAATGACATGGCGATTAACCTTGCAGATCAGCGAGCATGGCTTTAGCAACGGCTTCAGCGACTTTAATACCATCCACACCTGCCGATAAAATTCCACCGGCATAACCTGCGCCTTCACCGGCAGGATACAAACCGCGGGTATTCAAACTTTGCAGTGATTCGTGATTGCGCGTAATACGCACGGGTGATGAGGTGCGGGTTTCAATACCGGTTAAGACGGCATCATCGCGATCAAAACCGCGAATTTGTTTACCGAATTCTGGCAACGCTTCGCGAATCGCTTCAATCACATAATCGGGCAGGGATGGTGCTAAATCGCCCAGTTTTACACCGGGTTTGTAAGAGGGTTCCACTTCACCAAATTCGCTGGATGGTTTGCCGCGAATAAAATCGCCCACCAATTGCCCCGGTGCGCAGTAATCATGTCCGCCCAATTCAAAGGCGCGCGATTCCAATTTTTCTTGCAGTTCGACACCCGCGAGCGGGCCGCCGGGGAAATCTTTTTCTGGTTCAATTCCCACCACAATACCCGCGTTAGCATTGCGCTCGTTGCGTGAGTACTGGCTCATGCCGTTGGTGACAACGCGATTAGGTTCGGAAGTGGCGGCGACTACGGTGCCGCCGGGGCACATACAAAAACTGTACACCGCGCGGCCATTGTTTGCGTGGTACACCAATTTATAATCCGCCGCACCTAATTCGGGGTGACCAGCGTATTTGCCGAGGCGAGCATGGTCGATCAGTGATTGTGGGTGCTCAATACGGAAGCCCACTGCAAAAGGTTTGGCTTCAATAAATACACCGCGCTCGTGAATTTTGCGGAAGGTGTCGCGTGAGCTATGACCGAGTGCAAGCACTACATAACGGCTGCGCAGTGTTTCGCCACTCGCCAGTACCACACCTTCAATGCGGCCATTTTCAATAATAAAGTCGGTCACTTTACTTTCAAACCGCACTTCACCACCCAGTGCTTTAATTTCTTCGCGCATGGTGGATACCACGCCGGTCAAGCGAAAGGTACCTATGTGCGGTTTGCTCACATACATAATTTCTTCTGGCGCACCGGCGCGCACAAATTCGTGCATGACTTTGCGGCCATAAAATTTCGGATCTTTGATTTGGCTGTAGAGCTTGCCATCAGAAAACAAACCCGCACCACCTTCACCAAATTGCACGTTGGATTCCGGCGTTAATACTTTGTTGCGCCAGAGTGCCCAGGTGTCTTTGGTGCGTTTGCGTACATCTTTACCGCGTTCCAACACAATCGGTTTAAAACCCATTTGCGCAAGAGTCAGTGCGGCGAATAAACCGCAAGGGCCGAAACCAATGACTAGCGGACGCTCGGTTAAATCCGCGGGCGCTTGTGCAACGGGATAATAGTTGGTGTCTGGTGCAGGGCGAATATTTTTATCATCAGCAAAACGGCTGAGAATTTTTTCCTCATTATTTGCTTGCAAGTCGATGATATAAACAAACGTGATTTCGCTGTTTTTTTTGCGCGCATCGTAGCTGCGTTTAAATACGGTGAAATCCAGCAAATCGGTATCTTTGATTTTCAGGCGTTTGACGATGGCAGCACGCAAGGCTTCAGCGGGGTGATCCAACGGTAGTTGGAGTTCGGTAATACGGATCATGATGGCTCCTGGCCGGTAACTTTCCGGCAAAAGGATGAAAGACTGGGAACGCAAGCATTTTACGCGGCTTGGTGCGTGGCTGCCAGATAAACACACGGGTTGATATATATTTTTGTCATCAAAGCTTCATCAATTTGCAATCAATGATTCACATGTAATAACCATTCTTGCGGGCTGATTGTCTTCTTATTCAACTTTAAAGGATCAGTCCATGCAATTTGCAACAAAAATAATCTCGCTGGCCGTTATTGCCAGCTTGCCAGCCTTGATGGTTGGCTGTGGTGGCGATGATGGCAAAAACGGCACCAACGGAACCAATGGTACAAATGGCAGCAATGGTGCTAATGGTAGCAACGGTGCAAAAAGCCTGATTAACCAAACCTTGCTTTTGGCAGGTAACAGCCAGTGTTTTAAAGGCGGCGTGAAAATTGAAAGTGGTGTCGATGCAAACAATGACAATAGTTTGCAGGCGAGTGAAGTAGCGCAAACTACGTATCAGTGCGATAAGACGACCGTTAATACGCAAATGAATTTTAATCGCGCAGCTACTTTTCCTGTGTGTATGCAAATTAATGCAACCTGTAACACCAATGATGAAACCGCTGCAGAAATTGTTGCGGCCAGCACCGATGGCATGACATTGATTTACACCGATGCACTGAAAGAGCAGATCGGTTTTACCGATATTTCCAACCCTGCAGCGCCGAAGGCCAAGGGTGTGTTGGCGATGGGTGGTGAGCCCACGTCGATTGCTGTTAAAGGCGGCTATGCATTAATTGCAGTGGATACTTCTGCTGATTTTATTAATGCCTCTGGCGATTTTGTTGTTGTCGATATTGCAACCCAAACGATTGTGCACAGACGCAGCATTGGCGGGCAGCCGGATTCAGTGGCGATCAGTCCTGATGGAAAATACGCGGCCATTGTGATTGAAAACCAACGCGATGAAGATTTGAATGATGGCCTTCCGCCACAATTGCCAGCAGGAAAACTGGTGGTGGTTGATTTGATGGCGGCTACACCTGCTAACTGGACAGCACGCGATGTTAATTTGACCGGCATTGCGACATTGTATGCAGCAGATCCAGAGCCGGAATTTGTTGATATCAACACCGATAATATTGCTGTGGTAACGCTGCAAGAAAATAACCATATTGCGCTGGTTGATTTGGCCGCGGCCACTGTTACCAATCACTTTACTGCAGGCACTGTGGATCTGGTGAATGTAGACCTTACCGATAATCGCCCTGCGGTGATTAAACCTGTCGAAATAAAAAATGCACAACTGCGCGAGCCCGATGGCGTAACCTGGATTAACAACGATTATTTTGCCACTGCTAACGAAGGTGATTTAAACGGTGGTAGCCGTGGTTTTACCGTGTTTAATAAGCAAGGCCAAGTCGTGTGGGATTCCGGTTCAACGCTGGATGATATGGCAATTCGCTTTGGTCATTATCAGGATCGCCGCTCCGATGCCAAAGGCAATGAGCCGGAAAATATTGAAATGGGCGTGTTCGGTGGTGACCGTTATTTGTTTGTGAATTCCGAGCGCTCCAGCGTGATTTTTGTTTACGATGTTGCCGACCCGACCAAACCGATGTTCAAACAAGTGTTGCCAGCGAGCGCAGCCCCTGAAGGTGGCTTAGCCATTCCATCGCGCAATTTGTATGTGGTTGCATCGGAGAGTGATATTCGCAGCGTTGCAATTCGCGCTGGATTGAATATTTACAACTACAACGTGAAAACGCAGCAATATCCTACCGTTCAATCGGTTAATCGCCCTGATGGCAACCCGATTCCCTGGAGCGCACTGTCTGCACTCGCCAGCGATACCAATAACCCCGATATTCTTTATTCAATTGAAGACAGCTTCTTTGGCCAAAACAGAATTTTCACGTTGGATGTAAGCAGCAATCCCGCACTGATTGTGGGCGAAACCAAAATCATGGACACCAACAATGTGTTTGCCAATTCCGGTGTGAACGCACATTTGGCGAGCGTGACCAATGCTGAATTAGCAGCGATGATCAATGCCGACAAATCCGTGAATATCGATCCGGAAGGTTTGGCAAAAGCGGCTGATGGCGGTTTCTGGATTGCATCTGAAGGTTCAGGTGCTGCTGCAAGCGCGGTCTCGATGAATTTAATTTTTAAAACCGATAACAACGGCGTGATTGAATCCGTGATTCATTTACCTGCAGCTGTTAACGCACTGCAAATCAATAACGGTTTTGAAGGTATTGCGGAATACAACAACAGTTTGTATCTCGCGTTCCAGCGCGCGTGGGCAGGTGAAACTAATGTTCGTATTGGTATTTACGATCTGGCGAGTAAAACCTGGAAATTTGTGTATTACCCATTGGATGCGTACAGCTCGCAATACGCGGGTGGTTGGGTAGGTTTGTCGGAAATTACTTCACTTGGTAATGGTGAATTTATGATTCTGGAACGCGATAACCGCGGTGGCCCGGATGCATCCATCAAGCGTTTGTACAAAATCAATCTGCAAGCGGTAAACGATGGTGATGTGATTACCAAAACCCTGATCAAAGACATCAAGCCCGTGCTGGGTTCAACCACGGGCACCCTGTTGGAAAAAGTGGAAGGCACAGCCGTAACACTGAAAGGTGATGTGTATATCGTTACTGATAATGACGGCGTGAATGATCACAGCGGTGAAACCCAACTGATTAATCTGGGCCGCTTGTTTTAATTAACGCCTCTGCGTTACTTCAAGGGAGCTTCGGCTCCCTTTTTATTGACCGGAAATCGGGTTGCATATGTTTTGGTATTGCCTATAATACCAAAAATGATTCCATCAATTGTTATAGATACCAATGTAGTCGTTGCTGCCCTTAAATCTCGATTGGGCGCATCCTTCAGGTTGCTAATGGCACTGCCATCCGGTGGCTATAACCCCTGTTTATCTGTACCCCTGTTTGTGGAGTATGAGTCGGTATTAAAACGGCCTGACTTGTTACCACATCTATCGACGGATGAGATTGACGCTGTATTGAACTATGTTTTGAGTCGCGCCAGTATCCACGAAGTTTTCTTTCTATGGCGCCCGTTTCTCAAGGACCCAAAAGATGACTTGGTATTGGAAGCTGCAGTAGCGTCGCAGAGCCAATATCTGGTGACGTTTAATGTGCGTGATTTTGCCGATGTTGAAAAACAGTTTGGTATTAAAGTAGTTACCCCTCAAGAATTTTTACGCGAGCAGAGGTTGATATGAGTACGCTAAGTTTACGCTTGCCTGATTCTGTTCACGAGCAAATTAAACAGCTCGCCAAAAAAGATGGCATATCGATTAATCAGTTTGCGGCTTCGGCGATTGCAGAAAAAATGGCAGCCTATCTCACCGAAGAATATTTAAAAAAGCGCGCTGCCAATGGCAATGAGCAAGCATTTTTAAGTGCGATGGACAAAGTGCCTGCAACGGAGCCTGCTGTTGAGGATAAGTTGCCCTAGCGATTGTGTGGATATCTGCATGCGCGGTATGCCACAAAATTTTTTAAACGCCCCACAAAATGATACCTTGGTTTTAATATGGCTAGATCCAAAAGCAGCAACCGTTGGTTGGATGAACACGTCAACGATCCTTATGTTAAAAAAGCGCAGATTGATGGTTATCGCGCGCGCGCGGCCTATAAGCTGATTGAATTGAATGATAAGGACAAGTTAATCCGCCCCGGTATGTTGGTGATGGATTTAGGTTCTGCACCGGGCAGCTGGTCGCAAATTGCCGGGCGGTTGGTGGGTGTGAAGGGCAGGGTAATTGCCTCGGATATTTTGCCGATGGATTCGCTGGAGCATGTGGATTTTATTCAAGGCGATTTCACGGAAGAATCCGTGTTTAACCAGATTATGGAAAAAATTGGTGAGCGCCGCGTTGATGTGGTGATTTCCGATATGGCACCTAATATCAGCGGTGTGGATGCGGTTGATCAGGCATCGTCTATTTATTTGGTTGAGCTAGCACTGGATATGGCGCGCCGTGTACTCAAACCCAAAGGTGATTTTGTTGCGAAAGTATTTCAGGGTGAAGGCAGCGACGATTATATTAAAGAGGTAAAAACCTCGTTTGAAAAAGTGCTTATCCGCAAACCGGATGCTTCACGCCCTCGCTCGCGCGAAGTGTATGTTGTAGGTAAGGGATTCAAGGGCTAACACGCGCACATCAAGCGCTCTGGTTAATACTTAAGAGCTGCGAATAACCAATTCGGTGGCAAGCATTTGTGACGTGACTGCTTCATCGCCGTTAATTTGCTTTAGAATTTTTTCTACCAATAATTTTCCACCCGCGTGAATGTTTTGGCGAATCGTTGTCAGCGGTGGGTTGAAAAACGGGGCGATGGGAATATCGTCGAACCCCACCACCGAGACATCCTGCGGTACGCGATAACCCCGTTGTTGTAATGCATTAATGGCACCCATGGCGATGTTATCGCTTGCGGCAAAAATGCCATCAAAATCCAAATCACCTTGCAGTAATTCAGTGACGTGATTAAATCCGGATTCAATAGAAAACGCTGCTTGTACATGGCGTTCTTGTGTTGCCAGCCCCGCCGTTTTAAGCACATCAAAATAACCTTGAAAACGCTGGTTAATTTCCGGGTGGGCAATATCGCCCAAAAAAACCAAGCGCTTACAGCCGCGCTGCAATAAATGCTGTGCAGCAATTTGGCCGCCCTGATAATTATCGCTGCCTACTACGCAATATTGTGTATCCGGTTTTGCTGCACCCCACACGGCCAGGGCATCACCCATTGCATGCAATTTTTTCAGCGGCGCGTCGTCACGTCCGGTCCCTATCACAATAATGCCATCAGAGCGTTTGGACCCGAGCAAATGAGCGTGCCAGTCGTCGCTGGTAATGGCTGGGCTAGAGAATAATAAGCTGTAGTTGTGTTGATGTAATTCATCGGCAATGGCACCGATCATATCCATCATAAAAGGGTCAGAAAATTTTTGTCCGTCGTGGGTTTGGGCGTTAATCACGACTGAAATGGCATGGCTGCGTTGCAGGCGTAAATTGCGCGCGCCGGTGTTGAGTTTGTAATTCATTTCACGGGCGAGCGCTTGAATTTTTTCGCGCGTTTGCTCGTTGATAATCGGGTTGTTATTCAGCGCGCGCGAGACGGTCGATTCCGCTACACCGGCGCGGCGTGCGATGTCGGCAATGGAGACTGGCGGCAATGGCATTTTGCTCATGAGATAACAACACCCTGATTCTATTGGGTGCATGGTATGTAAGTCATTTGTTTTGCACAACCAAGAATCTTTATACAGCCAAGAGTCTTTTTACAACCTGGAGCCAGCCCACCCTAATTGCTGATGCGTTTCAGATGGAAAATCAGTAGAAAAATACAGGTCATTGGCACCAGCGCCAAATAGAACGCGGTGTGACCATTGAGCTGGTTAAAAACTGTGCCGGTGATAATTGAGCCAGTGGTGCCACCCAGCGCAGAGAAAATAATAATCAAACCGGCCATAGACGACTGCTGATGTTGGGGTAAGGCACTCAGTACCAGCGAGTTGAGCAGCGGGTAGATAGGGGCCATAAACAGACCAATCAGCGGAAATAGGTAGGCGGCCAAAGGCAGGTTAAACCAATGGCTGTCGGCGTTGGTTTCTATATTGTGGGCGAGCGGAAGGGTGAGCAATATCAGACTGGCCATCGCCAAAATACAGCCAGCCAAAAACAGGTGCCAGGGAATAAACCGCAGCAACCAACCCGCGCCCAAACGCCCCAGCGCGAGGCTTAGCGCAAACAAACTGGTAATTTGTACGGCGATGCTGGCAGGTAACTTGAGTACCTGATTGTTGAAGGTGGGTAGCCAGGTGCCTATGCCTTGTTCGATAAGCACGTACAAAAACATCGCGCCCATAAAGCTGTAGACCAGCGGGCGCAATACCAGCTTGAGCATGGCCACGAAATCGTCCAGTGGGCTTGTGGCTGGTGCAGCCGGGCTCAGCCTGTCAGTAGTGAATTCTGTGATGGAGCTGGTCGCGGGCTCACTTGCGGCGCGATCTTCAGCCTTCACTCTGGACATGAGCATCAGGTTAAAAGCACATAGTCCGGCCAGCAGCCAGTACACGTTGAGCCAGGCGTTGCTGGCCGGGTTTTGGTCATCGATAAAGGCACTGAAAATCCAATAACCCGATAACACCCCGCACATGAAAACCCCTTCGATACTGTTGAGCAGGCTGGCGTGATGCTGCTTGCTGTTAGTGAGCAGCCCCACACTGGCGTAAACCGATACCTTAATCAGTGCAAAAGCGGCTCCTACACACAGAAAAAATAGTTTGGTCGCCCAAAAGCTGGCAATCAATGGCATAGCGAGGCAGGCCAAAAAGACCAGCGATACCGCAAGCAGCATGGCGTTGCGATAACCGAGGCGGGGCAGTAGCGAGGCGACAAAAAACGACACTATGGCGATGGGTAAATCCTTGAACCCTTCCAACAGGGCGGCATTTTCTTTGTTTACACCAAAGCTGTTGATGGACTGCAGGATGACGATGCCGACGCTGTTCAGCAGCAGGCCGAACAGGAAGTAGTTGCACATGAGCACCAGAATCATCAGGTGCCGGTTGGTGATTGCCATAACACTGCTCTCGTTATTGTGTTTTTACTGCACCTTGGTTTTGCTTATGCAGGCATTGGTGATGAGCGAGTCTAATCCTGTCATTTTAAATTGGCAATCGTTTGCATTGATTTCGCAATCGTTTGCAAAATAAATTGCAAACGATTGCAATTTATTTTTTGGCGATCTAGTATTGATTGGGCAGGGTGCTTGAAGAGCTTGGAGAGGAATAGCTTGGAGGGAGAATTTCCTGCAGAGAAGGAGTTAATTAATCGATACAGAGCGATGGTAATTCAACAATAACTAGCCCACGACAGGGGAGAGCCCATGAAAATCAATCTACTTACACACGCAATTGCCAATGTTAACCGTCACCGTAAATCCTGCCTGAGTCTTGCGCTGGGCGCGGTGGCACTGGGTTTGGTGCAGGTGCCTGCGATGGCGCAAGACGCTGGCGGCACTGAAACCGTTGAGGAGCTGATCGTTACCGGTACCCCCGGCGGTGCGAGCGTAAAGCGCTTTGATGCCAGCTTTGCTATTTCCACGGTGGACGATGCAGAGATCAAACAAGTGTCGCCAGCCAGTACTGCCGATTTGTTAAAAACCATTCCCGGTGTCTGGGTGGAGAGTTCGGGCGGTGTGTCCGGTGCCAATATTTTTGTACGCGGCCTGCCCAGTGGTGGCGATGCGGATTTTGTGACCGTAGCGATCAATGGTCTGGCGATTTTCCCGGCACCGACCTTGTCGTTTATGGAGAACTCCACGCTGTTTCGCGTCGATGAAACCATTGAGCGCTTGGAGGGTTTGCGCGGCGGTCCCAACCCTGTGTACTCCAACGGGCAGGTCGGTTTGACCACCAACTTTATCTTGAAAGAGGGTGGCGAAGAGACTGAAGGTGCGCTGCGTTACAGCACGTCTGATTACGATTTGCAGCGCATCGATGGCATGGTGAGCGGCAAATTGGCAGAAGATTTTTATTACATGATCGGCGGTTATGTCAGCTCATCGCCCGGTGTGCGCGATGCCGGTTTTAACGCTGAAGAAGGTCATCAGTTCACCGTTAACCTGACCAAAATCCTCGATAACGGCAAAGCCAATCTGTTCCATCGCAGCACTGACGACCACGGCACCTGGTATTTGCCGGTGGCGTTGGATGTTAACGGTGTTGAAACCGGATTGGATGCAGGCTACACCCAGGTCGGCCAACGCAATCGCCATGTGCTTGTGCCCATGTCCGGTGCCGATGGTAATGGCGGTTCGGCGATCAATTGGGAATCTGTCGATATGGGCGAAGGGCGCGGTTGGGATGGTAGCGTGACCGGTGGCTCGTTGGAGTTGAACCTCGCCAACGATTGGACCTTTATTGACCGTTTCAGTTTGACCAAGGGCGATGCAGATACCGTTGGCTTTGTACCTCAAGGTGCAGCAGTGACCTTGGGTAGTTTAAATGGCGGTGTGGCGGGCGAGACAGTAACCGGCGCGCCACTTGCTGCTAACCAACTGGTGCAACAATTTGGCCCATGGGTCGTGAGAAAAGACATCAACGCATTTAACAACGATTTAAGTTTGGGTAAGCGTTGGGACGACTTCAAACTCACCCTCGGCTATTACAGCTCGGCGTGGGATGTCGAAGAGCAATGGTCCATCGGCAATCAAAAATGGTATCAGCTGGCGCATAACGGCGAGCAGGTGAGCGCTGCCAGTATCAACAACGCTTGTCAGGGGGCAGATGTCGCCAGTTGTGGTTGGAAATACGATGTGGATGCACGGGGTGATGCGCGCGAAAATGCATTTTATATCGCGGGTGAAACCTACATTGGCGACGTTACACTCGATGCCGGTGTGCGCCTTGCCAATCGCAAAACCCACTATGCAGTAGATGATGGTGCACTGGATGGCCGCGATGACTTTTTTGTCGATGCCGATGAAAGCAACACCGCCTACACCGCAGCCGCCAACTGGAATTTCCGCGACGACATGGGCGTATTTGTGCGCATCAATGACGGTTTTAAATACCCGGACTTTGATGCTTACCGCGATTTCCGTGGTGATTTCAACAACGGCTCTGATTTGATTATTGATGTGAGTCAGTTGGAGTTGGGCTACAAATTATCGCGCGATAACTACTCGCTCTACGCCACCGGTTTTTCCAACAAAACCAAAGGCCAGCCCTTCTGTGATGTCGGTGGTGCCAGCTGTTCACGCTTGGAAACCAAAGCAATTGGTGTGGAGTTAGACGGTAAATTGTATGTGGGCGATTTCACGCTGGATTTAAATGCCACAGTGCAAGAGCCCGAGATCGACAATGGCCCCTTGGCAGGCAATCAAGTATTGCGTCAGCCAACCCACATGATGCGCTTGACCCCAAGCTACAACATCACCTTGGGCAATAATGTGGAGACATCGCTCTACGCCACTTACAGTGTGATCAGTGATCGCTACGGTGATAACGCTAATACCAATACCTTGGATAGTTACACCAAGTTGGATTTGGGTGTGCAGATGAATATCGACAATGTGAATATCCAATTGGCGGTAGACAATGCAACCGATGAATTGGCATTAACCGAAAGTGACCCCCGCGCAACAGGTGCATCGGCTAATGGCCGCTACATTCTGCCGCGCAATGTGAAGCTGAGCCTGGGTTACAACTTCTAATCCGCGTTATAGCCTTTGGAGCCGGGCCTTAAAGCCGGCTCCTTTTTTAGGGCTAACAGATGTTGGTTTAGTATTCACAGATGCTGGGATTCACAGGGGGCGTGCGATGAAAACAACAATACCGTTGTTGTTACTGATGTTATTTCTTGTTGCCTGCAGCGACAAGAGCACACTGCAATCAGTACCAGATTCTACCCGGGAGATAATGACAACATCTTCCATGCATTTAACTTCAGTCGATGACAACGAAGCCATTATGTTTAAAGAGATTCAGCTATCCAATGTGTTCCCCGATTCCAAAACGTTTGTCGATAGCATTCCAAAACAATCGATGGCGCAGATTGCAGCGCTGTATCAAGCTGAAAAGCTAAAGCCGGATTTTGATCTGGAAACATTTGTTCATGCCAATTTTGATTTGCCCCGCGCTATTGCGGCCGATTTCAAAACAGATCCGAAGCAAACGGTTGAACAACATATTAACCAGTTGTGGGATGTGCTGACGCGCAAGCCGGATGTATCGCCCGATAACACAATCGTCAGCAGTTTAATTCCGCTGCCTAACCCTTATGTGGTTCCCGGTGGCCGGTTTCGCGAAGTGTATTACTGGGACAGTTACTTCACCATGCTTGGTCTGCAGGCATCCGGCCGCTGGGATTTAATTGAAGGCATGGTGAATAATTTTGCCTATTTAATTAATTCCCGTGGGTTTATTCCCAATGGCAACCGCACCTATTACGAAGGCCGTTCGCAGCCACCTTTTTTTGCATTGATGGTGGAATTGTTGGCGCAACATAAAGGCGAAACCATTTATAAGCAGTACTTGCCTTCGCTCGTTAAAGAATATGAATTTTGGATGAGCGGTGCACAGCAGTTAACTGCCGATTCGCCCAGCCACAGGCGCGTGGTGCGCATGGCCGATGGCAGCATCCTTAACCGCTACTGGGACGATATTGCCGCACCGCGTCCCGAATCTTTTAAAGAAGATTATGAGTTGGCTGCTGAGGCGGGCGCGAATAAAGCCAATGTGTATCGCCATGTGCGTGCGGCGGCGGAATCCGGTTGGGATTTCAGTAGCCGCTGGTTCCATAATCCCGATGATATGAAGACCATTTACACCACAGACATTTTGCCAGTGGATTTAAATGCACTGTTGTTTAATCTGGAAAAAACACTCGCACACATTTATGCAACTCTGGGGAACCGCGCCGAAGCCGATAAGTATTCACGGTTGGCAATGCTGCGCCAGAAAGCGCTGATGAATTATTTCTGGAATGAAAAAACAGCATTTTTTCACGACTACAATATTGCCCAACAACAGCAAACTGCGGTGTTTTCACTTGCTGCAACATTTCCATTGTATTTCAAAATGGTGGAGCAATCTGTCGCTGACAAGGTCGCACACAAAGTGATGCAGGATTTTTTGCAAGCAGGCGGCCTTACTACCACGCTGGCATATACCGGCCAGCAGTGGGATGCCCCCAACGGTTGGGCACCATTGCAGTGGATTGCAATTCAGGGCTTGCGCCACTACAACCACAATGCGAATGCCGATGAAATTAAAAAACGCTGGGTTAATTTGAATCGCACTGTCTACCAAAAAACCGGCAAGTTAGTTGAAAAATATAATGTCTACGATACCAGCCTGTTGGGTGGTGGTGGTGAATACGAATTGCAAGATGGATTTGGCTGGACGAATGGTGTGTTACTGCGTCTGCTGAGTGAATAATGTCACGCAGCAGAGCCAGGAGATAAGCTATTGATTAAGCAAAAGCGCCTTGATGGTTTCATCAATATGTTTTGATAAATCGATTAACAAGGCGCGATGCGGCTCAGACAATGCACTTTCCAATTCCCTCGCATGATCTACCAGTGATTGCAGATGTTCCTCCGCTTTTATGCGCTGCGACATAATATAGTCTTCGTCATTTTCCGAAAGCGATGCACCCAAATGCTCGATGAGTATTTCACTCGTTTCTTTGTCTGGGTCGGGTGCTGAAGGAAGATCGCCCAGTTCGCGGATGGCGGCAGCCAATTGCTCACTTAAGTCGGTGCGTTGGTTGGTGATGCTGCGAAACAAGGTGATTTTATCTTCATCGTCAATCAACCCGCAGGCCGCTTCATAATGGTCGATGCTTGCGCGACAAGCGACTAACAATTCATTAAGTGCAACTTCTGTGTCTGACAGAATATAAAACATAGTTTGCTCCTATAATGGCCTAACCACTTCCAATGCCTGTGGAATGACGCTAAATACGGCAGGTGTTTTAGCGATGAGCTCTCCGTCGGCAATAATATCTTTGGGTTTGCGGGTGGTTATTTCAATGTGTTGCCCTGAAGCGGTAAATGTTTCTTGCATGTAATGGTGTTTTCCGTAGCGCAGAAAAAACGCATAGCTCAGCAACTTCCATAAAGTAGAGGGAGGAAGGCTGTAAAGGCAGAGAGTGCCGTCATCGATCTCTGATTTTTCATCCACGACATTACCACCCCCATAATAACGTCCATTGCCAACTGCGATTTGGATCGAGTGTAAGTAGTGCGCTTTTCCATCCACGTTAAGGGTGACGCGAAATGGACGGCTTTTTTTAAACGCCGCAAAGGCTGCCTTCAGATAGCTGAATACTCCCCAGGTTTTTTTCACTTGCGGTGTTAATTCGCTTGTCACTTTAACGCCCAGGCCGATATGCGCAACATTAAAAAAATAGCGGTTGTTAATCACACCCAGGTTAATTCTGCCCCTGTGGTTATTGACGATAACCTGAAACGCACCCGACAAATGTGCGGGAATATTTAACGAGCGGGCAAGATCATTAGCAGTGCCCAGTGGCAGTATGGCAAAGGGGAGTTGATGCTTATATAAACTGGCTGCAGCGCTGCTGATAGTGCCATCACCGCCACCCAGAATAACCAATTGGATCTGCTGCGCATGCGCTTCAATGTGTTGGGCGGTCTGTTGTGCACTGGATGTTTTTTTCTCGATAACCCGTATCCCATTATTGGCCAGTAGTGCCAAACCTTCTGCGATATCGGCAGTATCGCCGCTGCGGCTATTGGAATTTACAATCAACAATGCTGTTGTGTGATGTGGTGTTACGGTTGAATCCACAGCGAAATATCCTTGTATGAATCAATATCGTAGAGGCTGGACAGTTTTGACATAACAACCTGTCATCTGTTCCTGATAACGCACCTGTTTGGGCTCAATGGCAGGAATTGCAACTATCAAGCAAGTAATCTGCCATCCGGTGGAGACTAAAGCAATTAAAGGTTTCCTGCTGCATGCCGATAATAAAAGGGAATTTGATGGAGCTTTACTTATGGATGTCACCCCCGCTTCTGGCCTCATGTATCTTGTTCCCACTGCCGTGACCGGGGTAACCGGAGAGTCTGCTGCGGGTTCTGCCCCTGTGAATTCGGCTAATACGATCAACGCAACTGCTCCGCTGGATTTGTCGCCTACCGGATCTGCTCAATCCGTGCCTTCATCAATCGTCACCTTGGGGCGTGCATTTGAGCCTCCACAAACCTATACCGAGCCTGTGATTGTCCATCTGCTGCGCGATAAAACCACCGCGGGGCCAGCCGCCACTGCAACATCGCAAGCCTTGATGCAATCATTCAACCAGCTCAGCGATAAAAAAATTATTTTCACGCCGAGTAATCTGCTCAGCAAAGTGGGCGCGCTAAGCCGTGAGACTACGGAGTATCGCAATGAGGTGCGGAAATTTTACGTTCCCTACAATACCGCGGTTGAGAAATTCGAGCCGGATTTCTCCAGAATATCGGGCACTCGTGCTGAATCGGTATTTCTCACCATAAAAACCAAAGAAGGCGACAGTATCCAAATTCAATTCAGCCGTAATACTTCAGGCAAGGATACCGCGCAGTTGGAGTTCTCTTTTACCGTCGATGGAGAATTGTCGGAGCAAGAGCAAAATGCGCTGGAAAAACTGGCTACGAAATTGGGTGAAATGGGCGATGAATTTTTCCGCAGCGATACAACCGAATTGCGCGGCCTCAAAGATATAGACACAGAGAATATTCACTATTTCAAATTGACCTTACAGCGCCCCGACCCTGAAAACGATACTTATGTTGAGCATACTTATGAGTTCACCGTTGATGAGGTAGCGCAAACCCAACACTTGGTTGCAGAAGATGTACGCGGTTATGAAGTGGATATCAAAAGCCAGCTACAAACCTTAGCCGCAGAAAAAACGCTGGAGCATGAACTGCTACAGCAATATCTTGATTTAATTAGCCGCTCCGCAGAAGACAGCGATACGCCCAATACTTCCAAGCGTTTTATGATGGATGCGTTTGAATCATTATTTTCTGAATTTATTGCTGTTGCCCCCACGCAACAAGAGCAAGATGCTGATGCCGGTATAGCAGAATCTGCATTGACCGCGTTTGATTCCGGAATGCCGGATTTTAAAGCCACATTCCGTTCGCCAGTACTACACAATCCGGGCTTTTATTCACAAGCTGCAGCAATGGTGTTAACACTGGAGCAGGAGACTCGCACAGAACAAAATGGCGATAATCTACTGGTCAAACAAGAAACCCGTTATGAATTATCCAATAGCCATTTTGAATCTTTCCCCAAAGAGTATTTGGATGATCTGGGTGGAAATTACACTTACACCGTTGAACATGAAGAAGGTAGCACCAGCCGCTTTTTATCCATGACCAATGACCGCGTGAATAATCTATGGGTTGAGCAGGAAGTCAGCAGAGAAAAACAAATAAGTCAGTTTGTAAATTACAAATTGGCCGATCAGGATGAATATTCCTACAGCGACAGGCGCGTGCAGGAATTTGCAGAGTTACTGGATAAGCTGCAGGGGAATAACCAGCGCACAGCGGTAGAAGAGTTGTTGCACTCAAGTAAAGACAGGTTGTTTTTGGGAATTGTGTAAAACGTTCGCGGAAAATAATAACGGGGCACTTGATGCCCCGTTATTATTGTTGAGCCCATCAATTATTTTTTCGCTTGCTGTTCTTTTACATACTTCATGATGTTCAGGAAGGTATCTGTCCAATAAATATTTTTATTGTCCGCCAGATATTTCAACAGTTCCTCGTGTGCTTTATTGGACACCACCAGATGGTCACCACCTATGCCATGAAAGGTAAAGTTGATCATGGTGCCTTTGGTGCCCGCTTCTTTCACCATATCAATCAATTGTTTTCCAGTCACATCAACCGGCACCGCTACGGTCACCATATGGGGATCAAGCGTGTTCATGTCGGGGATCACTCCGCCAAACGCAGCTTTGATCGCGACAAATTCATTTTTTACCAATGGCAAATACTCCACTCCGGCAGCCTTGAGATCGCCACAGGGTGTTGTAAAGGTGCGTTCGGTTTTGCCGTCTATCGCGTGCAACATGCTGTTGCCTAAACGGATCTGCATGGCTAATTGGGTGGCCGGGATTTTATCAAGATCATTATCTGGCTGAACCCAGCTGCGGTCAGGGCCTGAGGCGGAGCAGTAGTGGAACAGCGTATGGTTGGCTAATTCATGTCCGTCTGCGGCCGCTTTGCGCCAATCTGCAAGGCGATTGGAAATGGTGTCCGCCGCCAGTGTTAAGTAAAAGCTGCCCTTTAAACCGTATTTATTTAACGCGGGAATGGCGTTATCCAATTGCGATGGCACAGCATCGTCATAAGCAAGGTTAACGGCGGCCTTGGCACCATTTGGCCAGACAAACGTTTTATCGGCAGCAAAGCTGGCAGGGGCAACACACAGCAGGCCTATCAGCAAGCGGGACAAAAGAGAATGGCGATGGATGTTTATTGTCATTGCGGTTTTCCTTTTTATTAGGGTGATTTTGAGTTTATCAGAGTAATTTCCTGCAAAAGAATAAGTGCAACGTTAGCCCCCCGAATGGAGCTGCGCCATTCCATTTACATTTCTGCACGAAAATTCGGTTTGGTTGGATAAATGGCGATTGAACGCGAATTCCAGTTCTATTTTTCAGGTGATCTCTATAAGCTTGGCAAAAAATTTTACGGGGGAAATACTATGACGTGGTTGCTTTTAGTGGTGGGTTTGGTGTTGTTAGTGGTTGGTGCAGATTTGTTGATCAAAGGTGCTGCACGTTTGGCCTCTAACTTTGGTGTTCCTGCATTGGTTATCGGCCTGACAGTGGTTGCGTTTGGTACCAGTGCGCCTGAATTGGCGGTAAGCGTTAAAGCCGCCTATGCGGGGCAGGCAGAACTGGCCATCGCCAACGTTGTGGGCAGTAATATTTTTAACGTGCTGGTGATTTTGGGTATTGCCGCCATGATCTCCCCGCTCATTATTTCCCATCAGCTGATCCGCCAGGATGTGCCGATTATGGTGGGGATCACGATTGTGGCAGTGATCATGACCCAGGACGGCAGCATCAATAAGCTGGAGGCGGGAATTCTTGCGCTGGGCTTGGTGGCGTATACCTGGTTTTTGTTTTATCAGGGTAAGCAAAAAGGCGTGGATGTTTCCGATGGTGAAGTCGAGGAAATGCTCAACGCCAACGTACCTGTGTGGCAGAACGTTTTATTGGTCATTGGCGGTTTGGTACTGCTGGTGATGGGCGCGCGCTGGTTGGTGCAAAGCGCGGTTGAGCTTGCCACTGCATGGGGTGTGAACGAGGCGGTTATCGGCCTGACGATTGTTGCGGCAGGCACCTCTTTGCCGGAAGTGGTGACATCGGTTGTGGCAACTATTCGCGGTCAGCGCGACATCGCCGTCGGTAACGTAGTGGGCAGTAATATCTTCAATATTCTGTGTGTACTGGGGATTTCAGGCCTGGTATCGCCAATGCCTTTATTGGCAGGGGAGCAACTGGCCAATATTGATATTCCGGTCATGCTCGCGGTGGCTGCGCTTTGTGTGCCGGTGTTCTTTATCGGCTCGGTGCTGAACCGGTTTGAAGGCTTCTTGTTCCTGGCGCTCTATGTTGCTTATGTGTGGATATTGATTGCGATGGCGCTGTCGCTGGATTATCTGGCGCAACTGCAAACGGCCGTTGTGTATGGTTTGGTGCCGTTTGTGGTGTTGTATGTGGTCGTTGCGCTGGGGTTGGATTTGTACAAGCGTCGTACACTGCCCAAGAGTTGAGAATAAATACCCCATGGGCGCGCCTAGCGCGCCCAATGGTTCACGTAATCGGGCACTGGAATTGCACCGTTATTGGCGGGAACCGGTTCACCCCGAACAGTCACCAGCGGTAAAACGCCTGCCCAGACCAGCAATTTTGTATCTTCCTCATTATCTTCCGGCGGTTTGTTACTGATTTTACATGCCGCTTCTGCAAGCGAAATCCGCATCACACTGGTCGCCGCCAGCTCCTGCTCATTACCCGGGCGTGCCTCGTGTTTTCGGCCTAGGGCGATCTTGTCCATGAAGGCATCCAACGCGGCGATTTTTGCCTGCTTGTCTTTCACCAATTCAAACACACCGTAAATCACCGCTGAGCGGTAGTGCATGCTGTGGTTAAACGCCGAGCGCGCCAGCACCAGGCCATCGATGTGGGTAATCGCAACCGATACCTGATTATTGGCCAGCATCGCTTTGGTTAAACGCCCACCGTTGGAGCCGTGGATATAGAGATAATCATCAATGCGCCAGCAAGCAGTGGGAATACAGTGAGTGCTTTCACCTTGATTAAAGGCGATATGGCAGCAGTAAGCTTCATCCACGATGCTGTATAAGGTTGCGCTTTCATAATGGGCTTTTTCGGCCAAGCGACGGACGCGTGTACGCGCTGATGGCGGTTGGTGTGGGGCGTTGTTCATAAGTCCTTGCTCTCTCCAAATGCAAAAAGTGATAACGGGTGGTGATAAGTGATAACGGATGAAGAGAGGGTAATGCTCATCTGGTTCTATAATAAGATCCACAAATAACTAATTTTTTGGAGCCAGTTGGTTTGCGATATGGACTATCAATTACTGTTTCATGAATACGAACAACGCTATTCGTTACAAACAACTGCTGTCCGGCAATCGCGGCAGCGTCGTTTATACAACTGTTTGCGTGAGGCAATTTTGCAGGGGCGCATCCCCGCCGGTGCGAAATTACCGGGTAGCCGTTCACTCGCGGCGGAATTACATATCGCCCGCAACAGCGTGCTCTATGCATACGAACAGTTGGTGACTGAGGGTTTGCTGCGGACACTAGGTGGCAGCACCCGGGTTTCACAAACAACCCGGGTGCCGGGTGGTGAACCAGGCAATACAGTTGGGGCAGCCAACATCGCCCCTTTACCGGTTTCCATGCGCGCGCGGCTTACGCCCTGGCCATCTGACCCGCAAGGGACTTATACGGCGTTTGTTGCCGGGGTTCCATCGCTACCGGATTTCCCCATCCCGATATGGAGGCGCTGTCTGGATCGCGCCTGGCGTGGTTTGAGTTATCAACAGCTCGACTACTCCGATGCATCCGGCGAGCCCCTGCTGCGTCAGGCGATTGCCGAGCATCTCACCAGCACACGCGGTGTACGTTGTACCGCAGAGCAGATTTTTATTACCGATGGTACCCAGCAAAGCCTCAGCATTTGTGCCCATGCCTGCGCCAACGCGGGCGATAACGTCTGGGTTGAAAACCCCGGTTATGGCGGTGCATTCCAGACCTTGAAAGCGGCGGAGTTGACGGTCATTGGAATCGCGGTTGATCAACACGGCATAGCGCCACAGGAAAGTGATTGGCGACAGCACCCGCCTAAATTGATTTACACCACACCATCACACCAGTTTCCGCTCGGCAGTGTGATGAGTATTGAGCGGCGTCTGGCGTTAATTGAGGCAGCGCAGCGTGTGGGCGCACTGATTGTTGAAGATGATTACGACAGCGAGTTCCGCCGCGATGGCCCACCTTTACCCGCCATGCAAGGGTTAGTGGAAGATGCGCCGGTGATTTATTTGGGCACCTTTAGCAAAACCGTATTTCCTGCACTGCGCATTGGTTTTATGGTGGTACCAACGGGGTTGGTGGAGGCTTTTTGCAACCTGCTGCGCTTGGGGCATTTACGTGGGCGCAGCGCAGAACAACTGGCACTGGCGGAATTTTTACGCGGCGGCTATTTTGCGAATCATTTGAAAAAAATGCGTCGCTTGTACGCTGCACGGCGCGATGCATTGGTCGCCGCGCTTGAAAAATATTTAGGCGATAGCGTGACGATTTATGGTGGATCGTCCGGTATTCATCTCACGATTGCGTTGCAGGAAGGATACGATGATGAGCAGATCAGTAAAGCAGCATTGGCGCAGGGAATTTATGTGCAACCACTCAGCAAATTAGCAACAGGCAAAGTGTTGCACAAAGGATTAATGCTGGGCTATGCGCAAGTGCGTGAAGAGGATATGGATAAATACATCCGGATTCTTACTGATGTGATTAAAGTAAATAATTCAAGTGTGCATGGAGTGTAAAGTACGAAAAGTTTTATCCGTTATTAGCTGCCAGAGTGAATCCCTGATCTACACTAACAGCAGGATGTAAAAAAACGGTACGCGATATCGATACCTGATTTTTTTACCGCTTGCTATTTCCAAACCGCTGTCTGGATGTAAACGAGGTTGCTATGTCATCTTTAAAAGAACTGGTTACACAATGGGAAAACCACGCTCAAGGTAAACTTACGCAAGAGACTTACGCCATACACTTGCAGATAGAAGATGCTGCGAAATTAAATGCGCTTGCCGAAATGTATCCCAAGCGTTCCAAAGAGCAGTTGTTGAGTGAATTGGTGTCTGCCGCATTAGGGCAATTGGAGGCAAGTTTTCCCTATGTGCAGGGAACCAAAGTCGTTGCTACCGATGAAATGGGTGATGCTATCTATGAAGATGTCGGCCCCACACCGCGTTTTATGGCGCTGACGAAGAAGCATCTCAATCATCATTAACCAGTTCGTATTTCACCGGTCGCGATTCAATTGGTGGCAAGCGACAAGAGTGAAAGTAATAAATCGAACGTAATTAAAAAAACGCACGCTAAAGCCCGGCTAGTTGCCGGGCTCGGTGACAAAGCCTAACTTTAAAAGCCCTGAGCGTTGTACTGCTGCCATGGTCTTTATCACGTGTTCATAAGCCACGGCTTTATCGCCACGTATGTGGATTTCCGGTTGGGGTTGCTTGCCAGCTTCTGCTGCCAGGCGCAATTCCAACTCTTCCAGAGTGACTTGGGTTTCGTTCCAGTAAATTTGTCCGTCGGCATTCACCGCGAGATTAATGGTTTCCGGTTTGAGTTCATTCGGTGTGTTGTCGGCGCGCGGCAAATCCACTTTTACCGAATGGGTCAAGACCGGTACGGTGATGATAAAAATAATCAGCAACACCAACATGACATCTACCAGCGGTGTCATGTTGATCTCACTCATGACTTCGGTTTCGTCATCTAATCCTCCACCAAAAGCCATGGTCTAGCCCTCTTTACGCGGAGTCAGTTTGGTAATAGCCCCTTTATTTTGCAGCGGGCTACCGGTGATGAAATACGCATGCAGTTGGTGGGCAAAGCGGTTGAGTTTGTTGAGTACGCCCTTGTTGGCACGGGTGAGCGCGTTATAGCCCAGCACTGCAGGAATGGCGACAGCCAGACCAAACGCGGTCATGATCAATGCTTCACCGACCGGGCCTGCAACCTTATCGATACTCGCCTGGCCCGAAATACCTATCCCAACCAGTGCGTGGTAAATACCCCATACCGTACCGAACAACCCAACAAACGGCGCGGTTGAGCCTACCGAGGCTAAGATCGCCAAGCCGCGCTGCAGGCGTTCGGCACTTTCATCGATGGAACCGCGCAGACAAGCCGTCAGCCATTCTGCCAGCGGTAAATGGCCGTGCAGGTCATCTTTGTGGTTGCTGTGGTGGTCAAGTGCGGCTTGCCCTTCTTCTGCCAAATGGCGGAAGGGCGTAGTGCGGTCATCGCCCAGTGTGCGTAAGCCCTCGGCAAAGCTCTGCGCATGCCAGAAGTCATTCAGGCCTTGGGATGGGCGGCGTAAACGCCACAAACCCCAAGCGCGCACAACAATTACCCACCAGCTAGCGATGGACATAATCAATAAAATAATCGCGACCGCTTTGATCAGCGCATCGCCTTGTGCCCATACGGAAGCAATACCATAGGGTGAATCCATAAAAACCTCGTTAGCCAAATAAAATGTATAGGTTGCAGTTGATAGTGTTCAAATTCGATTAATGCAGGTCAAACTCAATGGGTTGCTCATACCAAAAATCGATAGCTATCCCGCCTTGGGTTGCAGGTTGGAAGCGCCAATGAGAGACCGCTTTTATTGCTGCGTCATCCAACCGTTTAAAACCACTGGAACGTTTGAGTTTGATCTCGCTCACGGTGCCATCAGCCATGATCAAAATATCCAGAAGCACTATTCCCTCTTCACGCAAGCGGCGCGACAAGCTTGGGTAAGCCGGTGCGGGGTTGCTCAATTGGTCAGCATCTGCGCTCGGAGGAACAACCGGTGCCGGAGGCGCAGGTTCAGCGGGCTTGGTTTCCGCAGGTTGCTGAACTTGCGGCTGTGGCTCCGGTTCCGGGGCTTTTACCGCGCGCTCCGATGGTGGTGCTTTGGGTGGCGGCTTTGGCTTGGGTTTGGGCTCCGGTTTTTTCTCTGGCGGTGGTGGGGGTGGCAAGGGTTCCGGAGGAGTTGGCTCCGGTTCGGCTGCTATCAGCATCCCCTGAATAGTGGGTTGAACAATTTCAACCGGTTTGGGAGGTGAGGGCCATAAGACAACTGCCGCCAGAATACCGGCATGAGCACCCGCTACGAGCAAAAAGAAGAGCAAGGAAACGTGTTTGGATTGCATTTGCCTGACTACCGCCTCTGTGAGGCGAGAAACAACGAGTGGATGTAAATAACAAATTATTGTTAATGATAATTCTTCTCAACAATAAAGGCAATCGCTCAGTCTCTGTACGGTCGTCATGACGAGTAGCTCAGGGGTCTGGTATTCCTGACGGTTTCCGATGTTATACTCGCCCTCCCGCGCATAGCGCTTTACCAGTAGGACCCCATGGAAATCTTTGTATTGCTTGGCCTGATTGTATTGAACGGCATATTCGCGATGTCGGAAATTGCTATTGTCACCGCCAAAAAATCACGCCTGATGGCAATTGCTGCCAAGGGCAACAGCTCAGCGCAGGTTGCGTTGAAGCTTGCCGAAGACCCCACCCAGTTTTTATCTACCGTGCAAATCGGCATTACCTCGATTGGTCTGCTGAACGGTATTGTTGGTGAATCCATTCTCGCCGAGCCTTTTGCCCTTTGGTTGCAGAGCCTCGGTGTGCCTGTGAATTTCAGTGATAATTTCGCGACTGTTCTCGTGGTTGTGGTTGTTACTTACTTCTCGATTGTGGTGGGTGAATTAGTGCCCAAACGCATTGGTCAGCTCAACGCTGAACGAATCGCGTGTATTGTTGCACCTCCCATGCAAGTGCTCGCCATCATCACCAAACCGTTTGTGCATTTTTTATCGAATTCCACACGTGCGTTGATGCGTGTATTGGGCTTCCACCAAACCAATAACCATCAAGTGACAGAAGAAGATATCCACGCAATTCTTGATGAAGGTTCCAGCTCAGGTGTGTTGGAACAACAAGAACATACAATGGTAAAAAATGTGCTGCGCTTGGAAACCCGCAGTATTGTGTCGCTTATGGTGCCGCGCGCAGACATTATTTATCTGGATACCGCCATCACCCTGGAGGAAAACTACCAGCGTGTGATGAAGTCGCCGCACTCGCGCTTTCCGGTCTGCACCAAACAAATTGATAACCTTGTTGGGGTCATTAACGCGAAAGAATTGTTGGCAGAAGCTATTCGCGGCAGCACGGTTGAACTGGAATCGATGGCGCAGCCTTGCCATGTTGTGCCTGAATCGCTTACCGGTATGGAGCTGCTGGAATTTTTCCGTTCATCGCACAGCCAAATGGTATTTGTGGTTGATGAATATGGCGATCTCAAAGGTATCGTGACCCTGCAAGATTTACTGGAAGCACTGACCGGTGAATTCGTGATGGGTGAAGGCGAAGATGCTTACGTTGTCCGCCGCGATGATGGTTCCTTCTTGCTGGACGGCATGCTGCCTATTCTGGAATTGAAAGACTGTTTGGAAATTGATGACCTTCCAGAAGAAGGCGATTACCAAACCCTTAACGGTCTGATCATGTTGCTTATGGGGCGTATGCCTGCGACGGGCGACAAAGTTGTGGTGCAAAACTGGCAATTGGAAATTGTGGATATGGATGGTCGCCGTATCGATAAAATCCTGGCGAGCAAAGTACCTGAAACCGATTTGCCCTAATTCGGTTAACAATACAGCAGCGCATACGTATTCATCGGCCTCTGGCCGATAACTCCTTGGCACCGGCGTTGTAAATGGGCTTTACTTTTAGCGCCCATTTTATAACGCCAATAGCCATGGAGCTCCCGCATGAAAACTCTCTTGCGCCCATCCGCATTTCTCTTAGCCCTAAGTCTCTCGTTTGCCTTCACTGGTTGTTCTGACCCTAACACCGCTTCAAAACCTGCATCTGCCGTTAGCGCCAGTAGTGCAGCAGCAGAATATTTATCGCTTCCGGTGAATGAAACAGCCAATCAGTGGTGGCACAACGCGATTTTTTACGAAATCTGGCCGCGCTCTTTTTACGATGCCGATGGCGATGGTAGCGGCGATTTTCAGGGTATGACCAGTAAGCTGGATTATCTAAAAAGTTTGGGGGTGAATGGCATTTGGTTGACCCCGGTGTTCGAAGCACCCTCGTATCACGGTTACGATTTCCAGGATTTTTATAACGTAGAAGCTGACTATGGCACCATGGCCGACTTCGAGCATTTCATCCAGCAAGCGCACGCGCGCGATATGAAAGTCATTCTGGATTTGGTGTTGAATCACATCTCCGATAAACACGAATGGTTTATTAAATCGGCCAACAAAGAACCCGGTTACGAAGATTACTTTATTTGGCGCGATGAGCGCCCGCAAAGTGGTTGGGGCCAACCCTGGTCTTCAGAATCCAACCCTGCAGCAGTTTGGCATTGGAACGACACACGCAAAGCCTATTACTACGGTGCCTTCGGTGGCAGCCAACCGGATTTAAATCTCACCAAACAAGTGGTTATTGATGAGTTAAATAAGCTCGCGACTTTCTGGCTTGAAAAAGGTGTTGATGGTTTCCGTTTGGATGCAGTCCGCTATGCGGTGGAAGAGGGCGGTTATCCGCTGCAAGCCGATACTCAAGGCACTATCGATTACTGGACTATTTTTTCGCAACATGTGAAATCGATAAAACCCGATGCCATGTTGGTTGCAGAAGCTTGGGCTGATTTAAAAACAGTTGGTCGCTACCGCAATGAAGGTAAAGGTTTGGATTCAGCGTTCGATTTTGATTTTGGTAATGTGATTATCGACATACTGAACCCGGCGGTAAAACAGTCGGCTGATTTTGGCACCTTGGGTAATAGTACGCTGCAACAAAATCGCGAAAATTTATGGGCGAATTTGAATGCGCGTAAAGCGGCTGCACCACTGCATTATTTTTCGCCTTTCCTGACCAATCACGACCAAAACCGGATTATGTTGTCGCTCAATAATGACTTTGCCAAAGCGAAGATTGCAGCGAGTTTATTAATGACCACTCCGGGGCCTTTGTATCTTTACTACGGTGAAGAAATTGGTGTATCGCAATACAAAACCGGCGATGATCAATATCGCCGCGCGATTATGCAGTGGAGCGAGGAAGATAGCGCGGGTTTTAATAGCTCTGGCGAATTTTGGTTAGATCAAGCCAAATGGTTTCCGTGGATGCAAAACCATCAAGGCTGGTTTGCCAATTATTGGAAAACCTTGCAGGGCACCGGGGTTTCTGTTGCTGCCCAAGCGCAAGATCCATCATCGCTGCTGAATCATTACAAACGCTTGATCAGCGTGCGCAACAGCAACCCTGCGTTGCAGTTGCCGGACGAAATTCGTTATTACCCGGTTGATAATAAAGATGTGTGGTTAGTTGAAAATATCGGCGAAAACTTCAGTGAAAAGAACGGCGAAAAAACCAGTGTGTGGGTGGTAGTGAATTTGAACCCACAGAGTGCGGCTGAGTTTTCCGTGCCTGATAATTTACGTGGTGAGCGCACTGAGCAGGTTACTGGTGAGAAAATCAATGTGGGTGAACGTGTTAGTGTGCCTGCAGCTGGGGTAATGATTTTTTAAAATTTTAATGCGGTGCGGTGCGTGTTGGGCATCGCTGCGCTTAGCACCAACCCACCTGTGTGAAGTTATAGCAAGGTCATATGTGATGATTTATATATGACCTTGCTGATAAATGATTATTTCAACTTTAATTCTTTTACCAAGTGGTCGGCTTTATAGACTTTCTTTAATGCTTCTGCCATCGCCGCCGGATGTACCGATACGCTACGGTTGACTGATTCATCAAAAAAGTAAGCGCCGCCCAGTGAATTAATATTGCCGTCAAAAATTAACCCGACTAATTCCCCTTTCGCGTTGATCAATGGGCTGCCGGAGTTGCCGCCGATAATATCGTTGGTTGATACCTGATTAAAACGCGCTTTTTTATCGACTTTTTTCTGTGCCGCGCTCCAGCTATCGGCCAGCTTGAATGGGTCGTAGCCTGTTGCGCGGTCAAATAATCCGGCCAGCGTAGTAAATGGCGTAACCATTTCTCCTTTTTCTTCCCAGCCGCGAATCACGCCATGCGACAAACGCAGCGAAAAAGTTGCATCGGGATACACTTGCGTTCCTTTATATGCAAAGCGAGCCTGCGCCAATTGGCTTGCCGCTGCTTTTTGCACGGGCTCAATGTTTTGGTCGTAATCCATGCGTACTTTGCGTGCATAGGTATCGATAACTTTTGCAAGTGCGATTGCGGGGTCATCACTCTTGGCTATTGCATCGGCACCGCCTTCCCATAATTGTTTACGCAGTGCTGCATCACTTAATTTGCTGTGTGAAACGATGCGTTTGGCCAATGCCTCGGGCGATTCTTTGCCCAAAATATGTTTGACGACGGGATTATCAACGCCCAATTTTTCACGTAGTTTGCTCAGTGACCATGCCAGTTTCATGGTTTCAAAATCGCTGTATAACGGCGATTCAGCCAACAGCCCCGCTTGCACTGCCGGTAAGCTGGCGTTGGAAAATTCGCGCAAGCGTTCATGATCAGGTTTGTTGCGTTCTTCTGCACCGCGAACCAAAGTGCGCGCCCAGGTAACTTGTTGGGACATAATACCCATGCCCAATTCCAGCATCACATAATCCACATACATATTGCGGAATGTTGTTTGGGTTTGGGTTAAGGTTTGCCATGGATTGCCATAGGTTTTTGCACGCGTCGCATCGCTTTCAACCCAATTGCGAAATATATATTCCTGTTCGCGTTTTTGCTCCATGACATCGTGTGATAACAGTGCCTGAAACATACCGGTACGCGCTTTTAATCCGTTTTCGACCAGAGTCAATTCAGTTTGTGCGATACGTGCTTGCTCGTCGCCCTGATTGGAATATTGCAATAATAATCCGCGGTATTCTGCTGCAAATAATAAACGGAACGGCAACACCAGATCCCGTTGGGTTTCCAACTCAGTCATCGTGAGTAAGCGCTGCGTAGTGCCTGGGTGGCCGAGTGTCATCACCAATTCATTTTCTTTTGCGCCTTTGGTGTTGATTGGAAACCAATCGCGGTTTGCAATGGGCTTGCCGTCTTCATAGACACGCAGTAACGCCATATCCAGGTTGTAACGTGGGAAATTAAAATTATCCGGATCTCCACCAAAAAATCCGGATGCATATTCCGGTGTAAATACCAAACGCACATCCTGATAGCGCGAATACTGATACACATAATATTGGCCGCCGCCGTACAGCTCGACAATATCGCAGCGGCGTTTGTTACCGGCATCAGCCATACACTCTTTTTCAATGGATGACTGCTCGGCTTTTTTTGCGTCGCTGAATGCTTTTCCGCTCAATCCTGCCAGCGCTTTTTGCATGCGGTCAGTAACATTTTTGGTGTGCTCCAAACGATTCACTTCTACGCCGGGGCATTGTTTTTCTTCTGTGTTGTTCCTGGCGAGAAATCCGTTTTTCATAAAATCTTGCGATGGGCTGGATAAATCTTCCACGCAATTAATTACACAGTGATGATTGGTCAGTACCAGCCCATTGGCGGATACAAATGAACCCGAGCAACCACCGGCAAGGCGCACAGCACTGCGCATGCTCTTATCAATCCAGGCAGCAGAGGGTTTGAAACCGTAGCGTTGTTCCAGATCAGCATGCGGCAAATTGTCCAAGGTCCACATCCCTTCGGCGGCAATACCCGGCAGTGAAACGCACAGACTGCTTGCCAACAAAAACGCCCTTGTTGAAACTGTTGTTCTCATTCTCTTCGCACGCTTGATTGCACTGTGCATCAGTCATCTCCTGTGAATGTATTTACGTGGGTTGTGGGAGTGTAAACCAGTATGCAAAACGCGGCTACGCACCCGGTTCGTATTACTCTTTCAATGCACCGGCCGGTACCTGGGCGGTTTTATTGTTGGAGGGAAACCAGCGTGTCCGTAAATTCATGAACGGTGTTTCAACCAACCTAAATAGCAACCAACCGCCTATGGTGCTTATCAAGACAATAATGCCCATACCCAGATAACCATCGGTGTTGATGCCGAGGTTTTTAACGGGATCTTCCAATAATTGGTAGAGTGGTTTGTGGATTAAATAAATAGCATAAGACCAGAGTGCGAGGCTGGCAGCGCCAGAAATTTTTTGGCGGTAGAGCCAGCAGCAAGGCGAGAGCGCTGCCATTACCAGCAAGGCAAAGCTGATGGCCAAGAGCGAATAGCCAATGACGGGAGTCCATGTGCTAGTGCCTGTCTCTTGGGTATAGGCCAGATTTAAAAATACATAAAACACCCAACCGCATCCCGCCAACCCAGCCACAAAAAAAGCGTTGCCATAACGAAGTAGTTTTTCATATCGGGAAGGGTGATAGTTTTTTAGCAGCGCGATGGCGATACCCGGCAGCAATTCATCAAATCGCGAATAACTGGGATAGTAAATGAATTCGTAATAATCTTTGCCCGTTATCTGGGGTCCGCCATGTGCATTGAGCATATAGGCGCGTATCAGTATTGCCGCGATAAAGCCTGCGATAATAATGACCCACATGCGTACCGGGTTTGCGTCACGGGCGAGCGCTAGCATACACACCAAGGGAAACAACAAATAAAATTGCTCTTCAACGCAGAGCGACCATGAATGGGTAAAGGTTTCCATTGGCCGCATATCAAGATTTTGCGTAAACGTCAGGAATTGCCACAGCGGCGCTGTATAAGTAGGGCTTAATAACGCGGGCAAGAGCAAGTACAGCGCAAGCACAACATAATAATTGGGCAATGTGCGCAACAAACGTCGCGCATAGAAATGTTTAAGTGAAAAGTTTTCTTTTTTTGCATAAGCGCGGAGTATTTGTTCGCCAATCAAATAACCGCTTAATACAAAAAACAAATCCACACCCACCCAGCCAATTCGGGTGATAAAACCGAATAACAGTTCATTGCTTACAACAACGCGGTAGTGATAGATCAGCACCAAAATAATAGCGAGTGCTCTTAATGTGTCCAAGCCATAGAGGCGGGTACTACTGATTTTATTGTCCATGTTTTTATACTTAACTCGTTAACGGATTTTTTATGACTTGCTTTTTCCCTGATAATTCCATCTTGCGAGCATTGTTTGGAGCGATTGGATAATCGCCTGCTTCAATCACCTGCTTTAAGCGCAGATCGCTCGCTTTCCATGATAAGTTTGTATTACTCGCCTCATTTGTATTAAGGTTCAGGCAATTATTATTCACAACAGCGGTTATTGAAATGAAAAAAATCGTTTTAGCATTGAGTGTATGCTGTATCGCACTGGTGGCGCATGCCGAGCTTCCGGGAGCGGACTACGCCCAAGTGAGCCCCGACGGCAAAGTCGCGGTTGCCAGTGTTAACCCGGAGGCAACCCGTATTGCTATGGAGGTGGTCAAGCGTGGTGGTAATGCGGTTGATGCGGCTATTTCGGTAGCTTTTGCACTGGGTGTGGTTGATGGCCACAACTCGGGTATCGGTGGTGGCTGTTTTATTCTGGTGCGCTTGGCTGATGGCCGCATATTGGCGATTGATGGGCGCGAGATGGCCCCCGCTGCGGCAACGCGCGATATGTATATTGTAAATGGTAAGGCCGATCCTGAACTGAGCCGCACAGGCGCTTTAGCGGTGGGTATTCCCGGTTCAGTTGCCGCACTGGATAAATTACAAAAGCTGGGCGGAAAATTAACGTTTCGCGATGTTATTTTGCCTTCCGCTGAATTAGCGGAAAAAGGATTTCCTATTTCACCTGCACTGGCTGAACGCATGGCCGCAACAGCGGATAATTTGGCAAAATTTCCTGCCAGTGCTGCTATTTATTTGGATAAAAATAATCAACCGCTACCGGCGTTTTCAATACTGCAACAAAAAGATCTGGCGGTGACTTATCGGGCAATCGCCAAACAGGGGCCTCGTTATTTTTACCATGGCGATTTTGCAAAAAAAACCGGACGCTGGATGGCTGCCAACGGCGGTGTCGTCACGGATAAAGATTTCGCCAACTATCAGGTAAAAATGCGCAAGCCTATTGTGTCTGAATTTGCGGGCTACACTCTCTATGGTTTTCCACCGCCCAGTTCTGGTGGTGTTCACGTTGCACAAATTTTAAATATTCTTGAACAATTTGATTTGGATGCGCTGGCACCGGCAGAGCGCTATCACTTAATTGCAGAGGCAATGAAGTTTGCGTTTGCTGATCGCGCACATTGGTTGGGCGACAGTGATTTTACCAAAGTGCCATTGAGCTTGGCGGATAAACGCTATGCACAAACGATCGCGAAAAAAATTAGCTTGGAAAAAACCACTGCCGATATTGCACATGGCAACCCTGATGTAGACATCCAACATTTAATGAATAAACACACTACACATATCGCTGCTGCCGATATGGACGGTAATTGGGTGGCGATCACCTCAACCGTCAATACCAGCTTTGGTAGCAAAGTGGTTATTCCCGGAACCGGTGTGGTGTTAAATAATCAGATGGATGATTTTTCTGCACAAGTTGGTGCGGCTAACGCGTTTGGTTTGGTGGGATCAGATGCAAATGCCGTTGCTGCAAAAAAGCGCCCGCTATCCAGTATGAGCCCGACATTGGTATTTAAAAACAATGAGCCGGTCATGACTCTGGGGGCAGCAGGTGGGCCTACGATTATTTCGCAAGTGGTACAAACGTTATTGTATTCGCTTAACGATTCAATGCCGGTTGAAAAAGCCATGGCACAAGCGCGTATTCATCAACAGTGGAATCCCAATGTGTTATTTGTAGAGGCGGCTATGCCCGTTGAAATCCAACAAGCACTTCAGAAAAAAGGTCATGATTTAAAAATATGGCCAAGCATGGGTGCATCGCAAGCGATTCAATTACGGGATGGAAAATTAGTTCCAGTTGCTGAACCGCGTGTGATTTTACAAAACCAAAAGAAAAATTGACCTGCGCATTAACCATAGTGAATCGCTGATAACAGATGGGGCAAGGTTAGTTTTTTCGTGAAAATAATTCCTGTTCAATCACGTGCAATAACTGTTTATAGCCTGCGCTAAGTGTTTTTCGCACTTGGCGCACATCCACATAATAGGCGGCACGTTTTCCGTGATACTCCACAGTCGGGCCGATCGGTGTGAAATGAATGCCTACAAATCCAAGGCTACGCGCAAGCCTTGGTTCCATCATCACGAATACATGATGCAGTCTGCTTTTGTAACAAATGGCAATCGCCGATAAATATAAACTGATAGCGATATAAGGGAAGAAACGTAATTCTTGCGTAGAAAATGTGTGCTCGTTAATAACCCCGGTTGCACTTCCTTCAATTTGGTCTGTTTGGCGTTTGCGAAATGTGGCGGGTACAGCAAGGCGCGATATTTCGCAAATTTGGTGCGGTAAAAAATAGCGCGGCGTTAAGTGTTCGTGCGTTATCGCATGGGCGCAATAGGCTTCAATGGGTAACAGCTCTTGTGTGTGGCTGCTGGTAATGACCCGTAACGTGCCTGCCATTGTGTTGGTGCTTACGTGACGAATAAAACAGTGTAATGAATGCGCATCAAAACTATCTTGTTCCAGCTGTTGTGCATTGGTTTCTTCAAAATGCAATTCTTCACAGTACACCTGATGCCGCAATGCGTAGACTTCTTGTTTGAGCTCTGCTGATCTTGCAATGCCGGGAATCAAATAATTAGAAAAATGTTGTGCGATAAGCAGTGCTTGGTCGCTAGCAAGAGCGGCTGCGCTTTGTTTGGATTCGGGGTTGGAGTGCGGAGCGTGTTGTGATGCCTTGTGTTCGCGATTGTGTGTAGGCGTTGTGGTAGTGGAGTGTGTAACGGGTGAAGAACGCTCACCAGAGGGCTGTTTCATAAAAAATCCTTATGCATGTATCCAACAATGATCTTCTTTAGTCTAGAACCTGTCCTGTGTTTTGGCTCGACCAATTTATTCTATAGACCGTGCTGCATATGCAAAGTTTTTTGTTTTATGAAATCCACTCGACTGTATTGTTTTGATGACGGAGTCTGTTTTGGTAACGGCAGTATCGCTCCGATAAGCTTTACTGCCGTTAATATCAAACGCTCATAATGGTTTGAATGTTAGTGATCGTGATCGCCTGCAGGCTCTGCAACACCTAACCAAGTGATTTTATTTGGCACAAAATCCAATTGAATCGTATCGATAACCTTTGCTTCATCCAAATCAATTTGTTTAATTTGGTTGGCGATGGGGTCGCTCACATAAGCGAGATGACCAGGTGTTAATGCCAATTCAAATTTACTGCCAGCGGGTAAGGCGGCAAGGTTGCTGGTGATGGTTTGCACCTGGCCTATTACACTCCAATCGTCAGCATTCAAAATAGTCAACTTGCCTTGGTTGTCCAGAATTACAAACAACTCGCCGTCGCCCGCAAAATCATAGGCAAGCGCAGTAGCGGCTGGTGTCACACTCGCATCAGTCCAGTTAATCGCGGTAATCATATTGGTGCTGGTATTGACCGCAAAAAATTGCCCCGCTGCAATGCCAACAAACTCGTCTGCAGCGTGATCGCCTAGCAGCGTACCGATACGGGTAGTGCCGGTGAAACTGGCGGGGTTGGCAATTTTATGTGCTGCGAATGTTTCACCGGTTTGGGTGATTACCAACACGCCATCGGTACAGCCAAAGGTGATTTGGGTTTCATTTTGTGCACTGCCGTGCAAGCCTGGGCAGGTTTCGCTGAAGATACTTTCATCAGTAAAGTAACCATTATGTGCACGATAAACCGCCACACGGTCGGGCAGTGTGCTGGTGGTGGCTGGATCGCGCAGGGTAGAAATCAAATAATCGCCACGCCCCTGTGCTGCACCGTGCATATGGGTAGTGTATTCCAGCAGTGTGCCCGCTGTATTGTTGGCGATATCTGCTTCGGTAAATACGCCGACGCTCGCGGGTGTTGTGGTTGCAGCATTGCCGTCAAAAAAAATCACGGATTGTTTATCAGTACCGGTGAAATGGGTCGGGCGTGATTTGTTGGTGCTGAACTGCATTTGCACGGGTGCTTGTTCATAATCATGCAGGTGATCGCCGTGATCTTCTTGCCATAGACCGCTATCAATTACATCCACACGGTCAGCGGTGCGTTGCACGACAAAACCATAACGGTTATTCGGGCTAGCGTAGAGTGCCGCAGGGGCTTCACTCACAGTCACTTCATGTAAAACAGTTTTTTCATTGATATCGACAACGCTGACTTTTGCCTGATCTTTTATGGAGATCAGTAAGCGCCCCAGGCTCAGTTCTTCGTCGTGATCGTGGTCGTGATCATCGTCATGGTCATGATCGTCTTCAATAGGAATTGGATCGCGTTCGACAATCTTGGTATCGCCGCCGCCACACGCGGTTAATACAACAGGGAGTGTCAGAGCCAGTAACCATGGCGAAATATTTGCCGGAGCTGTTAATAATTTTTTAAACATCATCATTACCTTTGATTGATAAATATTAGAAATTGCCGCTGATGCCCAGTGCATAACTGCGTGCCGGTAAAGGCGCTTTGTCTTTCAGGAAGGATGCATGTACGCGCGCATACTCGTCTGTCAGATTGTTGCCTTTGACATAGATCTTCAGGTTGTCGCTGATGGCGTAACTGATTTGTGTGTCAACCAATGTGTACGCATCGGATGTGGTTTCCAGTGCAGCAATATTGTTTTGTTCAAAATAATGTTGGCCGCTGATTTCTGCGCGCCATTTGCCCAGCTCGTATTCGGCTCTGGCACCAACGCGCAAAGGGGGAATACGCGGCAAATCGCTATTGCCTTCTAACGAATCTTTAAGTGTTGCGCGAATGTAGTCACTGGTGAGGCTCAGTTTTACGGCGGACGTGAACTGCCAAATTACTTCACCTTCAAAGCCATACAGTTCTGCATCTTGTGCTTGATAAATAAAAACGGGCAATTCACTTGCATGATCGTGATCATCTTCGCCTGCTTCTTCTGCGTGATCATGCGCGTGTTCACTTTCGCGTGTCATACCGGTGTTAGCTAGGTAATAATAATCATCAATACGGTTGTAAAACGCGTTAAGGATAAAGCCGACATCGCCCTCAAATTTTCTTAATGACAGATCAATATTGTTGGATGTTTCGGGTTTCACTTCGCTGCGGGCCAGATCAAAATGGAACTCGCCATCTTCATCTTCTACTAGCGTCAGCAATGCGCCAACCTCGTATAAGCCTGAACCTATGTGCGGGCCAAATGACAATAACTCTGCAGCAGAAGGTGTTCTTTCGGCATGAGTGTAAGAGAGACCGATGTTATAACCGGGAGTGAAATCCCACACCAATCCGGCGGATGCACTGAATGGGGTTGATTCGTGATCGATAGAAAATACACGCAGATATTCTTGCGCGTGATCGTCATGCTCTTCGTGATCATGCGCGTTTAAATCTACTTGAAAATTATCCGCGCTGATTTTCACTTGCTCGATACGTGCGCCCAATTGCACGAGAACATCGCCAAAGTGGCGTTCTTCCATTAATGCAATCGCCAGACTGTGGGTTGAACTGGGTGGCGTAAACGCTTCTGCACCAATAGCTTCAAAATCGGTATTTTTAAAATGAAAACTTAATGCACCGCGCCAATCTGCAATTGGGTGATGGAATAAATCAAGGCGCGCTTCCTGACTTTCATTTTTAAATGTTGTGCCCACTTCGCCATTTTCGATTTCACTGTGCTCGTAGTCAGTAAAACCAAAGCGGGAATTCACGGCGCTAAACCAATCGTGATCGAGTGAAAGTTCGCTCAGCAATTGCAGGCGGTCTTGTTTAAGGTCGGCATAGACATCCAGTTCTTCATCGCCGTGATTGTGACCGGGAATGCCGTATTGGCGTTCAAGATGCCCGTAGGAAATACCGACAAAACCCTCATCCATAATGTAGCTGGTGCCGAGGTTAAAACCCTTTGCTTCCGTTGATGAGTTGGCTAAACGATCTTCATTGTGCTCTGCGTGATTTTCTTCTTCGTGTTCTTCATGGGTTTCGATTTCTGCAGCGCCGGGAATTTTGTAATCGTCCGCTTTACGCCAAAAACCATCGAGGTGCACGCCAACACTCCCTATACCTGAGTTGCCGCTCGCGGATACCAGCTTGTCATTGGCAACGGAATCGCGTTCAAGCCGCCATTCGCCGTAGGTATCGGTTCCTTGCGGTACGCGGTCATCGACAATATTCACCACACCGCCAATAGCGCCGCTGCCATAAAACAGAGTGGCGGGGCCGCGCAGGATTTCAATCTGCCGTGCGGTAGAGGCTTCTGTCGCCACCGCATGGTCTGGGCCAACGCGCGACGCATCACCTGCATCCAAACCGTTTTGGGTGATGAGTACACGTGGACCTTCAAGGCCGCGGATGATTGGGCTGCTTGCCACAGGGCCGTAATAGCTGGAGTGCACGCCGACTTCGTTTTTGAGTGTTTCGCCAAGTGTCGCCGCTTGCCGTTCACGCAACCGCTCACCACTCAACACGTTAACCGGTTGGGCAGATTCCATATTGGATGCATGCCAGGGCAGGCCAATTACGTTCACCACTTCTATTGCGGTGTTGCCCAGCACCAATTCGGTTTGTTGCGAACCTTGGGTGACATGAAAGGTTTTGTGCATAAACGATGGTGCTTTTACATGCAGTTCAACTTCCTTGCCGGGTTGGGCGGGAACCGTGAATTCACCTTTGTCATTGGCTTTGATGCGCAGGTTGGCACCGACGACTTCGAGTGTTGCCTGGGCGATTGGCTGCCCCATGTCATCGCGCACCACGCCTTGTACTTGTGCCAGAGCGGATTGGCTGGCGGCAACTATCGCCATAAATAACAACGACTTTTTCATCTATTCACTCCGTATCAAACTGCTAAATCGAAAAGGTTGCGCCGGACGGCAGCGTAATTTTGGTAATGTTATATTATAACAATTTGGCGAACAACCCGTCTTTTGGATGAGCAGCCAATCTTTCAAAAAAGCAATGAGTCTTTCAGAGGAACCGTTTTTAAAGGAGCAGCCCGTCTTTTGATGGTGAATCAGGGCGAGGATGAGGCGGAAATCCTATGCGCAATAGCGATGTCAGCGGGCTTATGGTTGGGATGAATTGGCGCTTGACTCACTTTGTCTAACCCCGTACCTTGCGCGCCGAGGTGTCTGATGGGTGATCATTCTTTGAACGGATGTAGCCAGGATCAGAGTCAATGGGAAGCCGGTGCGCGTGTCTATTCGTTGCATGATGAATAAAGACAAGCAATCCCGGCGCTGCCCCCGCAACGGTAAATCGATGTTGTGTATCTGCATCGATGAGTCCGATACCAGCCTCAATAACAGAGCCATGCTCTTAATTGTTCACGATGTCGCGGAGGGCTACATCGGTGGAAATCTGTGTATTTTTACGGGCTATGCCCGTTGCATCTTTTTCCGCTTTCCCTCCCTCATCCCTAATTCAGGATTGAGGAATCTCATGTTTTCTAAAACTACTCTGTTCACACTCATGCATGCGGGCGCTGCTATTGTTGCTGTAAGTTCTGCGCCGGTATTTGCAGCAGACAAAAAAGCCGACGATAAAACCAGCACTAAAAAACTGGAAACGGTTTACGTCAGCGCAACGCGCAGTGAAACGGCGCAAATGCCGGTGGCAACACAAATCAAGATCATTACCGACGAAGAAATTCGTATCAGTGGTGCGAAGTTGTTATCGGAAGTGCTGCGCACCCAAGCGGGTATTCAATTAACCGATTCCGATGGCAGCGGTGCGCGTAATGTAACTGTATCCATGCGCGGCTTGTCGGGTGCCAATAATGTGCTGGTGTTGGTAGATGGCCGTAAATTAAATAATCCATCGCTTGCTGCGCCTGCGTTAAATACGGTTGCGTTGAAAGATATTGAGCGAATTGAAATTGTGCAGGGCAGTGCCGGTGTGCTGTATGGCGATCAAGCGGTTGGTGGTGTTATCAACATCATTACCAAACGTGCTGCAGCCGGTGAAACCGATGGGGTACTCAGCGCCGCAACCGGTTCGGATAATCTGGAAGATTACAGCGCGCGCGTTGGTCAGGGTTTTGAAAATGGTGTTAGCTATAACCTGTCTGCACAAAAACGTAATGCCGATAATTATCGCGACAACAACCAGTCTGCCTACGAAAATGTAATGGCGAGTGTTCGCTACGATGCGAAATACGGTTTTATTTTTCTCGATGGACAGCAAGTAAAAGATAAGTTGCGCTTGCCTGGCACCATCAGCGACGGGCAAGCCGCTGTTGATCGCCGCCACACGGATTCGCCTAATGATTACAGCAATCAAGACACTGATAATTGGCGCGTTGGCGGAGGCGTTGATTTTTCAGAGCACTGGCAGTTACAAGCGGAATATTCTGATCGCAATGAAGAAGGTATTTATTTTTACGATGATTATTGGGGCGGCGATACTCCGGCACCCACAGAATATTCTGTGCGCGTTAAAAGTTTTACACCACGCTTGATCGGTGAATATGCAACAGCGAATGGCACCGCGATCGCAACCCTGGGGTATGACCACCTGGATAGCGAATATGAAAGCAATAATCTATGGGCTCCCGTCAACTCCAGCCAGCAACAACATAGTTATTACGCGCAATTGGTTTATCCATTGTTGCCAAAGTTGACAGCGACTTTGGGCGCGCGTCAGTCTGAAGTGCAAGATGAAAATCAAGGTGCGGTTGAAGTCTTGAAACAAGAAGATGATTTGACCGCAAGTGAGTTTGGTTTGAACTATCAATTGACGGATTCCTGGCGGGCATTTGGCCGCTTCTCGGAAAGCTTCCGTTTTGCCAACGCAGACGAAAATGGTTTGGTAGCGAAAGATGTTGTTTTTTTGCAGCCGCAAACCGGTGAATCATTTGAAATAGGTACCCAGTGGCAGTCTGCTGCTGCCAGTGTCAGCTACTCGCTTTACAGCATGACCTTGAATGATGAAATTGTTTACGACAGCACAGTTGCAAACAATAAATTTTACAATGGTGCGAATATCAATTTACCGGATTCAGAACGTAAAGGTTTTATGCTGGATGTAAACTCTGCAATCAGCAAAGAGTTGTTTTTGCGTTTCAACTACACTTTTACCGATGCAGAAGTCGTTGATGGTCTTTTTGATGGTAAAGAAGTGCCGTTTGTTGCGGAGCATAGCGGTAGTGCAGCAGTGGTATTTACACCGATTGATTCGTTAAACCTCACCTTGGAAAGTATTTATACCGGTTCGCGCTACAGGGCAAATGATGAAGCTAACAGCGCGCCGCGTTTAGACGCATTAGTGGTGTTCAATACGGCCGTTAATTATCAATATGACCAATGGGAGTTCGGTGCCCGTATCAATAATATTACCAATGAACTCTATGCGGGTTTGCATTCCGTATGGGGTCAATATCCCCAGCCAGAGCGTAACTATGAGGCAAGTATTAGCTATCGCTTCTAATGGCAATTAACCTGTTTACTTGTTAACGTGATGCCTTCAAGTGCTGCTTGAAGGCATTTTTCTTTTTTGATTAATGGAGGTTTCCATGACCCATGATGCGAATGACAATAGTGATAAAGCCCAGCGTCATAAAGAACGCATGCAACAACGCAAAGAAATTGTTGATGCCGCAATTGCGCGCGCCGACGAAGAGCGCGGCGTTGTCATCGTACTGACTGGCGATGGCAAAGGTAAAAGCTCATCGGGTTTTGGCACTGCACTGCGCTGCCTTGGCCATGGCTACAAAGTCGCTATCGTGCAATTTATTAAAGGCACCTGGGAGTGCGGTGAAAAAAACTTTTTAACGGAAAGTATTTTTCGCGGTGATTCGCCCAAGCTTGAGTATTTTGTGATGGGTACAGGTTTTACCTGGGAAACCCAAAATGCCGAGCAAGATAAAGCAGCTGCTGAAAAAGTATGGGCAGAGTGCGAGCATGTATTTCGCGATCCGGACATCCATTTGGTGTTGTTGGATGAATTGACCTATATGTTGAACTTTAAATATCTCGACAAAGATAAAGTGATCGACGCAATACAGAATCGCCCGCGCAACCAAAACGTGATTATCACCGGTCGTGGCGCTAAAAAATATCTGGAAGATTTAGCGGATACCTTCAGTGAAGTTAAATCAGTCAAGCATGCTTTTAATGCCGGTGTGAAAGCACAAAAGGGTATTGAGTGGTAATGTTGCAACATGCCTAAAAAATCCAAAACCCTAATGGTGCAAGGCGCTACAACCATAATGGTGCAGGGCACCACGTCTGATGCCGGTAAAACCACATTGGTCGCTGCGCTCTGCCGCATCTTAAAAAAGCGCGGTGTTTCTGTCGTTCCCTTCAAGCCACAAAATATGGCTCTCAATTCTGCTGTTACTGTCGATGGTGGCGAGATCGGCCGTGCACAAGCATTGCAAGCGCAGGCTGCAGGCTTGCAACCGCATACGGATATGAATCCTATCCTGATTAAACCGACCAGCGACACCAAAGCACAGATAATTGTGCAGGGAAAAGCCATTACGGATATGGATGCAGCGGTTTACCATGATTACAAAACCCGTGCGATGGAATTTGTAGTGGATTCCTATCAACGGCTGCAAGCGCAGTACGATGTCATTGTGGTGGAAGGTGCAGGTAGCCCGGCAGAAATTAATTTGCGTGAGCGCGATATTGCCAATATGGGTTTTGCGGAAGCGGTAGATTGCCCGGTTATTTTAATTGCCGACATTGACCGTGGCGGTGTGTTCGCGCATTTGGTTGGCACGCTTGAATTATTGAGTGAATCAGAGCGTGCCCGTGTTGTCGGTTTTGTGATTAATCGTTTCCGTGGCGATATGGGGTTGTTGCAATCCGGCCTTGATTGGTTGGAGCAAAAAACCGGAAAACCGGTGCTGGGTGTAATCCCTTATTTTCACGGTTTGTATTTGGATGCTGAAGATGCGCTTACGCAACACGCGCGTAAACCGGATGCAATGTTACGTGTTGCAGTATTGGCGTTGCCTCGCATTTCCAATCACACAGACTTTGACAGTTTGCGTTTGCATCCGCAAATCGATTTTTCCTGGGTGGGGCCAAAGCAAAAAATTCCTCCCTGTGATTTGCTGATTATTCCCGGTAGTAAAAACGTGCGTGCGGATTTACAGTTTTTGCGTGACCAATCATGGGAGCCCCAAATAAAAACCCATTTACGCTATGGTGGAAAACTAATAGGAATATGCGGTGGGTTCCAAATGCTGGGATCGTATATCCATGACCCCTTGGGTATTGAGTCTGCACCGGGAAGTTCAACGGGGTTGAATTATTTTGCAATGACAACACAGTTAGAATCCCATAAACAACTGCAGCAATGTCGGGGTTATCTGTGGAATAAACACACTGCAATTGTTGGTTATGAAATTCATTGTGGTGTCAGCCGTGGTGCGGCCTTGCAGCAACCTGCGGCATATTTGTATCAGGGTGACAATCTGGTGGCAGAGGGCGCAATCAGTGATGACGGGCAAATCCTGGGGACTTATGTGCATGGTATTTTTGATCAGCCGGAAGCTTTGGCCCAATTGCTGGAGTGGGCAGGATTACCTACAGACAATGGACAGTCTATTCAGCTATCAATCGATACCTTGCGTGAAGAGTCTATCGAGCGGCTCGCTACAGGTGTAGAGCAGGCTTTGCGGCCCGATTTTTTAGCGGATTTAGTCGCCGGACATTCATCCGATGTGTTTATGTAAATGACATACACAGGTAAATAACGTACCTATATAAATAACGCACTTATGTAAAGCCCGGCAGGGAAAATTTTAACGATTATACTTTTATGGAGTTGGGTGTAGGGCTTATTGGTTAGCGTTAAGGAGCGCTGTTATGCGACGAATTTTATTAACACTGTTATCCGCTATTCTCGCCGTGGATTCAGCAGCCCAAGCAGATAGCGAGCAGCCCCATAAGACCCATGTGGTAAATCTTGCCACTAATATTTCCTCATCGTTTACGTCGGATTTACCCGTGGGCAGCGAGCAAACGCTACTGCCTCATCTGCAGTGTATCTTCAAGCAAATGGCACGCGATTACAGTGTGCAAGTGATTCCTTGGCGGCGCGCCTATCAGGATGTCAAAAGTAATCGCATCGACGGTTTTTTTACCGCCATCCCCATGCGCCAAATCGACCCCTACGCTGTCTTGTCTGCTCCTATGGTGCTGGAAAATTGGTATTGGTTCTGGCGCGCAGACACTATTGCTCCTGAATCCTGGCGTGAGGGTTATAAGCTTGGGTCAATTTTGGGGAGCCAACAAGAAACCTGGTTGGCAGAGGCGGGTTACCCTGTGGATATGAGCGCAAATAATTTGCCGCAGCTGATCAGGTTATTACAGGGCAAACGCATCGATGTGATATTGGCGGACCGGGAAAATTTTTTACATGCCGCCAAGGAATTAAAAGTAGATCCTAATCATTTCCAATCCCGTTTTTTTCGCTATGTGCCTTTGGGGGTTTACTTCAATGAACAGTTTCTCGATCAAAATCCGGATTTTCTGCCGCGATTTAATCAGCACATAACCGGTTGTGCGACAGCTCAGTTTGCCGTAACAGACTATGAGCAGCAACTCATAAGAGAATTGCTTTTCCGTAAAATTGAACGCTGGAAACGCTTACCAAAATTGGAGTCTGCGCTCAAAAAGCACAATGCAAAAAATCGCTCTTTGAGCAAGCGCGATATTCTTGAGCGCGATAAAAAATGGACAAACGCTTTTTTGCAGGACGATTTTTCCTATTCATTGGATTTGGTTGATCAGGAATTGTCGGCGCAATTGCGCGAAATTAAAAAGCAATCACAGGATGTGATCACTGAAATTATAGTGACAGATGAACGCGGTATTAATGTTGCCATCAGTGATATGACATCAGACTACTGGCAAGGCGATGAAGAAAAGTTCACTAAAGTGTTTGGCAAGCCTGCTAATACCTTGCACTTTGGTGCAATCAGTTACGATGAATCCACTAAACGTTTTCAACTTCACATCAGCGTACCTTTACAAAGCGAAAAAGAGTTTGAGTCTACAGGCGTAATGGTGTTCGGAGTCGATGTAGAAAAAGTGCTTTCGCAGACGCAGTAACGGGTAATTGCCTCACTCACCATAAAATACGTGCTGCTACATGTGCCGCATCAGCATGGAATGAAAAAGACCAGCCGTTGCGCTCACACAGTCGTTGAACGATACCCAGGCCCAGACCGTAGCCTTGAGAAGAGGCGTGAGACAACGCCTCGATTGACATGTGTCGCTCCTCAGCGCCCGCTTGGTTGATGACTAAAGCGCTCACTTGATTTGTAATTAATAGCTCCTGCTCTTTGATGAGAATCTTGATTGGTCCTTGCCCGGCGAGAGTGTGCTCGAACGCATTTCTGACGAGATTATTGACCGCGATAGCAAAAGCCTGTGGATGTCCGCAGATGCTGGGTGTTGCGCGGTGCTCAATTTCAACATCGACGGACTTGCCGCTCAGTAAGTGGCGTTGCTGATCGATCGCCTGACTCACTAACGGCTCCACTAAAAATTTCTCGTCGTACAGTCCATCGTCTGTTTCACGCGCGAGGCACAAGAACATTTCAATGGTTGTTTTCATATCGAGCGTCGCACGTCTTACACGATTAATTACTTTCTCATCAGCGGCTGACAAATCGCTTTGCTCCAGCAATTCAAGTGCGCCTGTTATCACCGTGATCGGCGTGCGCAACTCATGACTGGCGGACGCCGTGAAATATCGCTCCCGCGCAACAAATTCGCCGATACGTTCAAGCGTTTTTTCGATGGTTTGTGCGAGCAAGCCAATTTCATCATCACCGAACTGGCTGGACTCTATGCGTTTGTGATCTCCGGCGGAGAGATTTTCCAGGTCGATGTCCGCGACCACTTTAGCGAGTTGTGCGACAGGGGCGATAGATCTACGCATCACAATAAGCCCCAACCCAAAACCAACAATACCGAGAGTACCCACAACGCTAGTAATAACGAGCAGCCACCACCAATCCTCGGATGATGCATCCTCAATTCCGGCAACATCGAAAACGATATAGGCGCGTCCTTGCGGGTTGTTGGTTGCGATTACGGCGACATGTAATTCTTCGGTGGCAAATTCGTACACTCCCTCATCGGGGTTTGTCTGAGCCCACTCCTTGAGAGATGCTGGCAAGTTACCAGCGTCATTGTAGGCGCGAAGATTTGTTGTCAGTGCGGGATAGTTTTCAGCGGCGCGCTGCAACTGTTTTTGCAGCACATGGTCTTCGGTCAATCTCATCGCCGCAAAAAAGGCGAATCCCCAGGCAACGCTTAGCACAGCGACACAAAGTGCAAATGCGATGGCAATACGCTTGCGCAAACTGAGGCGGTACATTACTGGCTCGCCTCTGTAATATTATTCTCCGCAATTCGATAGCCAATGCGATGAACCGTATGAATAAGCGGATTATCAAACGGTCTATCAATCGCCTGTCGCAGTTTGTATAAATGCGAGCGAAGCGCATCGCTATCAGGGGGTTCGTCAGCCCACAACAGGGTTTCAAGTTCTTCGCGAGATACCACCGAAGGTGCCGCTTCCATAAGTCGTTGCAGCAGTTTCATACATGCAGGGCTGAGGTCAACATGCCGGCCCGCGCGATGCACTTGCAGTGTTGATTTGTTCATCGTGAGATCACCCACTCTTAACACGCTATCGGTTTTTCGATGGCCACGTTTGTACAACGCCTGCAGGCGTGCATGTAACTCTTGTAACGCGAATGGCTTAACCAAATAATCATCGGCTCCTGCCTCGAAGCCTTTGAGTTTATCGTCAAGTGTGTCGCGCGCCGTTAGCATCAGCACAGGCGTTTCAATTCCCGCTTCAGTTCGCAACTTTTGACAAAAACGCAGGCCATCCATCCCTGGAAGCATCAGGTCTAAAACGATAATGTCGAACCGATTGGTCAACGCCAGGTGCATAGCACTGATACCGTCATAGGCAAAGTCCAGAATATAGCTATGCCGTTCGAGATAGGCGGCAATGTTTTCACAAATGTCGCGGTTATCTTCCACAATCAAGGCTCTGATCGGTGTTGCACCCAGCGTGTTTATCATCGGTTACCATCCTGACCGGCACGATTTGCCAGCCGCTATTTACCAACCACTTACCATGCGTAGTCCAGCCACTTACCATGCATAATCCAGTCGTAGTCCAAGCAGTGGTTCGGCTTCGTTTTCGTCTTTCACCACAACGCCTCGGCGATAATCAAACTCGCTATCGTCAGTTGACGATGCTGCTGTTGCGTTGATGACATCGAGAAAAGCCGTGAGATCGATTGGGCCAAATGCGCGTTGATAGTCAACACGAACATTCAACAAACCATAACTATCTTTGCGGCCCACATTCTGCTCAAGGATTTCTTTTGAGTAGCGCATTGGTTGCCCTGCGCCCAATACATCGGCGTGAATAATATAGGTTTCGTCTGGTCTGCCCGAAAGATATTTGTAGCGCCCGGCGATCTTCCAGTGATCGCTGATTTCCCATGTTAATCCGAGGGTGGCGACATGCTCGCGATTGAAATCAGCAACGACTTCACCGCGACCATCTTTTTTATCGATGACAACATCGTTGTAAGAGTAAGTTGCGGTCGCGTAAACACCGTCGCGAATTGTACCTTTGAGTACCACATCGACACCGTAAGATGTGCCGTCACCTTTGTTGGCAAAAGTTCCTTTGGTTCGATCAAGGCTTATCACCAAATCGTCGAGCTTTTGATAGTAGGCTTCCGTCAACAAAGACCAGCGGTCGAAGGGAAAGTACTCAAAGCCGATGCTGCCGTGCGTGATTTGTTCGGTCTTGAGGTTGTTCAATTTATTCGCAGCAAGTTGTAAATAGCGCGGCGACTGATGAAAAAGCCCTGAGGTTGCAAAATAGCGAATTGCATTATCCGGCCGCCAATCGATGCTGAATCTGGGTGACGCGACGCTTTCGTCGGCAAAGCCATCCTGTTCAAAGCGAAGCCCTGTACCAAAATCCCAATCGCCGCGCTTAAAGACCTGATTGACGTAACCCGCATAGCTTGTTTCTTTCTGGCGCAGTGATGAGTCGATGTTGGCAGGCGTCAGCACAATATAACGTTGATCGTCGGGTCTGGAGGCATTCTGATCATAGACAAAGCGATTCCAGTCGCCATTCAATGCGGTGTTGTAGTCCAGATCAATTTGCGTTGCCTGAATGCCGGTACTGAATACGCCCCATCGATTCAAGGTTTCGAAGTCACTTCGCCAGCCGATCTCCGTTTCATTTTCACCGACGGTAATAATGTCTTCCCGCACCGGAAAACTGGATGCCGGTGATCCCGGTGGTACGAGGTCAGGAAATGCCTCACCCTCTGAACTGATCTTGTCGCTTTTGCGGTAGTAAACCTTATTAGTCCAAACGCCTTTTTCACCGACCAGTGAGCGCAATGTCAGACCGTACAAATCACTGTTTTGTGTAAAATCTTGCAGCGAAGCATCCTGAAAATCAGGCGATGCAAAAACGTGTGTAACGCCACGCGTGTAGTCTTCGTAAGTATCGATAATAAGTGTTTCGAGGGTGTGGTCTTCATTAATTGGTATCACCGATTTTACGATCACATCGCGCAGCAGCGGCTCGCCAATATCCAGCTCTTCAATCGTTTCAAAAAAAGCGCCGAAGTCCAGCTTTCGTGCAGAAACGAGCAACGTTGAATCTTCAGTGATACCAGCCGGGCCGTCGTAACCCACTTCATACCCCGCAAGGTCAAGGGGCAGGCTTGCAGAAGGGCTCGGGTTGCCACCGGCGACTTCCAGTTTGAGTAGCGATGCAGTGCGCCCGCCATAAGCTGGCCCCCATCCACCGGGCGAGAACTCTGCACCACTGATAACGTTGGGTGCGAAAATCGAGAAACGGCCACCACCGCCCACATCTTCGTCTTCACCCAGTGTTGCATCAAAGTGCACGGCTTTATCAAACGGAAAACCATCAACGAATAACAAATTATCTTTTGGGCTGCGACCACGAACGCTAAAACTGGCGAATTCGCCGGTAGATGCCAAGCCGGGCAAACCGTCCAGCGACAAGAGCGGATCTGCTCCACCGCCAACTGCACTGCGCAATTCATCCCGATTGAGAAAAGAGCTGGAAGCTGATGCGAGTACATCCGCCTGCTGTCCTACAACCAGCAATTCCTCAATCTCCTGTTGTCTGAGTAAATCGAATTTAACCTGAATATTTTTGCGCGTAATCACGCGAATGCTTGGCTCATACGCTGAAGCGAAACCATTTTTGCTGAGGTTTACTGAATAAAGACCGGGATCGAGCTGTTCAAGCACGATGCGACCTTGCGCATCGGTTTCTACTGTTTGCGTGGAATTGGTTTCCCGTTCCGTGAGCGTGATCTGTACGGTTGAAAGTGGCCGGTTAGTAATCTGATCTTTGACAACAATCGTCAACCCACCGGGTGCTTCTGCTGCCTGCGCGGAAAGTGAAAAGCCCATCAGAAGCGCCGACAGAGCCAACCCCGATACCTGCCCTAAATAGCTACTTGTTTTATTCAGTTGTCTGCTCATATACCCATCCTCCAAGAAATCGGCTGTGTTTATTTGATGAAACACCGGGAGGTTAGCAGCGCAAATGTAGCCAAAATGTCGCTGGAATATGAAAACGATATGAACGTCCGTTTTAATCAACCAAGCCTAATCAAACGTCGGGTTTTTATGGGTATTCGTAATAGGCTGTAATTTATATTAGCGCCCAATATCGCTATGGTCTTTAATTGGCTTTTGATTCGGCTATCGGGTCTTGCCCGTAGGTTAAGGCAGGTCGCGCAGGCTGAGTTTGCGAATCCCAACATATTTTAAGGGCGAAAAGTGCCCAAAGCGGAAGTTAAAATGATACAAAGATAAATTCGACCAGCCCCTTAAAGCAGATTCTTAGTTTCTATTGAATTGATATTTTTCAATAGAATAATCACGGTTTTGGCCATTAAACATGTTATTTGTTTTACAACGGATATGATATGAGAGAACGGATAGCGGACATATTTCTCAGGCGCTTAGATTCTTACATCAATCCAAAAATTGAGAATCGAGTTATTTATGGCACTTTAATATCTGGTGCTAGCCTATTATTAATCCCAAAAATGTCTGCACTGATTAGCAATATTTCCTTCAGTTTAGAAAATCATGAAATAAATATTAACAATAGCCAATTAGATGATTTCAGCATGATTTTCGGCTTCATACTTATTCTAATTTCAGTGATGACTCTCTACATATTTAGAATACATAAGCGGCCAGAATTCGTTATACAAAGTGATTCTCCCTCGGCGAGATTATGGAAGGACTATGGTTATTCCTTCCAGCATCAGCCTCTCATAAATCCTTTATTATTGAAAGATTTGGTGGGTTGGGTTTCTGATGGTGGAAGACAGATAGCTTCGATTGATATTGCTGGTTCAAATTCTAGCAACAGATATTTTGGAAAAGTCTTCGTGCGGGAAACTGAAGGGAGAGTATTTGTGGAAGTTCAGGCAGAAGGCTTGGACGCATTTGGTTATGAATATCTCGGCACATCAGAATCTGGCATTCATGTGGTTCATGCTTATGATCAAACTGGAGGTTCCGCTATATTTCATTGGATACTATTGCTCCAGATCGAAGAAAGTAGTGTTCTTATGTATGAACACGAAAGCAATGTTAAAACGGAGAAAACACCAGTATTAAAACTGGTTGGCAGGATTGGCCTTGGAGACAGATATGTTGGAAATGTCTCGATGGAACGCGGAGTCATACATATAAGCAAAGACGATAGCCCTCGCCCTGAGCACCTAATTAATTCGAGTAAGCATATCGTAGTTAAATAAGCAGGTTGGCCAACCATGCCAAACCTACATGAAGTGTTTACTTCCGCCAATGGCCGTTTGCTACAACTCCCCCACAGCGGATGTTTTCCAAATTAATATAACCAGATTGCGCCTAAATTGAAGCCTCTCAGAGGAGCCTCTTATGACATCATATTTCCCTGATTTCGAAGCAGTCGAACAATATCGGCAGGAGAAAAAGACAGAAGGATATATCTTTTTGGAAGGAGAAAATGATCATTTAATTCCAGCTCATCTTCAGGAAAGAATGCAGTCTGTTTTTGATGAGGCTCTTGCATCTGGTCTTATATGGGAAAATGAATCGATAGTGGCATCTGTCAAAACAAGAGGAGTTTCTGATGTCGGCAAAGCTTTTTTTACATTAAGTAATAGCAACGGGTATGAGCCATGGAGAGATTTTCTCATCAAGCCGGGAGCACTCCCGAATCTTATCATCTACCTGAATAAAGATCTTAAAGCTATTGAGGCTAGGGCGGCCTCCAAGAAGCATATCAAAACCGAGATTGCTAAGCGCCTAAGCAATCAAATGAAGTCAACGTCTGACGAATCAAACCACCAGTTATCGGATTGTGAGCAAAAGTGCACAACTAAAGAGATTGAACCTGTCAAATCGATTGAAGAAAATAAAAACGAATTACTTAAAAAGCATGAATTCCACAATAGTACCGATGTGCCAGAAAGCCCCTCAGCTGCTGTAATCGTTGGGGGATTTGTTGCCCTTTTTTTTCTAGCCTTTGCTAAGGTTTTTTTTGAAAAGAAATATGGGCATCAAGCAGCGGATGCAATTTCGATTGCATTTTTAGTTATAGTTTTTGCTGTTCCGTCATTCGTTACTCTTCGTTATATTTTCAAGAGTGGCATTTCTGAAGCGCCTGAAAGATTTAAAAAACTACTGATTGGGATTATTGTTTTTTTAATAATTGGCTTTTTTGTTGCGCAGCTGAATGGAGGAGGCACTAATTGCGTCTACAGGGTAGGTTGTTTTTAGCGAAAAGGGAAATTGCGGATTAGACTTTATCGTTAGCCCTTCTTAAAGAAATAGACTTCCGCTCTTGGTCGATCCCAGAAGTAGAAAATTTACATCCAAAATAAACTGCAGTTGCTTTGGTTGTGCAAAATAAAAAAGGCGTGGATTACTCTCAGTAATTCGCACCTTTTTTATTGCGCAACATTTTTACATTATTGACGCATTCAACCAGAGGTGAAGATACACGCTCACGAAATATCCCAGCGCAACTACTGGTGTCCACTTCAAGTGCCCAAGGAAAGTATAGTAACCACGTGCCTGCCCCATAAGCGCAACGCCTGCTGCCGAGCCAATTGATAACATGCTGCCACCAACGCCGGTCGTTAGGGTAATCAACAGCCATTGGCCTTGCGAAAAATCCGGTGCCATGGTGAGCACTGCATACATCACGGGAATGTTGTCGATAACAGCGGAGACCAATCCCAAACTGATATTGGAAACCGTTTCGCTGAAATTGCCATAAAGCGACTCGGACATCAGTGTGAGATAACCCATAAACCCAAGCCCCCCTACACACATAATAACGCCATAAAAAAATAGCAGTGTATCCCACTCAAGGCGCGCAAGCGGCTGAAAGACATCAAAGGGTAGTGGAACTTTGGTAATCGGATTTTCATTTTTGTCGGGCATAAAATCCGAGTGCACAGTTTCTACTTTTTTAAGATCAACAATGCCTTTTTTACGCAAATAGAAACCGTATATTTTCAGGTAGGCCAAGCCCAGCATCATGCCTAAAACGGGCGGCATGTGAATCAGTACATGGCCGAGCACTGCGCTTGCGATAGTGGCCAAAAACAAAAACAAAATGGGGAATGCGCCTTCTTTGTAGGTGAGTGTTTCCAAAAACAAATCTTCCTCATCTTTTTGTGCGGTTTTGTTTTGGATAAAAAAACTCATAATCGCAGCAGGTACGAGGAAGTTGGCGAGTGACGGCAGAAATAAATGAAAGAACGTAAAGAAATCGACTTTCCCTGCTTGCCACACCATCAAGGTAGTAATGTCCCCAAAAGGACTAAAGGCACCGCCACTGTTTGCGGCAACAATAATATTGACGCAGCACATATTGATAAAGGCTTTTTCACCGTCGGCAATTTTTAAGACCACGGCGCACATCAACAGCGCAGTGGTGAGGTTGTCGGCGATGGGCGAAATAAAAAATGCCATCAAGCCGGTAATCCAAAATAATTGCCGATAGCTAAACCCTTTTTTAATTAACCATCCGCGCAACGCATTAAATAAACCGCGCTCATCCATCGCATTGATATAGGTCATGGCAACTAACAGAAATAGCATCAGCTCGGCAAACTCAAGCAGTGTGTGGCGAAAGGCCTGTTCTGCTAAAGCAGATTGTTCATGCTGCGTATAAATCCAACCAATAATCACCCAAATGATACCGGCAGCGGCGAGTACCGGTTTGGATTTTCGTAGATGCAATTTTTCTTCAAGCATCACAAACGCATAAGCGATGACAAATAGGCCTACGCAAAACCATCCTGCAGCTGTTTGGGTGAGGACAAGGTTGGTTGCTCCATCCGCTGCATAGGCGTTGTGGCCTAGCAACAGAAACAGAAGCGGTGAAAGGAGTGTCAGGATTTTTTGTTGCATGTGTTCTCCTATGATTAGTTTTTTGAACAAGTCTTTTGGATAAGTCTTGTAGAGAGAGCCGTTATCATTTTTTATGAGTAGTGGAATGGTTATTGTGAGCTGCAGAAACAAAAAAGGCAGCTCGTGTGAGCTGCCTTTTTCGATCTTTTTACGCCTTGAGCGGTTTGTATTTCATCCGCTTCGGCTGCGAGTCATGCCCTTTACGTTTGACGAAATCCTCGTGATATTCCGTGTAGTTGCCTTCAAAGAAAACAATATCGGAATCGCCTTCGTAAGCGAGGATGTGTGTTGCAATACGGTCGAGGAACCAACGGTCGTGCGAGATCACCAGTACGCAACCGGGGAAGGCGAGGATCGCATCTTCCAAAGCGCGCAGGGTTTCGATATCCAAATCGTTTGACGGTTCGTCGAGCAACAGTACGTTCGCGCCTTGTTTCAGGGTATTTGCCAAATGCAAACGGCCGCGCTCACCACCGGAGAGTTCACCCACGCGTTTTTGCTGATCAGAGCCTTTAAAGTTAAAGCGACCTACATAGGAGCGAGAGCTAACTTCGTAGTTGCCGATTTTCAAAATGTCCAAGCCATCGGATACCGCTTCCCATACCGATTTTTTATCGTCCAGATTTTCGCGGCTTTGTTCAACGTAAGCGACTTTCACTGTGTCGCCAATGGTCACTGTACCGCTGTCCGGTTTTTCGGTGCCGGCGATCATGCGGAACAGAGTAGATTTACCCGCGCCGTTACCACCGACAATACCCACCACCGCGCCCTTAGGGATGCTCAGTGACAGGTTGTCGATCAACAGGCGGTCGCCGTAGCCCTTGCTGACGTTCTCCAGCACGATGACTTTGTCGCCCAAGCGCTCACCCGGCGGAATGTAGATCTCGTTAGTTTCGTTACGCGCCTGGAATTCTTGCGATTGCAGTTCATCAAAGCGAGCCAGACGCGCCTTGCTCTTGGCTTGGCGGCCTTTGGGGTTTTGGCGCACCCACTCCAATTCGGTTTTTAATGCCTTCTGGTGTGCAGCTTCAGCGCGCTGTTCTTGCTCCAAGCGGGCATCTTTCTGTTCCAGCCAGCTGGTGTAGTTACCCTCGTAAGGAATACCGTGGCCGCGGTCGAGTTCCAGAATCCAGCCGGCAGCGTTATCGAGGAAGTAGCGGTCGTGGGTAATCGCTACCACAGTGCCGCTGAAGTTATGGAGGAATTGTTCCAACCAGTAAACCGATTCCGCATCCAAGTGGTTGGTCGGTTCGTCCAGCAGCAGCATATCGGGGCGCGACAAGAGCAGGCGGCACAGCGCCACGCGGCGGCGCTCACCACCGGAGAGTTTGGTTACATCGGCATCCCATGGCGGTAAACGCAGGGCGTCAGCGGCAACTTCCAAGGTGTGTTGCAGGTTGTGTGCATCCCACGCTTGGATGATGTCTTCACACTTGGCTTGTTTCTTGGCTAGATCATCAAAATCGGCATCTGGCTCGGCGTAAGCGGCGTAGATGGCATCCAGTTCAGCCAATGCATCCACCGCTTCGCGCACACCATCTTGCACGTTGCCCAGCACATCTTTGCTTGGGTCGAGTTGTGGTTCCTGCGGCAGATAGCCGATTTTGATACCCGGCATAGGGCGGGCTTCACCGTTAAAATCCTGATCCACGCCGGCCATGATGCGCAACAGGGTGGATTTACCTGAGCCGTTCAGGCCGAGCACACCGATTTTGGCACCGGGGAAGAAAGAGAGCGAAATATCCTTCAGGATTTCACGTTTGGGCGGCACAATTTTGCCGAGCCTATGCATGCTAAATACGTATTGGGCCATGGGGCTAACCTCGCGGGAGAGATGGCTATCAGCCAAGAGGCCTTTGCCATCAAAAAACAGGGAATTTTTTTCAGCGGGCGTACTATAAAGAAAGCATCTCCTGAGTGAAAGCATCGGGACAGTATTGCTGATTTTGGGTTTGCCCTATATAAAGGCGCGCAGGATGTGATGGCTAATAAATACACAACAGATAAAATGAGTCCATCCCGGTAAAAATCGTGAAATTCTGGCGCGCCTATTGCCATCCACCCACTGTTGTGGAAAAGGTTGCTGATAAGCTGCGCGCCCAAACTGATGAGATGTAAACGCACATGGACAAAGAGCACATACTACAAGAATTAAAAAAGGGAGCTTCATCCTGGAATCATTGGCGAAAACACCAACTGATGGGTGAAATCAATCTTGATGGTGTTGAACTGGAAGGGATGAATTTTGATGAATATGATTTATCCAAAGTATCGCTGCGCAATTCCCGAATTACACATTGCAGTTTTAGATATGCCGACTTAATTTTGGCAAACCTTCAATCTGCACAGTTTCAACATAATGATTTATCCCATGCAAAATTAATTGCCGCCAATCTTGCTGGCTGTGATTTAAGTAATTCCATTTTATTTCGCGCCAATATGCTCACTGCCAATACCCGCAATGCACGCTTGGAAAATATCGATTTTCGTGGGCATGACATTAGTGGTTTGATCTTGCGCGATATATCGCTCGCTGGAAGCAACTTGGAAAATCAACAATTGACGCGCGTTGATCTCAGCAACTCCAATTTGACAGGCGCAAATTTACAACGTGCAGATTTATCCAATGCCATACTAAGTGGTGTCGATTTATCCGGAGCCAATGTACGTGATGCCTTGCTGGTTGGTGCAGTTTTTAAGTCTGCTAATTTACAAGGCATTGATCTAAGTCATATGGATATACACAAGTCTGATTTTACCGGTGCTAATTTGGTTGATGTTGACTTGCGCGGTGCAAATTTGGGCAAAGTTAAATTGATGGGTGCGAATATCACGGGGTGTAAACTTTGGAAAGTTATCAGTGCAGGTTGGGCGATCGCTAACATCCAATGTGACTATGCTTATTGGGATAAAAACGGAAAAGAAAAAACAATCTATCGTGCGCATGAATTTGAACGAATTTTTGCGGAATCAATTACCGTTGAATTACGTTATCCCTATCGTCTTGCCGACCATGAACTGGCAACTCTACCTATTTTTATCGAGCATTTGGCAGCATCCCACTGGGGAACAATATTGCGCCTAAAATCGATCAGTGATGTGGCTGGCGGCGCACTGGTAAAGTTTGTAGTGGAGGAGCTTGGGAGTCACAATCCATCTGAGTTAAAAGCGCAACTGCAAACGGAAGCTGAGCGTATCCAGCTTGCGCAGCTAATGTTACGTACCAATACGCAATTGCATCTGCAATTAAAAGAAAAAATGGCTGCCATCCGCGAAGAGTTTTGGCCGCGGTTACTTGAGCTTGCCGCTGATTATGAAAAAGATCAGGTGCGTAAATTAACCATTTTGTTTATGGATCTAAAAGGCTTTTCGAAATGGGGAAATGATGAGCTTTCGGAAAAGTTATCGTTATTTCGTGGGCTTATAAAGCCTATCCTGAAGAAGTGGGCGGCAGGACATCCGAATATGGAAGGGGATTCGTTACGCGTCACTTTCAAAAATGCGACAGCAGGTTTGGCATGCGCTTGCATGATGCGTAATGTACTGCGTGCTGCGGGTTTTGAATTGCGCATAGGTGTTGAACTGGGTGAAGTCGTGGTTGTGCACAACGAAGTGACTGATATCCCTGATTTGGAAGGCGTTGCGGTGAGTATGGCTGCACGTATGGAAGCCGCTGCGGAACCAGGTGAAGTTTTGGTGAGTCACAAAGTGCGCCACTATGCAGAACGCAGTGATTTGTTCAGCTTTACACCACGTCGTGTGCCACTTAAAAAGTCTATTGGTGAAATAGAACAAGGCGAATATATTGAGTGTTTTTCGGTAGAGGCGACAAAAAATTTGCAAGATTCCCAGCTGTTGTAGGTGTGGATCGCGTTATCTTTAATTTGACGTAGGCGTAATAATCCAGACATTGTCTGGATAACGTTGAAAGAAATAGTTAAAAATGGGTATTACCTTATGGAAGATCATAGCAAAACCAAAACCAGCTTCTATCGGCGCATCTATGTAACCTGGCTAATAGAGCAGGGGAGCAATAGTGTGCCCCGAATAATTGCAGCAACAGGAATGCCTCGCCGGACCGCGCAAGATACGTTGGCTGCTATCCATGAGTTGGCAATTACGCTGGAAAATAATGCGGGTATCTATCGTGTTGTTGATTGGGGAGCGGTTGACCGGAAATGGGTGGTTGATAATATTAATCAAATAAAACGAGTACTGAATTATCCTTAATACGTGTGTAATTTTTTAGAGCAAGGCGCAGTTATTTATCGTTTTTTGTTTAGTCGTAAATTTGTTTCTTCTTCCATTTAGCATTTTCTTCGTCAAAGTGTTTCCATTCTTTGCTTGAGTTATCAGCACTGTTTGCTGGGGTTGCTGTTGTCGAATTTTCCGTATTGGTTGTTTCTGGTGTGGCATCGGCCTTTTCTTGCAGTTTCGCAATGACTGCATCGAGTTGTGCAATTTGTTTATCAAAACCACGGCTGGCATTTTCTGCAGCCAGAGCCTTACGAGCCAGTCCGTAATGGTGAATAGCTAGACGTGTTTTTCCGACTTGCTGTGCCTGTCGTGCGTTAAAAGCGTGACCGTCAACGGATATTTGCAATACCAAACGGTTGATTTGATCGGTATAGGCATCGGTTTGAACTTGATTGATCAATTGCATTGCTGATTGTTGCATGACAAATTTATACAGCTCTTGAAGTAAGTGATGAGCTTCTTTGATTTGTTGAGGGTTGTCCAGGCGAACTCTGCCTTGAGCAGACTGACTGTCTTTTTGGGCTGCAAGCAGATTGCTGTAAAGGCTTAACTGTTCTGCATGAGTTGGGTCTTTGGGTTCCAAACGCGATAACTGTTCGCAGCAGTCGATCATGGCGCGATACAGCAATCCCGTCAGGTCATTTGATAAAAATCCGGTAGGGAATCCGGTAGCAAGATCGCGAAAGGAATTTCTTCTTGCGCGCAGTGCAGTAATAAGCCGCTGGCGTTGCGCGCGACGTTTTTCTATAGAATGTGACAAGAATAAATATCCAGCCAACAAAATCAAAAGCAGGAATACTGCGGCTATCACATAAGCTGACATGATGTTTTTAAAACCCTATTGATTAAAAGTTGGGCATGGCATTACACATAAGTATAGCATTGAAAAAACTGGCGCAAGAATTTGCGCTTTGGATGACCTGTACCCACATAAGATAAGCGCTAAGTGCTTGTTTCCACTCTGATAAAAAAAGAAGTAAAAGTGTTGACACGAACGGGGGCGATCCCTAGAATGCGCCCCACTTCTGACGCAGACACTCGTTTGAAAAAACAAGCTAAGCACAGATGGTCCGGGTCCCCTTCGTCTAGTGGCCTAGGACACCGCCCTTTCACGGCGGTAACAGGGGTTCGAGTCCCCTAGGGGACGCCACGTTTAGCGGGAATAGCTCAGTTGGTAGAGCATAACCTTGCCAAGGTTAGGGTCGCGAGTTCGAGTCTCGTTTCCCGCTCCAACTTCTCTCACCAAGGGAAGTTAAAGTAGTAAGTAATACGTTTTAATCTGTTAGTGAAGTACGTTTTATTGTTGTCATCTAGGCAGCTTTCAAAATGTCCCCTTCGTCTAGTGGCCTAGGACACCGCCCTTTCACGGCGGTAACAGGGGTTCGAGTCCCCTAGGGGACGCCACATTTAGCGGGAATAGCTCAGTTGGTAGAGCATAACCTTGCCAAGGTTAGGGTCGCGAGTTCGAGTCTCGTTTCCCGCTCCAGTTTTACGCAATCCATTTCTAGTTTCATCAGTAGTTATACTGACCAGTAAAAATCTCTCTGGATATAATTTGCCCATTTGGGCGATAACGCACTCCTTTGCGTTTACTCTCTTTTTAATGCATACCCATCGATTTTGCGCGTGCTTCCTTGTAGCTGAAAGGTGTGTTTTGCTGTTTTGCATCTTCGCGTTGCTCATCCAGTCGCTGAAAAACAGCAATTTCCTCATCTGGCATGTAATGTAAGCAGTCGCCGCCAAAAAACCAGAGTAGGTCGCGATACAGTAGCGGCATCAGGTGTGGGTAGCTGCCGACAACACGGCACATCAATACTTGGCCCTGCTCTAAAAAACCAGTCCCCTGTGGTTGTTTCAATAAAAGTTCGAGTGCAGCGAGAAATTCCTGATCGTCTTCGCTGGAGAACTCAGTGTTAAATGGTGGTAATTGCTGGATCTGCGTACTGAAGGCGGTGAGTAACTCCAGATGATATGTGTAATACTCTTTATCATAAATAGATGGTTCTGAACTTGAAATCGACATGTTGCGCCCTGATCTGGTGGTAGATTTTCTGACCTTCATTCATTTCTGCGAGGGGTTATGACTCCGGCACTCTCACTAAGAAACCTGCGTAAAGTTTACAACGAAAAATTCGAAGCCCTAAAAGGTATTTCACTCGATGTGATGCCTGGCGATTTTTTTGCCATGCTCGGCCCTAACGGTGCAGGCAAATCCACCACCATTGGGATTATCAGTTCCCTGGTGCGCAAAACATCGGGAACGGTTGAGGTATTTGGTAAAAATATCGATACCGATTTTTCCGGAGCAAAAAAATACTTGGGCGTGGTTCCGCAAGAGTTTAATTTTAGTATGTTTGAGAAAGTGGAAGATATAGTGCTGCAACAGGCGGGCTACTATGGTTTGCCACGTAAACAAGCCGAGCTGCAAACCGAAAAATATTTGAAACAACTGAGTTTGTGGGATAAGCGTCATACACCTGCGCGCATGCTATCGGGCGGCATGAAGCGGCGCTTGATGATCGCGCGTGCGCTGGTTCATGAGCCGCAATTGTTGATTCTCGATGAGCCAACAGCAGGTGTTGATATTGAATTGCGTCGTTCCATGTGGGATTTTTTGCGCGAAATTAATGCTGCCGGAACCACTATTATTTTAACAACACACTATTTGGAAGAGGCCGAAAGCCTCTGCCGCAATGTGGCGATTATTGATCGCGGAACGCTTGTGCAAAACACCAGTATTAAAAATTTGTTGCAGCAGTTGAACAAAGAAACTTTCATTTTTGATGTAAAGGGGCATTTACAATCCTTGCCTCACTTGAATGGGCATCATGTTACACCAATTGATAATCATTCATTTGAGTTGGAGGTAGAAAAAGGGCAATCATTAAATGCGGTGTTTTCACAGTTGACTGAGCAGCAAATCGAAGTTGTCAGTATGCGCAATAAAGCCAATCGACTCGAAGAGATGTTTGTCGCTATGGTAAGTGCTAATAAAAATGAGGTGCAATCATGACCGTCAGTGAGCAGTGGATTGCATTTCTTACTATTTTACGTAAAGAGATAAAGCGCTTTACGCGCATCTGGATTCAAACATTGCTGCCCCCGGCGATCACAATGATTTTGTATTTCGTGATTTTCGGTAAGTTAATCGGCAGTCGTATAGGAGAGATGGGAGGCTTCAGCTACATAGAGTTTGTTGCTCCCGGATTGATCATGATGGCGGTGATCACCAATGCTTATGCCAATGTGTCATCGTCATTTTTTAGTGCAAAGTTTCAGCGCAGTATTGAAGAATTGTTGGTGTCGCCTACGCCTAATTATATTATTTTGCTGGGCTACGTAATGGGTGGTGTTGCACGCGGTATGGCGGTTGGTTTGATAGTGACGGGTATGTCGTTATTCTTTACTAATCTGCATATTCATCACTGGCTTACTACATTGTTCATTGTGTTTATGACCTCTGTATTGTTTTCATTGGCTGGATTCATTAATGCAATATACGCGAATACATTTGATGATGTTTCAATTATCCCGACATTTATTTTAACTCCGTTAACCTATTTTGGCGGCGTTTTTTATTCGATCAATTTGCTGCCGGAGTTTTGGCAACAGGTATCAATACTTAACCCAATTTTGCATATGGTTAATGCATTTCGATATGGCATGTTGGGTATTAGTGATGTTCATATCAGTATGGCATTGATTGGCCTGACGTTATTTGTGGTAATTCTTTTTGCTGTCGCTATGCATCTTTTAAAAACGGGTAAGCGATTGCGCGCTTGATTATGGAATTAATATGAGTCATAACCCTCTTGGGCAGCAGACAGAATATGTTTCTGAATATGCGCCCCAGTTGCTATTTCCAATTACGCGAGCTGAATCGCGTAAACACTTGTTGATAACTGATGTCTTGCCATTTTATGGTGTCGATATTTGGACGGGGTATGAGCTATCCTGGTTAAATCTTTCAGGTAAACCACAAGTGGCTGTTGCCGAATTCAGGATTCCGTGTGACAGCAAATACATTATTGAATCCAAATCATTCAAGTTGTATTTAAACTCTTTTAATCAAACTCGCTTTGCAAGTCAGAAAGATGTTTTGGTTGTGCTTGAACGTGATTTATCTGCGATAGCAAATGCAACTGTTGAGGTTCAATTATTGCCCATTACCCATGGCCACCCAAGTGGGCATTACTTGGAGTTTATTGCTCAGCCGACAGCCATTGAATTAGATGAATTAGATGTTTCTATCGATACTTATCATCCCTCGCCTGAGTTATTAATGACTGGATCAGCTATTGCTGAAGAGGTATTGGTCAGCCATTTATTGAAAACGAATTGCCCGGTAACCGGACAGCCTGATTGGGCCAGTGTGTTTATTTCCTACAAAGGTAATCAGATACTGCATGATAATTTGCTGCGCTATCTTATTTCTTTCAGGGAGCATCAGGATTTTCACGAGCATTGTGTAGAGCGGATATTTTGCGATATTTTGCGTGAATGCAAACCGCAATCGTTGAGCGTTTATGCGCGTTACACGCGGCGCGGTGGATTGGATATCAATCCATTTCGCTCATCGAATGAGCATGACAAGCCCTTCGATATGAGATTGATCAGGCAATAAACGAGCGAAATATATAAATCGGTGTTAACAGCAAAGTGATTATTTAATAAGTTAAATAATCACTTTGTCTTTCAAGCGGGCAGCTGCTTTTTCCAGTGATTCAATCACTTTTTGTTTGTCATAGTTACGCACTTTTTCCATATCCAAATACATGGAAAAGCCTTCGGCACGATCTTCAAAGTAGCTCTGGTTTTTACCCATTTCTTTACGCAAATCCGCAACTTGATACACTTTGACGGGCATTGAAAAACCTTTAACCTGGATTTCGCCTTTGTCGCGGCACATCACGGTGTCTTTCACCAGTGACCAAGTCTCATGGGAAATCAGGATTTCATCTGGTTCTGCTGCTGACTCAAGGCGGCTTGCGAGGTTAACTTGTGTGCCTAGCACTGTGTAATCGAGGTGATTGGATGTGCCGAAAGTACCTACGGTACAGTAACCGGTGTTGATACCCATACGAACTTGTAATGGCTTTTTGATACCTTGGTTAAACCATTCTTGTTGCATGGATTTGATACGTTTTTTCATGGCGATCGCCATGGCAACACAGCGTGTTGCGTCATCTTTTACGCCTTTGCTTGCACTATCACCAAAAAGAACCATGATTCCATCGCCCATGAACTTATCGATAGTGCCGCCATAATGGGCAACAATTTTCGACATCTCGGTCAGGTAGTGATTGAGTAATTCGGTCAATGCTTCCGCTTCAATTTCTTCGGACAATTGACTGAAGTCTTTGATGTCTGAAAAAAACACGCTGATGCGTTTACGTTCGGCTTGCAGGTTTTTATCGTCGCCACGATTAATGGCTTGCCAGACGGTAGGTGGTAGGTAGCGAGATAACTTATAAGCGCGGATCTTGTGCCATTTTTGCTCATTTTCGAGCTGCTTTTGACTGAGCATCAATTTGTGAAAGCGTTGATGCATGTAAATCGCGTAAACTAAAAAATAAGTTGCCACACCAATCAAGCTTGCGGCGCTTATCTGAATGCTGCTGGAAAGCACAAGTTGCGGTTTGTGTATGATCAAACTCAGGAGCACACCTACAGCAAAGGCGCTGTTGTCCTCCATCAACTTACGTGCACCGCCACTGATTAATGCGTTGAATTGGATCATCGTCAAGAACATGATGCAGGGTAGGATGCTGAAATCCGTCAGGCTTAGTACGATACCAATAAGGGCTGCATCTACATGGGATAGCCAGCGATTGATGCGGCTCATCAATTCCGGGATTTGTTTGCGGGTGAAATGATAAGTGGCGTAGGCGTATATCAATAAAAAGACAATCACACCCATGTGGGTGATGCTGGGGTTGTCCCAGTCAATAAAGGAAGCGAGCGTGCCGGATGCGGCAAAACAGATAAGTGCGCGAAAGTAATACTGTTGTATCGGTGATTCTGTTTGCAGCGGCTGACTTTCAGTCTTACTGTTCATTGGACTAAAACCTTGTTGTTATCAGTCAGTAAGTCAATCCCTACAATATTATTAATGCTTGCCCCAAGCCAGTGAATTAAACGGGTTTTTGGTGCAAATGTCCACTTGTTGGTGGTGCGCTGCCTCTTTTTCCAGTTGCTTATTATTTAAATTTCAATTCAAGGTATTTTTCTTCCAATTCGGTATATTGCTTGCGTAGCTCAGCAAATTCATCCTGAATTTTTTGGATGCTTGCCGGGTTGCTCTCGGTGCTTTCCGATTTTTGTTCAAGGTCGCTTTTTAGCTGATCATTTTCTTTTTCTAGGTCTTCCAGATTGCCCAGCAGTTCTTTGCTTTCTTGGGTAAAGCTCTGCAGGGTTTTTTTGATGCGTTGGTTTTCCTCCTCCAACAAGTGGTCTTTACCTAATAATTTTGCCTGCTCTGCTATTTGTTCGTGAGCCTTGTTCAGTTCTTCCTCTAACAATTGGACACAGGTATCGGATTCCTGCACAAAGCGTATCTGCCGTTGCAGCTGCTGTTCAAGCTCCTTGATGACTTGTTCTTTTTCTTCCGCACTTTCTGCTGTTTCCAGCTGGCGCTGCAGATTGTTGATGATGCGATATTGATCTGCCGCAACATTGCGCAGTTTCATAATTTCTTCGGCTGCACGGGGATCCTGACGTATGATGTTGATAGTCTTGTTTTCTACCGGTTGGCCAGTGAGGGCAGAGTTAGTGGATTGTATGTAGTGGCTAATATCGTTATAGCTGTTGCTGTATTGCCCTAATAACAGCTCATATTGCTCGCGGTCTGCGACACTATCGGCCATAGCGTACAGCTCATTGTAATAACCCTGAGCATTGGCTTGGGCTTCATTCCAGCGCTTCTCTAGATCAAAAAATAGCTTCTTGAATTTTTCCAGATTTTCTACCCGTTTTTTATACATCTCCAGTTCTTCGTTATTCTCGCTTGTGTATGACTCGGTGGGCTCGATTGTTGTTGGCAATAGTGGTTCGAGCGTCTCCCGAAAAATATTCCAATAACCTTCACTTCCCTGTACTTCGGTGGTACCTAATTCTTCTGCGCGCAGGAAGGCATAACGCAATGCGACAATACGCTGGTTAACGGGTTGGTCTGATGGTTGGAAATTGGCAATTTCCTGGCGGGGGGC